>JAPLEF010000185.1 GCA_026391525.1 Sphingobacteriales bacterium
AGGAAAAAAAAACCGGATTCACAACTATTTTAATATTTAAATGTTAAAAAAGCACCCTATCCCTGAATTTTGTAACCAATTTTTAACCTAAAATATCCAATTATGCAATTTACACTTCTCGACATCAAACCCATTTCAAACACAGATTATGTTGCGTTCACCTTTTTTATTGGCTGCATGGCCATGATGGCTGCAGCAGTTTTTTTCTTTTTTGAAATGAGCAACACTGATAAAAAGTGGAGAACATCAATTTTGGTATCCGGGCTCATCACATTTATTGCCGCGGTGCATTACTATTACATGAGAGATTACAATCTCGCCACCGGTCAATCACCTACTTTCTTTCGTTATGTAGATTGGTTATTAACCGTTCCATTAATGTGCGTTGAATTTTACCTCATCACCAAAAAAGCAGGTGCCAAATTAGGTCTGCTTTGGAAATTGATTTTCGCATCGGTTTTCATGCTGGTTACAGGTTACATAGGTGAAGCCATCTATCCTACCGAAAAGCAAAGCTGGATCTGGGGATTCATCAGCAGTTTGGGGTATTTCTATATTGTTTATCTGGTTTGGTTTGGTGAAGTGGCTAAACTTGCCAATAACGCCGGACCTGCTGTTGCAAAGGCAAATAAAATGCTTGCCTGGTTTGTACTTGTAGGCTGGGCAATTTACCCAATTGGCTACATCGCAGGTACCGAAGGAGGATTGTTCGGAATGAAAGTTTTAGAAGGGGTATCGCTTGATATTGTTTACAATATTGGTGACGCTATCAATAAAATAGGATTTGGTTTGGTGATTTATGCTTTAGCTCAAAGTGATAAATCGAGCCAGCACACCACAATATCATAATTAAAACAAAGCAGCACTTTTTTAAAGTGCTGCTTTAATTTTAAAACCATGATTAAAATCCTGATGCTCCTCTCCGGAGCACTGCTCAGTATCGTACATATTTGGATTATTCCTATTCCTGTTCAAGTACAAACCTTACTTTTTCTCGTTGGTATCCTTTTGCTTGGTATACCACATGGTGCTGCAGATATGCTGGTTGCCAACAAAACCACCATGCTCAATAAGAAACCGTTCAATTATTTTTTATTCCTTTTCAAATACCTGAGCAAACTGTTGATTTTTGCAGTTATTCTTTGGTTTTTTCCCGTAATTGGGAACATGCTTTTCATCGTTATAGCTGCCTATCACTTCGGAGAAACCGACTTACACCAATTCAATACCCAAAATATTTCAGGAAAGTTATTTGTACTCAGTTATGGCCTTGTAATACTCTCGGTTATTTTATTGAACAACTTTGATGTTTTGATCCCTATGTTCAATGAATTTGAATCGGGAAGGGCGAATGTAAGTTTGATTAACTGGATCAGCGATAACCGTTACTTCATCATGTCTTTGGCCGGATTTCAATTTTTCATTTTTTGCTTTGCCTATTTTGTTATCAATCCTGCAGATGAAAAACAAACCGGAAACTTTCTCTTTCAATTTGCTTTCATTTTAGTGATACTATTCAATTTACCTATGCTACTCGGTTTCAGCTTCTATTTCATATTCTGGCATTCGGTTCTGGCTTTGAAAAACATTGTAAACTTCTTAAAAATAGACAGGGACATTTCCAGCATCACCATTACCAAGCAAA
>JAPLEF010000032.1 GCA_026391525.1 Sphingobacteriales bacterium
CTACAATATCATCTTGACCAGGAGTATAAGCACTAAAACGTGTATCCTGGATACGGTTGCTTATACTAAATGTTGCCTCGGTTTGGGTAGTGTTGTAAACCGGTATACCATATACATATTTACGTCCATCGGTACCTAAAACATTGATTTCAGAAATATGATGAGATTTTTTATACTTTTTACCTGTAGGATTTGGATTATTATCTACATTTCTATCGATAAAGGTTACGCCGTCTTTATAGCAGTCTACCCCAAATAAAACCTTGTTTTCATAAATTTGTCCTTCAGCAGAATAACAAGCAATTTGTTTATCAAATCCAACTTTCTCTGCTTCTTCATTAGTTAAAAAACCAATCACCTGTGTTCTCCTGTCTCGTGCTGAACTTTTCGCCAGGGTTTCTGAAATATACCGCTTCATCAATTCCTTCATTTGCCTTAAACTCCATACTAGTTGCAGCAAGATTATTTTGATACCAACCGCCAATATTGGTAGGTGAGTGAGCATAACTCAATTCTACTCCTCCATGAGCAACACCCCCAAAACCCAAATCCAAGCCAACGGACCCGTTTTGATCTTTGGATTCTGTGCTGGCATCCCTCATAAAACCTAAATCGTTCCGATATGCCCGAAAAACTCCGCCCGTGCCTTCGCCATTAATACTAAAAATATCATAAGTATACATAGGCATTGCAATTGCTGGAGTGGCCGGGGTGTAAGAAGTTTCGTTCGTCCTGTTAAAATCAAGCATTGCATTCTTATCCCCATTCGCTTTTTGATAGTGTAAAAATCCAAATGCAGGATGTTCTGTAATTTGATCATCTTCATCAACGAAGTTCTCCATATAATATCCGGCAAACCTTCCATGTCCGTTGAAAGCAAATGCTTCCCCCCCTATGGAGAGGTTGACGTTAAAACATCTTCTTGTAAAAACAATATTAGTTGAAGGCGTTATGGTAGGATACAAGAAAGAAATGGATGAACTATGTTTATAAGTATCAGCTTCCCCACTATTGGCCCAATCAAGTACATTTTTTTTATCTTCATTCGTTTTATAGGCTTCTATTGATTTTTTAACACCCCCTGTAACATGCATGCTGCTAATACCCATTCTTGAGCTGTAACTAAATCCTGCTCCAACTGAGGTAGTGGTTGTTTCACCGCTTGTTGCATCTTTGTCTTTAAGACCTAAGCTTATTGATGGAGTTATTGATGCCCCAGTTCTTGAATTCATGTTCAGGCTGAGACTTCCTCCATAAGTAAGCCCCATTGTTTTACCATCTGCAGATTTTGCTGATATATTTAATGATGGATGTACACCAACTTCAGCAGCAACGCCCAATTTGTTGTTGAATGAAAGACCTAAATTTATATCAGCACTAAGTGGGAAACCCGCAAATTTCGCACCCCAACCCCCAGAAACACCCCAGGTTCTATCCGCACTTACAAATTGGTGTTTTTCTATGATATCCTTACCATTAAAATCATCAGGAACACCCCGCATATTTCTTGTGATGGTTCCAGGATTGATGTTCCAGCCAAGACCAACCCATGATGCCTCGTCATCCATTCCAATTCCGCTATTATAAAATGCATTGATAGGATAACCACCCACGTCCATCAATGGAATATTGTAGTTAAAATCACCGGAAAATAATGAAACCATGTTATCTGCACCAACTGATTTAAAAGTACTCATTTCAGGTTGGCCAGGGCCGCCAATTTGCAAGCTGTCCGGTTTGGCATCAGCATAAAGTATATTACTTTTTAATTCTTTGGTGCTGGGTTTGAGAACTGAATTGTTTGTTGATATTATTTCTTCAGATCTATTCTCATTTTTTTTACTCCCCAAAGAATAATTAGAGTATAAGCCAGCATAGAATTTATTGTTAGATATTCTATAGTGTGGATTTACTAACATCGCAAATCCTGAAACAGAAAACATACATAGAAACGCCAGCGCAATTAATTTTGCATAATAAGTAGATAGTTTGAGTAGCATAAAATCTTGATTTTACGGGTTCTGTTCTATTGTTTCAAATTAATTGTATACTTTTTTATAGAGAAAAATATCTGCCATGATTCATTTGCAGAATTGATGACTACTGCACGGTATTGAATGCCATCCTGAAGTTTCAGTTTTTCTTGAATTTTTTCAATGAGAAGATTTTCTCCTGTGGTCAATTTCAGTCTT
>JAPLEF010000150.1 GCA_026391525.1 Sphingobacteriales bacterium
CCCGGTACGCCTTTCTTTGCCTGAGCTACAATGGTATTGTACTCCGTTTTGATGGTGCTCATTTTTTAAAGTTTTAATGAACTTTAAAGTTCCATCTTAAAGTAAAAGGGGAGAAAGGCTACCGAAGGTTTAGTTCAACACTGGTTTAACCATAACGCAGGGAGATAAGGCTATGGCGGGAGATAAAGCCAAGCAAGCCTGGAAGCTTTCGGGAAAGGGTATTAAGATTGGCGTAATGTCGGATAGTTACAATACCAAGTTTGGCAATCCTGCACAAACAGATATCATTAATGGAGATCTGCCGGGAGCAGGCAATGCCAATTATAATAAACCTGTAATTCTTTCTGCAGAATTTCCTTACGGTAAAGCAACAGATGAAGGAAGGGCGATGTTGCAAATTGTACACGACGTGGCTCCAGATGCCGAATTGGTTTTCCGTTCAGGTTTTGTAAGCGCCGGTCACTTTGCAGACGGAATCAAATCTTTGCGCGATTCAGGTTGCAATATCATTGTGGATGATATCACCTATTTAACTGAGCCTTTCTTTACTGATGGTGTTGTTGCAAAAGCAGTAGAAGATGTTACGGCATCAGGTGTAAGTTATTTTACTTCCGCTGGTAACTTTGGTGTTAAATCTTACGAGGGCATATTCAATCCAACTACTGCTCCACCCAATTTTATAGGTACGGCTCATAATTTTGGCGGATCCGTTTTCCAAAGTGTAAGTTTACTGAAAGGCACTTACACTATCGCTTTGCAATGGGATGATCCTTTCTATTCTATTGGCGAGAGTGCCGGTGCTCAAAATGACCTGGATATTTACCTGGCCGATCAGTTCGGCAATAAATTGTTTGGATTCAACAGGAATAATTTTGAAGGAGATCCATTGGAGATCCTGCCTTTCGTAGTGAAATCTACCATAAATGCAAAAATCATTATTACCCGTAAATCCGGAAATGGAAATGTGAAGTTCAAATATGTGATCTTCCGTGGAGATGGTACCATACTAAATTACAACCAGGGAAATGGTACTATTATCGGACAAGCCAATGCAGCCAGTGCAATTGCCGTGGGTGCTGCACTGTATACCAATACGCCAGCATACGGAGTAAATCCTCCAACCGTTGCTTCATTCTCCTCGCGTGGTGGTAATGAAGTAGATGGTGTGAACCGTAATAAGCCAGATCTCGTGGCACCAAACGGCGTGAATACTACAGTTGATTTTGGTGGAGTGAATATAGATAATGATCAATTCCCGAATTTCTTCGGTACTTCCGCCGCAGCACCGCATGCCGCCGCAGTTGCAGCATTGGTTCAGGAAGCCAGGAAAAAATATTTCGATAACGTGCCATTCACAGCAGCTGAAATGAAAACGGTATTACAATCAACAGCTATTGATATGAGCACACCTGGTTATGATGTGAATACGGGTGCAGGATTCATACAGGCCGATGATGCCTTACAAAGTTTCTCTAATCCTTTCCCTCAGGTTGTTTCAATGAGTTTGCAGGATTCTTCCTTCACGCCTGGAACCAATCCGGTTACTGTTGTGATCAATGGAGAATATTTTGCCAATAACGCTTCAGTGATTTTTCAATATGATACCATACCTGCAGTGGTAGTTAATGGTAACCAGCTTACTGCCAACATCCCTGCATTCATTGGTAATCCGCCATTGACAGTGTACAATCCGCCACTAACCAATAGTGCGTTGGATGGAGGCACCAGTGATTCTTTGTACTTCTTTGGAACTATTCCTCAAAATGTAAAAGTGATTGTTAACAATGCTACGAAACTTTTTGGAGAAAAAAATCCTCCTTATACTTTTGAAGTTACCATCAACGACCAGCCTTTGAATACAACAGGCTTGACGCTGAATAGCCTTGGCTTAACCAATGTTACTTTCAGCACTTCAGCAAATACCTTTAGTAATATTGGATTGTATTTCCGCCGTGCAAGTTCAAGCGTAACTGATTTGAGTTTGCCTGCGTCGCAAGCCTTAGCTGCATTATACAATTATCAATTTATTGATGGCGTATTAACCATCAATCGAATGCCCATCACCATCACCCCGCGTGATACCACTTTGATTTATGGCGAGAAAATCGCAGGAAGGGCAATGAAATTCAATTACGATTACGATGCTACAAATATCGCTGTGAGCGACAGGGCAGCCTTCCTGGATTCCTTGAAAGATAATCACCAGGCAACCATTTCGAACACCTTGATTTTAGTAGATGCCCGTCAGGCTGTGAATGGAGTTACTTTAACTGCTGCCGATTTTGTAAACATGAGTTTCATGGCTACCGGAAAAGCAGCTACTAACGCCCGTCAGGCTGTAAATGCAAGGCAGGCGGTAAATGGAATTGTTTACGACACCATTACGGTAGTGCCAGTTGCACCAGAATCGGTATTTGAATATCAAGTTGATTCGGCTAATGCGGTGTTACGAAATGCGCGTCAGGCCGTAAATGCCCGCCAGGCGGTAAACAGTAAAGCGGCCATCAATGCCCGTCAGGCAGTGAATGGTTCGGCCACGGTGAATGCCCGTCAGGCTGTAAATGCCCGTCAGGCAGTGAATGCACGCCAGGCTGTAAACAGCAGCAGCTTCAATACCGAAACCAACGAAAATACCTTGCTCATCGTAGATTCACTGGATGTGTTTGGTCCGGATGCCGATTCTCTTTCCGGTTACCAATCATTGAACATGATATCCGGCTACACGGTAGGTAACTGGCTAATTGGTCCCGGGGTACTGATATCTGAAAATTTTGATATCAATTATGGCTTAGGAAATTTAACCATCCTTCCTGCTACTCTTACCGTTAAAGCGAATGATACTTCCATAACCTGTACCGGGGTGCAGCCTCTATATCGTAGTATCAATACTTTTTATAAATATGACGATGCTGATAGTGTTTCGATTGCTGGTGGTCCGGATTATACTATCTTGAATAATCTGAATGCAAATATGGGCAGTGGAAACTTGCCCGGAGGTAGTTACCAAATAGTTCCATCAAATGTTGTATTCACTGATTCTATTCCGAATTACAATATTGTATATGAAAATGGTACATTAACGGTTGCTGCTTCACCGGCTTCACCGGTAGCAGCGGCTGGAGGCCCGATATCATTCTGTGCAGGCGGTTCAGTTACACTGAGTTCAAATGCAGCAACCGGCAACCAATGGTATTTGAATGGCTCACCTATCAGTAGCCAAACCGGAACTACATTGCTGGTTAATGCTTCGGGCAGTTATACGGTAGTATCAACCAGTTTAGAAGGTTGCCCAAGCGCAACATCTAATGCGATAGTGGTAACTGTAAATCCATTGGCAGCTACTCCAACAGCAACGGTAACCCAACCTACTTGTGCCGTTGCAACGGGAACGATTACAGTAACTGCTCCATTAGGAGCGGGTAACTCATATACCTTAGACGGAACAACAACCATAACATGGCCATCGGTGAGCTTCTCAGCTGTGGCACCGGGTGTTCATACAATCAGTGTATCC
>JAPLEF010000115.1 GCA_026391525.1 Sphingobacteriales bacterium
CTAAAAAATGCAGCTTAATAGCTGCAAAATCACTTCTTAAAAACACGTTTCTTAAAAAATCTTCTCTTCGCAAAAATTAAAAACTCAATAATGAGTAAAATGAAAAAAGGCTGTACCAAATAGTTTTGATACAGCCTCTTCTTATTTTTTTGCGATATAAGAAGCCGGATCCTTCCGGAATTCTGCCTTACATTCTGATGCACAAAAACCATAAACTTTGTTCTGGTATACAGCCGTATCCGACACGCCTGCAGATACCGGCATACCACAAACCAGATCAGTAGTACTTGCGAAGGCTATATTTTTATAGATGGACTTATCGCCGGTTTGCATACTGCTGTCGTTACCGGGAACCGTTATGGTTACATCCTGACGGGCAGGGTCTTTTTGTGCAGAGTTACAACTTACAGCTACAATGCTTATCAGCGCGGTAAATAATTTATTGTATTTCATATGATGTGAATTAAAATTTTAAACCAGCATACAAAAGTATCCAATAAATGATTCATACCAAAACCCATGAAGCTATCAGTTGTGTAAAGATTCCTAACAATAAGCCTGCATAAATATCAAATGGTTGATGATGCCCTCCTACTAAACGCGCAGAACATACCATACCAGTAATTAATAATGCCAAACTAAGCGGCCAGCTCATTAACATGGATTGATGAAAAAGTAAGATCAGGAAAAAACCCAGCAATCCACCCAATCCGATGGCATGCATACTTACCTTAAAATAGATGTTAGCCAGCAAGGCCGCTGATGAAGCCAGGAAAATACCGAAAACATATGCGGTAAATAATAGTGGATACTGAGGCTGCTGGCGGAAAACTGTATATGCCCAGAAAAAAAAGATACCTGAAGCGATATAGGGAATGATCCTGTCTTTACGGGTACGAAGGAAAAAAGAATCAATAAACCCCAGGGCTTTCAACAATAAAACACTGATTACAGGAAAAGCAATAAGGTTCAGTACCACAATCAGCAAAGTTTGCTTCTTTGCCATGGCTGAAAAACCTGCAAAGGCATCCGGATGTACATAAAGCAGGAACATGCTGACATAAAGCGGCATGAATACCGGATGAAAAACCCAGGAGAAAAAAATGGAGAAAAGTTTACCTGCCGTAGTTGGTTTTTCGAAAACCAATTTATCTTCCACATCAAAACTTTTGTTCATGATTTTTATTTTATAAAATCTTCCTTAACCTGGCAACCGGGATATTCAACTGTTCGCGATATTTTGCAACCGTTCTTCGGGCGATATTATACCCTTTTTCCTGCAACATATCCGTAAGCTTTTCATCACTATAAGGTTGCTTTTTCGATTCTTCATCAATCATATCTGCAAGGATCTTCTTCACTTCCCTCGTACTTACTTCTTCCCCGCTTTCAGTTTGTAAACTTTCACTGAAAAAGAATTTCAGCCGATAGGTTCCGAATTCTGTTTGTACAAATTTACTGTTGGCCACACGGCTGACAGTAGAGATATCCAACCCGGTTTTTTCAGAAATATCTTTAAGGATCATCGGGTTAAGGGTAGTTTCATCACCCGTTAAAAAGAATTCATACTGGTAATTCATGATCGCCTCCATGGTATGCATCAACGTTTGCTGCCGTTGTTTGATGGCATCAATAAACCATTTGGCTGCATCAATTTTTTGTTTGATAAAAATGACCGCTTCTTTTTGTCCTTTATCTTTTTTGGAGCCCTTATCGTAAGCTTTGAGCATATCCCGGTAACCTTCACTTACCCGCAAATCGGGTGCATTACGGCTGTTTAGTGTTATTTCAAGCTGTCCGGCATGATTAAGGATAAAGAAATCGGGTATCACATAATTTTCTCCTTTATCAGAATCGCCAACCAGATTCCCGGGCTTAGGATTGAGCCGTATGATCTGATTGATGATTTCTCTCAGTTGTTCATCGTTTAGGGAAAGGCCTTTTTCAATTTTCTCGAAATGCTTTTTAGTAAATTCATCAAAATACTTTTCCATTACTTTGATGGCCATGTTCACATCTTGCCCAAGGTCTCTCTTTCGGTACAATTGGATGAGCAAACACTCTTTTAAATCATGTGCACCTACTCCCGGCGGATCGAACTGTTGAATAATGGTAATTATTCTTTTCACCGTATCCTCATCCGTTTCAATATTCTGGCGGAAGGCAAGGTCATCAATGATGGCATTTACTTCCCTTCGGAGATAACCATCGTCATCCAGACTTCCCACAATCTGTTCCGCAATTTTCTGTTCGGTTTCATTAAGTTTGAGCAATCCCAGTTGCTGTAACATCAGCTCATTGAAACTCACTTCCACTTTATGGGGAAAAACACGGCTATCGTCGAGTTCAGGATAATGTTCATCCCTTAATTTATAATCTCCAACTTCATCATCACCTTCCTGAACGTATTCGCTGATATCTATATTCTCGTATTCTTCCTCGCTGCCTTCCGGTTCAAAATCATCGGAATCGCTTTCTGCAAATTCATCCTTTAATTCAAACTCGTCTTCCTGGTCTTCATCTTGTTGTTCAAGAGCCGGGTTCTCCTCTATCTCTTCTTTGATCCTTTCCTCGAGCTGGGAAGTGGGCACCTGCAACAACTTCATCAGCTGGATCTGCTGTGGAGAGAGCTTTTGAAGCAGCTTTTGATGTAAACCCTGTTGAAGTGCCATAACTTAAAAACTTAAATCGAGTATAACAGCTTTGGTAGGAGTGAATTCAGTAATTAAAATGTAAATTTACATTATTGAATCCCGGAGAATGAAACTTAAAATGTTATTTTTATTTTTTTGCACGATTTTTGTGGTTGAGCAAGTTTTTTGCCAAAAAACAAGCTTTCCAAGCACAGTTAAGACGCCATTTTCATTCAATTATTATAATAAAAAAATTCCTTCCTGCTTCGTATTAACCGGTAAGCCTATCATACCGATGAATTATGCTGTTCATGATTACGCCTTTTTCTGCCGGCAGGAATGGAAATGGGAACGACAAACCGGTATCCCTTTTCGTTTCAGGCTGGGAAGCCTTGCAGAATGTAACCGATTAGAAGGAAAAAAACCCTGATAGTTAAGGTTATGGAATTTTTGGCGGAGAAGCCGGTTCTCTAAAATAATTTGTTCTTAAACTATCACTCCAGCCATTGAGGTTTTTTTCGAGCGACTTACTGCTAAAAAAAGCCATCCCATTGATATTTGGAGTTTCACGAATTTTCAAAATTTGGCGGGGCAACTGAGTTTTATCTTTCCAGGCCGCATTCGACCCTGCCTTATAAAGCCCAAGTCCGATATAACAATTCTTTCCAAAACTATTCCTGCTCCACCAGTCAACCAATAACTGGTATTCTGCAGCAGGATGACCAATCTCCCAATACAACTGGGGCGTTACATAATCAATCCAGCCTTTCTGCAACCAAAGCAGGATGTCGGCATATAAGAAATCGTAATTGGTTGGTCCTGCCTGGGTTGTACTGCCTCTGGGATCTTTATCCTGGTTTCGCCAAACTCCAAACGGACTGATTCCGAACTGGCAATCTTTGTTAGCGACCTTGATGGTACGGTACAACCTGAATATGATAGAATCTACATTGCTCCGCCGCCAATCATCACGTTTGCGTCCTTTTCCATATTTCAGAAAACTATGGTAATCCGGAAACACTTTACCCGGGATCGGATAAGGGTAGAAATAATCATCAAAATGAATAGCGTCTACCCGGTACCGTTTTACAACATCCGACACTACATCTAATACAAATTCTTGTGCGTAAGGGTTACCGGGGTCAAAATATTTTTTCTCCCCATAAGTGATAAACCATTCCGGATGTTTTCTGGTGATATGATCCTTACTAATAGAAGCGTTCCTTAGATGAGAAACTGCCCTGTATGGGTTCATCCAGGCATGAAATTCCATTCCTCGCTTATGCGTTTCCGTGATCATGAATTCCAGTGGATCATAAAAAGGAGAAGGAGCAATTCCTTGTTTGCCGGTAAGAAACTGGCTCCAGGGTTCATAAGGAGAAGGATAAAAGGCATCTGCAGCGGGCCTGATCTGAACAATCAATGTATTGATGCCGATTTTCTGATGAAAATCCAGTAAGCGGACAAAAGAAGATTTTTGGTCTTCAGTACTTAAACCGGCAGATGGAGGCCAGTCGATATTATCAATAGTAGCGATCCAAACGGCGCGCATTTCGGGTTTGGGAAGTATTTTTTGAGCATAGAGGTGATTACAAAACCACAAGGAAAAGGAAACCAGCATTAATATCTTTCTCACATAAACCTTACACATCAGCGGAACGGATTTTATCAAGTAAACGGTTGAGTGATTTTGCCTCCTCCGTTGAAAGGGCACCAAAAACACAATCCATTTCTTCCTGGTATCCATCAAATTTCCGAAGCAGTGTTTTGCCTTTCTCTGTAATAATAACATCCACCAGCCGTTTGTCATCTTCACAAGTATTTTTCTTCACCAGGCCTTTCAGTACTAACCGGTCTACAATCCTGCTGGTATCGCTCATCTTATCCAGCATGCGTTGCCTTATTTGTAAAGTAGAAAGTGGTTTTCCTGCCCCACGAAGGATGCGAAGGATATTGAACTGCTGACCGGTAATACTCTCCCGGTCGAAAATGGCATTCATTTTTTCTGTCATCCAGTTATAAGTGTATATCAGGTTGATTACCGACTTTTGTAACTCATTCCTGAATACGGCCTGATTAATATCCTGCTCAATACCCATGTTACGGTTTTAGGTGGCCAAAAATATTAATTGTCTGCCAGCAATGTTAATGCAAATAAACTATTTAAGATAAATTCATGTACAGCATCATAATCACCTTTTACTTGAACTTTTTGAAACCTTCATATACTTATAGATTTTACGCCATAGTAAAAAATCAAAAGGCATTTGAAATTACTCTTTTTTAGAAACGATTTTCACTTCTTCCAATTCTTCAACAGGTGTTTTCTCGCCAAATTCGTTGATATAGATTTTCATCAAAACGATGAGATAACTGATCAATAAAGGCCCAAAAATTAATCCGATAAAACCGAATAATTTCAACCCAACAATAACTCCCAACACCGTTACCACCGGGTGAACATTCCCCATTTTTTTCATAAGCCCCAATCTTGCGATATAATCTACATTTCCGGTTACGAGCAAACTGTAAAACAAAAGGGCAGTAGCCTGCCAGTTTAATCCCTGCGCATACATCAGCAAAACCAATGGCACCCAGATGATCATGGTGCCCACTAAAGGGAAAAATGCAAAAACGCCGGTAAGGAATCCCCAAAGCGCCCAGCTTTCAACTCCAAAAATCCAATAGCCAAGTGCAGCAAAACTGCCCTGTATGATGCATATTATCGGGATACCCAGGGCATTGGCTTTAATCATCATTTTTGTTTCTGCAGCCAGGATATTGATATTTGATCTTTTCAATGGAATGATACGGCTGGTATGCTTTTCGATATCTTTTCCGGAAACCAGCAGATAATACAGTAAGAAGAACATCATTAAAAGATTGGTCAAAACCGATGCAGTGGAATTGATCACTCCCGGAACAAAAGAAGTGATCTTAGCAGTGATCCATTTGGCATTTTCAGCAGTAAGAATGATAAAGCCAGTACGTTCTTTGATTTTATCTCCTACCAACTTGATGCCATCCATGATCTTATCCTGACTTTGTGCTATACCATGAATTTTGGGAGCCAGCAGATTTATACTTAAATAAATGGGGATTGCCAATACCAGGGAGGAAAGCACGTAATTCTACAGCAAGCAAAATCCCAATGATAATAATAAGCAGAAAAAAAAAGACTTGCCTTAGGCGTTCATTAAAAATTTTTTGGGTCATTTTATCAACTTAAAATGGTTATTAATCCTGCCATACAGATACCCCTTCGCTGCAGTTGGAACAAATATCTATGTTTTTTCTGCTCATCATCAAGGAAGCACGGAAATTCTTATACGCATCACTTTGCCAAACCTGCCGGAAAGGTTGATCGCGGAGATTTCCCAGCGGATGACTTGCATCTTTATCAAAACAACAAGGCACCACCATGCCATCCCAGGTGATCACATTGGCATGCCACAGTTTCCAGCAACGATTGGCCAGTTTATTTTTCGCACGATATGTGCCATCTGAATTGCGTTGGTAACGGCTATATTTTTCATTGACAGGAATCAGCTGGTTAGGGTCGTTGGCATAATCATAAACCTGAGCGGTTTTGAAACGCACTTCATCAACTCCTATCTCTCTGGCCAGTTTCCTGATTTCGTTTACCTGATGTTCATTTGGCTTTACCACCAGAAACTGGAAAAAAATAAATGGCTTTTTGCTATTCATCTCCTTTCGGGCTTTAACCATGTTCCTGGTGCCTTCCAGCACTTTACTGAGCTTGCCCCCTACCCGATACTGTTCATAAACCTCCTGAGTGGTGCCGTCGATGGATATGATCAGCCGGTCTAACCCGCTTTCAACTGTTTTTCGTGCAGCCGATTCCGTTAGATAATGAGCGTTCGTTGATGTAGCTGTATAGATCCCTTTTGAGGAAGCATATTTTACCATTTCAAGGAACTGGGGATTCAGATAAGGCTCGCCCTGAAAATAAAATATCAGGTAAAGCAAATGTTTGTGAAGGTCGTTGATGGTTGTGGTAAAAAAATCTTTTTCCAACATGCCCGTTGGACGGGTAAAAGCCCTTAAACCGCTGGGGCATTCAGGGCATCTCAGATTGCAACTGGTGGTAGGTTCAAAAGAAATACTAATGGGCAAACCCCACTGCACCGGTTTACGGGTTATACGGCTAATATAGAAACTGGAAAGTACTTTAAGTCCATTCCATACCCTTGCAAAACTGAGTTTGCTGATCAGATTCAACGTATCATTCCTGTTCATACTGGGCATCCGGGCGAAATTACTGCTATTTTAGATCAGGAAAAACAAACAGGCCCATAGCAAACCCATTTTTTAACAAGAGGGTATTTCAAAATATGATTATTTTACAGGACAAAATATATTTCAACTTTTTTACGTTGAAAAGGATGCAACCATCAAATTTTACTTATCATTACTTTCATTCGAGCAATATGCCTTTATATCTAAAGGCCACTATGCATCGGCTCATGCTGTTATTTTTGCTTTTGATCCCTGTGATGTGCATAAGCCAGGAAACTACAACCTCTTCCATAGCCATAATGGAAAAACAGGTTCACCAACGTATGCTTCAAACCGGACTTGCTGCTTCAGCAACATCTTCCATTGATGTGAGCTATTATCGCTGCGAATGGGAAGTAGACCCGGCGAACCGTTACATCGGCGGAGCAGTGACCGTTTATTTCAAAACAAAAGAAGCATTAAATCAGGTTACACTCGATATGATGCAGGTACTCGTTACCGATAGTGTATTATACCACTTTCAAACCTTGAACTTCACCCAGCCTGATAATACCCTTCGGGTAGATTTACCTGCCAGCCTTCCGTCCCAGGCTTACGACTCTATTCAGGTGTTTTACCATGGGGTTCCGGCAAGTACGGGTTTTGGTTCCTTCATTCAATCCAGCCATGCAGGAGTACCTGTGATTTGGACACTTAGTGAACCCTATGGTTCGCGCGACTGGTGGCCCTGTAAAAACGGATTAGATGATAAGGCAGATTCGATTGATATCTTCCTCACCCATCCTTCCCAATACAAAGCTGCAAGTAACGGCCTTTTACAAAGTGAAATTTCCCTGAACGGGGGAATACAAACCCGAACCCATTGGAAACATCGTTACCCGATTGCCACCTACCTCATCTGTTTCGCCATCACCAATTACCAGGTGCTCAACCATACGATTGTTTTGTCTGGTGGCAACCTGCCGATGGTTACTTATTGTTATCCTGAAAGTCTGGCAATCTTCGATGCAGGTGTACCTTTTGTACAACAGTCTATGCTATTTTTTGAAAATCGATTTGGCCCTTACCCTTTTCATCAGGAAAAATACGGGCATGTGCAATTTGGATGGGGAGGAGGCATGGAACACCAAACCAGCACATTCTTAGTAAACACGAATGAATCATTGGTTGCTCATGAACTTGCACATCAATGGTTTGGAGATAAAGTGACCTGCGGAACATGGGAAGACATCTGGCTTAATGAAGGATTTGCCACCTATCTGGCCCGCATTTATATGGAAGAAAGAAATCCTGCTGCTGCTCTATTTAACAGACAACAAGTTCTAGATGATATCTGCTCCCTTTCCGACGGATCGGTAAAAGTGAACGATACCAGCAATTTGGGTAGAATTTTCAATGGCAGGTTAAGTTATAACAAAGGCTCTTATGTGGCAGGCATGCTGAGGTACCTGCATGGGGATACTGCTTTTTTCAGGGGAATCAAACGATACCTCAACGATACAACAGTATCCTACAATTATGCCCGCACATCCGATCTTCAACGAAATCTCGAAGCGGAAAGTGGAAAAGACCTCACCCGTTTTTTTCAGCAATGGTATTACGGTGAGGGTTACCCGCAATATAGGCTTGAATGGAACCCCGTTGGAAGCAGTTCTGTAAAACTCAGCCTCAGTCAACAAACATCACATAGCTCAGTTTCCTTTTTTAACATGCCAGTACCGGTACTTTTAAAGAAAGGCAACCAGCAAAAAACAGTTTATGCCGATTTCAATAACAACGGCGAAACCATGCTGGTACAGTTGGGCTTCATTCCGGATTCTGTTTGGATTGATCCTGAAAAACTACTCATCAGCAAAAACAATCAGGTTGAGAAAATACAAGACTCCTATACCGGTGGTCCTTCTGTTAGTGTATATCCGAATCCCATCAATTCTAATGTAAGTATTTATATGCAGGGGCTTCCTTCAAATCAAGCAAACATCGTACTTTATAATCCTAAAGGGCAGCGGCTTTATCAGCAACAGGTGACCCTTCTGAATGGCACAGAATTAATCTACCCTGATTTTTCACGATTGCCTAAAGGAACATATACCCTTTTCATTACCTCAGGCTCATTCCGTAAAAGCCAGCAGTTGATCAAGCAATAAAGCTGCCATGGCAAAAAGGAAAAAAAAGAAAAGATCAATCTGGTGGGCATTAATAACCATTTTGTTTCTGGTCACAGCCGGATTGCTTTACATAATGAACCGTTATCAACCATCATCCATACGATATACAGCTTTTGGAATCGATTTGCCGTCGGGGTATTCCATACATGGCATTGATATCAGCAAGTACCAGCAACTCATAGATTGGCCTGCAGTAAAAGCCATGAAGGTGAAAGATAAAAAAATCGGCTTTGTTTTCATTAAGGCTACTGAAGGGCAAGGAATGGTAGATGCGCGCTTCCGGCAGAACTGGTTCAGAGCAGAACAAGCTGGAATTACCAAAGGTGCTTACCATTTTTTCAGGCCATCCGTTAGTGGTAAAGCCCAGGCTGAAAATTTCATTGAAACCGTAAAATTGAAATCCGGCGACCTGCCACCAGTACTGGATGTGGAGGTGATCAATGATGCACCTGTTGAACAATTCAGGCAACGGCTCAAAGACTGGCTGGTAACTGTTGAACAAGCGGTAGGTGTGCAACCCATCATTTATAGTAACGCAGATTTTTATACCCGCTATCTTTCTGGTAATTTTGAGGAATACCCATTTTGGGTGGCTCATTATTTTGCAAAGGGCAAGCCCAGAGTACAACGAAATTGGATATTCTGGCAACACAGTGAAAGAGGAAAGGTAGACGGTATTAAACCTTCGGTGGATTTTAATGTTTTTTATGGAGATAGCACAGATTTTGTTGATTTACTAATACCTTAAAGATTGATACATGGGCATGGAAGACGATACCCGTTCATTTTTAGTACTTGTGGCCAATACACTTGCACTGGTGCTGCTATGGATGATGATTCATATTTTTTTGGGCATTTATCTTGGGTTTGCCTTTTTTGAAGGCAGCCCCAATTGGAAGAACATCCTTTATTATGCCTTTTTTCTGATCAGCCTTTACTTTCTTATTGCATTGCTCAGCCGTAAATGGAAACGGCAGTCATTTTAAGGATGCCATAATTCTCTTACTATTGATCGTTCCAACGGGTATTGAAGCAATTGTTTTACTTTTATGCCATGCAGAAAAAGCTTTATTTGTTAGATGCTCTGGCACTTGTTTTCAGAGCTTATTATGCCTTGATTAAAAACCCCCGACTCACCAGTAAAGGACGAAATACCAATGCACAGTTCGGTTTTACCAACACCCTGGTTGAGCTGATTAATAATCAGCATGCCACTCATATGGCAGTTTGTTTCGACACACATGCGCCTACTGAAAGGCATACCGACTTTGCCGATTATAAAGCCAACCGACAGGAAGCTCCGGAAGACTTGCTCGCTGCAATTCCGGATATTAAGAAAATCATTGCAGGGTTCAACATACCTGTGATTGAACTCGACGGTTTTGAAGCAGACGACATCATCGGCACTTTGGCAAAACAGGCAGAAAAAGAAGGTTATGAAGTTTTCATGGTGACACCCGACAAAGATTACGGACAACTGGTGAGTGAAAATATCAAGATATACAAACCACCCTACCAGGGAAGCCTATACGAAATTCTCGGACCTAAAGAAGTTTGTGAGAAATGGGATATCAGTTCCGTATCGCAGGTGATTGATATCCTTGGGTTGATGGGAGATGCGGTAGACAATATCCCTGGTATTCCAGGAGTGGGTGAAAAAACTGCAGCCAAATTGCTAAAAGAATTCGGGAACATTGAAACGATACTCGAGAATGCTGCAAACATCAAAGGCGCTTTGGGCGAGAAAATCCGCAATGGTAAAGAGATGGCAGTGATGAGCAAAAAACTGGCTACAATCATCACTGATGTTCCGGTTACTTTTCATGAAGAGGATTTTGGTCTCAAAGAATGGAACAGGGAATCACTCACAACTGTGTTCACCGAACTGGAATTCAGAACTCTTGGAAAAAGGATACTTGGGGATGATATTCCAGCCATTGATGGACAAGCCAAAACACCGGCTTCCGGTCAACTGGATCTCTTTGGCCAAAACATAAATGCTACTGCTGTTGAAGAAAAAAACAGTAATGAAGCCATTAGTGATGAATCGCCGGTTTATACAACAGTAGATAAGAACATCTACAACACGCCTCATGATTATAAACTGGTTAGCAACGAGCAATCTATCCTGGCATTGATCAGTATGCTTGAAGCAGCCACAATCATCTGTTTTGATACCGAAACCACTAATATTGATGCCAATCTTGCTGAACTCGTAGGCATGAGTTTTTCGGTTGAAGCCGGAAAAGCATTTTATGTTCCCTGCCCTGAAAACCCGGAAGCTTGCAGGAAAGTACTTCAACAATTCAATGGTTTGTTTGCAAACCGGTCTAAAATATGGGTTGGCCAAAATCTGAAGTACGACCTGCTGGTATTGAAATGGAAGGGGCTAGGCCTTGAAGGAGAGATTTTCGATACGATGCTGGCCCATTATGTGATAGAGCCCGATGGCAAAAGAAGCATGGATGTACTCAGTGCAAAATACCTGGGTTATGAACCGGTATCCATAGAAACACTGATCGGTAAAAAAGGAAAAAACCAGGGCAACATGCGCGATGTGGAACTGGAGAAAATCAAAGAGTATGCCGCTGAAGATGCAGACATCACCCTACAATTAAGGCATACTTTTTTACCCATGCTCAAAAATCTGGAAGTAGAAAAAATTTTTTATGAAGTGGAGAACCCATTGGTAAAAGTACTTACCGATATGGAGTTTGAAGGGATAAGGGTAGATGTTGATTTTTTACGAGAATATTCAATTGTGCTGGAAGCAGATGCAAAAGCAGCAGAGGCTAAAGTATATGAACAGGCAGGGGTGAAATTCAATCTGGCTTCACCCAAACAACTCGGTGAGGTTTTATTTGAAAAATTGAAGCTGGACCCTAAGGCGAAAAAAACTAAAACTGGGCAATTTGCCACAGGGGAAGATGTGTTGGCAAAGCTGGCAACGCAGCATGAAATTTGTAATGATATCCTTGCCTATCGTGAACTGGCGAAATTAAAATCCACTTACGTTGATGCCTTACCGTTATTGATTCATCCCAAAACAGGAAGGGTACATACGAGTTATGCTCAGGCAGTAGCGGTAACCGGGAGGTTGAGCAGTAATAATCCCAATTTACAGAACATACCCATAAGAACCGATCGTGGCAGGGAAATCAGGAAAGCTTTTATTCCAAGAGATGAAAACCATTTACTGGTATCAGCGGATTACTCACAGATTGAACTGCGGATTGTAGCAGCTATTAGTGGCGATGAAAACATGTGTGAGGCTTTCCGCACCGGCAAAGACATACACACCGCAACAGCAGCGAAAGTGTTCAATGTTCCTGAAACAGAAGTAAGTAAAGAAATGCGTTATAAGGCAAAGAGTGTGAATTTCGGCATCATCTATGGCCAGGGTGCTTTCGGCCTTTCGGAAAACCTTGGCATATCCAGAACGGAAGCCAAAGAGATTATCGATAACTATAAAAAACAGTTTCCCAGAATACAGCAATATATGGATGATACTGTTGCTTTTGCCAAAACAAACGGTTACGTACAAACGCTGATGGGACGAAAGCGTTGGTTGAAAGATATCGGATCGGCCAATTTTACCGTTAGGGGTTTTGCTGAACGCAACGCCATCAATTCACCCATACAAGGTACAGCTGCCGATATGATCAAGCTGGCCATGATAAGTATTTCCAAGGCAATCCAAAAAGCCAATCTGCAATCGAAGATG
Source organism: Sphingobacteriales bacterium (assembly GCA_026391525.1). GTDB lineage: Bacteria > Bacteroidota > Bacteroidia > Chitinophagales > Chitinophagaceae > Ferruginibacter. The sequence continues at coordinate 12,786 of JAPLEF010000115.1, forward strand.
CTGTTACAGGTGCATGACGAACTGGTTTTTGATGTACCCAAATCAGAACTTGAAACCATAAAACCCATTATCCTCAACTGCATGCAAAATGCACTGGTATTGCCTAATGAGGTACCCACTGTTGCGGAACTTGGATTTGGTAACAACTGGCTTGAAGCCCATTGATGAAAAAAATGTATTCGTAACTATGGAAAAAGCACTGATGATTTATTGCTTTGACGCCTATTGTGGTTGGTGTTACGGTTTCAGTAGCGTGATAAAAAAGATTGCAGCTGTTTATGAAGACAGATTGTACATTGACGTATTGAGCGGTGGGATGATTTTACCCGAAAAGCCTGTACACATCAGGGTAAGCGCCAGTTACATCAACAATGCCTACCCTCAAGTAGAAGCATCAACCGGTGCAAAATTTGGTGCGGATTATTTATGGCATATCCAAAACCCCGAAGAAAGCGACTGGTACCCGAGCTCAGAAAAACCAGCAATTGCCCTTTGCATTTTCAAATCCTATTTTCCTGAAAAATCGGTAGCCATCGCATCCGATTTACAACATGCCTTATATGCCGAAGGCAGAGACCTTACCGATAATGAAGCTTACCGTCATTTGTTAGAAAAATACAGCATCCAACCGGAAGTCTTTTATGAAAAATTAGCAGCTGATACTTATAGAGATATGGCACATCAGGAATTCTCAATGGTTAAGCAATTACAGGTTACCGGGTATCCAACTGTTTTGATACAAACCGACGAAACCAGGTTTCATATGGTTGCAAGAGGATATACTGCAGAAAAAGCTTTGTGT
>JAPLEF010000031.1 GCA_026391525.1 Sphingobacteriales bacterium
AGAGCTTTGGGTAATGGATTGCTTGAACGAGCGTATCAAGAATGTTTACGTTACGAACTTAATAAGAATGGCTTATTTGTTGAAACACAAAAGGTTTTACCACTTACCTATGAAGAAATTTATTTAGATGCAGGGTTTCGAATAGATATTATGGTTGAAAGAAAATTGATACTAGAAATTAAAACAGTAGAAAAATTAGCCCCAATTCATTTTGCCCAATTGCTAACATATTTAAAACTGAGCAATTGCAAATTAGGTTTGCTGATGAATTTCAATACAGCATTATTTAAAGATGGTATACGAAGAGTTGTAAACAATCTTTACTATTAAAATTAGTTTCCTTACATGAAAAAGATAGGTTAGTTCTTAATATAAAAATGCCTCTTTTGTGTTTCCCTCGCGAACCTTGCGTTAAAAAATACATTCCCTCCTTTGCGTTTCCCTTGCGAACCTTGCGTTAAAAAATACATTCCCTCCTTTGTGTTTCCCTCGCGAACCTTGCGTTAAAAAATACATTCCCTCCTTTGCGTTTCCCTCGCGAACCTTGTGTTAAAATACTTTTCCTCACAAAAAAAACGCTTTTGCCATTCACGCAACCTAACTTTACATCCTATCAGTATTGTTGTGATAAAAAAAATAAATACCAGCGATTTCCTTAATCTTGCTCTAAATCAACCGGTTTTCGATGTGCGCAGTCCCGGAGAATATTTACACGCCCATATCCCCGGCGCATTCAACCTGCCCCTTTTTAGCGATGAAGAGCGAAAAATTGTGGGCACGGCTTATAAGCAAGAAGGTAAACAACCTGCTATCAAATACGGACTTGAATTTTTTGGTCCGAAACTGAACGCACTGGTTGATGAAGCTAAAACTTTTTTGAAAATTGCATTGATACCTTCTTCAGCTAATACTGTACTACTGCATTGCTGGAGAGGTGGCATGCGAAGTGCTGCTGTAGCCTGGTTGTTAGACCTATATGGTTTTGAAGTGTACCTTTTAGAAGGTGGCTACAAAGCCTACCGGCAGCATGTATTGGCTGTTTTTGATCTGCCACTACGCATGCAGATAATTGGTGGGTTTACCGGCTCCAATAAAACAGGTATGTTGCATCAACTAAAGCAGATGGGTCATGCAGTGATAGATTTGGAACACATCGCATTGCATAAGGGTTCTGCATTTGGCGGAATCGATATGGAACCACAACCCACTCAGGAAATGTTTGAAAATAAATTGGCTGTTATAGTATACCAATTGTATCTGGCGCAGGAAAATAAAATGGAAACAAATTGCTGGATTGAAGATGAAAGCCAGCGTTTAGGCAAACTCCACATCCCTCATCCATTCTGGAACAGCATGCGCCAAAAAACAGTTTTCTTTCTTGATATCCCTTTCGAAGAACGATTGAAACATATCATTACCTGTTATGGTAATCTTGATAAGGAAAAACTGATTACTGCAGTGATTCGCATCCGGAAACGCCTCGGCCCCCTGGAAAGTAAAATCTGTATCAACTTTCTTCTGGAAGATAATGTGCCGGAAGCTTTCAGAATTTTATTGCAGTATTATGATAAGACTTACCAAAAATCTCTACAAAACAGAGAAAAACCTGATGAACAAATACAAACCATCAGCCTCGAAAGTATTGATGCCATTGATAACACCCATAAACTGCTTGCATGTACCAAAAATTTCGCCTGATATTCCTCCTGCTTCTTCCAGTTATGAGCGAGGCGCAAAACGGAAAAACAGATGTCACCGGTTTATGGAAAGGCACCATTTACAATGATACTACCGGTTTATTTTACCGCTATGAAATCGGCATCAGCAGCAACAAAGGCAAATTATCAGGCTTCTCTCACACCTGGTTTATTTTAGATGACAAACAATATTACGGTGTAAAAAAAGTAAAAATAAAATGGGTGGGCGACAAGCTGATTGTTGAAGATGATGGTTTGATTGCCAACAATTATCCGGTATCACCCGATAAGGGCGTCCGGCAACTGAATGTTCTCGAACTAACGGTAAAGGATAGCTTGCTTACCCTTACAGGACCGTTCAGCACCAACCGAACCAGACAGTTCAGTTCACTAACGGGAACAATTAGCCTCGAACGAAAGAATGATTACTGGAAATCATCTCTTTTGCCACATCTCCAGGAGCTGGGCCGCTTAGATCAGCTTAGTTTTGTAGAACCCCCCGAAACCTTAGATAAAAAATTATATGCAGCAAGTGAAAAACAATCTGCTGTTGCTTTAAAGAATAGCCCGATTACCACTACCGTGAAACCGGCATCCCAAAGCGGTGTTCCGGTAAACCCTAATGTATTGCCCGAAAAAAAGAAACCCGTTACTGAAAAACCTTTAGCTGCCGCTCAGGTTAATGAACGTGTAAGTGTAGCACAGGAAACCATTTTCTTCAAAAACGACAGCTTGCAATTAACCTTATACGATAACGGCGAAGTGGATGGTGATACCGTAAGCATTTTATTGAATGGAAAACTCATTCTATCCAACCAACGTTTAAGTACGAATGCTATAAGGCATACCATTTATATCGATCCATCAACCGATAGCATCACTTTATTGATGTATGCCGAAAATCTGGGAAGTATCGCACCCAATACAGGGCTGCTGGTAGTGAAAGACGGCAGCAATCAATATGAAGTACGTTTTAGCGGCGACCTTCAAAAAAATGCTGCTATCATTTTTAAGCGCAGAAAATAAGCACAACATGGAACCACCAGTACAAACAGAACCCGTTAAGCTCACCCAGTTTTCCAGAAGTTCTGGATGTGGTTGTAAAATTGCACCCGCCGTTCTTGAGCAAATCCTTAAAACCGATCTGGCAGAATCCACTAATGAAAAATTACTGGTAGGCAACAGCAGCAACGACGATGCAGCCGCATACGACATTGGTAACGGAGATGCACTCATTTGCACTACCGATTTTTTTATGCCTGTTGTAGATGATGCATTCAGCTTTGGTCGTATCGCTGCAGCCAATGCCATAAGTGATATCTATGCCATGGGTGGAAGCCCGATTATTGCTATTGCCATTTTAGGCTGGCCGGTTGAAAAACTTCCTGCTGAACTCGCACAACAGGTGCTTTCCGGTGCCCGCAGTATTTGCAGGGAAGCCGGTATACCCCTTGCCGGAGGGCATAGTATCGATACTTTAGAACCCATGTTTGGATTAGCTGTAAACGGACTTACTAAAATTACACAACTCAAAAAAAACAATACCGCAAAAGTAGGCGATCATCTTTTTCTTACTAAACCCATCGGCACCGGAATCCTTTCCGCTGCTCAGAAAAGAGGCCTGATCAATATTGAACATCAATCAGCTCTCATTGCACAAATGTGCCGCCTCAATAAAGAAGGAGCAAAATTAGGTGCACTAGATTCTGTTACTGCTATGACCGATGTAACCGGATTTGGAATCCTTGGTCATCTTATGGAGATGGCGGTTGGTGCAGATCTTTCGGTTGACTTATTTTACAACCGCTTGCAGGTAATGGACGGAGTGAGGGAATATCTTGCTCAGCGGATTGTTCCGGATGCCACTTATCGCAACTGGAACCGGTATAGCCAGCAAACCAGTTTCGAAAAAGGGGTGAATGTAATGGAAGCCTTCAGTTTGCTTCCCGATCCGCAAACCAATGGAGGCTTACTGTTTAGCGTAAACGAAGCTGATGTTTCATTCATGCAGGAATGGTTGGTCCAAAACGAATTAAGTAATTTTGCAACTACCATCGGAAAATTTGTTCCAGCGGCAGAGAAAAGGGTAAATGTAATAAATCAGGAAATCTGATCAATGGCTTCAGCCAGTAACCGATCTTTTTCAGTAATGGTATCTCCGGCATCATGCGTGTTCAACCAGATCTCCACCTGATTGTAAACATTGGTCCATTTGGGATGATGATCCATCTTCTCCGCAAGAAATGCCACACGGGTCATGAAAGCAAATGCTGATTGGAAATCATTGAATTTGAACTTACGGTAAAGTGTATTTTCTGTTGTCGTCCACATAATCTTTTTTTAAAAAATAAGGTGTTGCTTGTTTTTGATTTTTTCATTCGTCATTTCTGTAACGAGTTGAACTGCGGGAATGGTTCTGATGGTTTGCTGGATTAGTTTAAAGCCTTCCTTGTCGAGATCTTCTCCCTTAGCCAGCCACAAAAAATCGAGGTGCTTGAATTCCGGTAGCAGGTACTCGCCATCGTTATGATTGTTGTAGAGGTAATGTGCCGAAAAACAGCCCGGTACAGGATATTCATAAATTGGGAAAAAATAATGCCTCTTTTTTTTCAAGAGATGCATTTCAAGGCTGTTGTTGATCCTGAACTGAAAACCCATCACCTGATTGATATGCCAGGTTAGGGTATAATCTTTTATCGGGGCTACAATGCCCAGTAACAAAGTATCCTGAAAGAATTCTTCCGCCAGGCTTTCGTTATCGATTTTCAGTTTAGAATGGCTCATCCTTAAAAATTAAAACTCCAGCTCCACTTTCATTTCTTTGTTCCCTCGTTTAAAGGTAACGGTTGTTTTTTCTCCCTTATTGAATTTATTCAAGGCCTGCATATAGGTTTGAACATCAGAAACTTTATGTTCACCCAATTGTAGAATCACATCACCTGCCATGATGCCTGCTTTCTTTGCCGGCCTGCCATCGGATACAGCATCAACCAACACCCCTTCTCCCGAAAAGGTATAATCAGGCATGATGCCCATGGTTACTTTAAAACTGCTTTTTCCACTTGCAGCAGCTTCCCTGGTTTTGGTAAATTCAAGCTTACCGTAAGTAGCCGTTTGGTTGATCAATGATACAATATACTGGATGATGCGCCACTCCCCTGCTGCATTTACTTTTTCTGCATCATCAGTTGGCTTATGGTAATCGCTGTGCGTTCCGGTGAAAAAGAAGAGCACCGGAATATCTTTCCGGTAAAAACTGGTATGGTCGCTCGGACCGCTACCTGCACTATCTGTTTTGATCCGAAGATAACTGTTGTTAGGTTCAATCAGTTTTCCCCAAGCCGGAGATGTACCATAGCCACCAATGGTGATAGCATGCGTACTATCGTTCAAACGGCCCACCATATCCATATTGATCATGTAATCGATATCACTAAGTGGAATCGGGCAGTGCTCCACAAAGTACTTCGATCCAAATAAACCCAGCTCTTCACCCGAAAAAGCAACGAATAAGAAATTGAAATCCTTATTGCCTGAAGTTTTCAAAATCTTAGAAAGTTCAATCAAGGCAGCCGTGCCACTGGCATTATCATCAGCACCGTTGTGGATCATCGGGGTACTTCCTGCATATAGCGAATTGTGGTCTTCCCCATACCCCAAATGGTCATAATGCGCCCCAATCACTACAGTAAGCTTCGATTGGTTGTTCAGGTAGCCTACAACGTTATGCCCCTTCCGTGAACTCTCAGTGATAGTATAGTTAAGCTTGCATTTGAAATTTCCATTCTTTTCTGCTTTGTAAACAGAATCCAGCATGAAAATAACGGGAATCAGCAAACGCTTACTTCTCTCATTTTTATCAAAATAGCCCAATTCCGAAGCTGATTTTGAATAGCCTGTAATGATCATTGCTTTAAAACCTTTTTTTTCCGCATCTTCTGCAGCAGTTCTCACAGTGGTCTTCAGGTCGAAATGCGGATTATCCTTATTCAGATTCACTACATTTTCCAAATCATAAATGAAGCAATCATTATTTGAACCGGAGTTCAGCACTAATTTCCTGGCGTCGCCTGCATAAGCCAACGGGAAAAATTCATCCGGTGCCTTAAGCATCTTGCCATTGAATTTCAGGGAAGCATCTTCTAATTTTCGTCCATCATATACTTCAAAAGCTTGCAGATAATCCTGAATACCTGGAGCTGTATTAATGCCAGTCAGCTTCAATTGTCTGATGATATATTGATAAGCCAGTTCTTCACCTTTGGTGCCGGTTCGCCTGCCTTCCAATTTATCGCTTGCCAAAAAAGCAATATGGGCTTTGATTGATGAAACAGCCTGCTGATCAGTTGATTGTTGAGCAACTACTGAAATTGAATAGCTAAAACAGATGATCCAAATTATATATTTTTTCAAGATGTTTATTTGATTACAAAGTTAACCATCAACAAGCTGTTTGCCATTAAGTGGCGTATGTTTCTTTAATTCGTAAACCCGAACTGTTCAATCGTATTACTTTTGCACAAATCAAGTTAAACAAGCTTTTGCCTAAACCCATAAATATTGCTTTGGTAGGAAACCCGAATAGCGGAAAAAGTTCCTTATTCAATGTGCTTACAGGGCTGAATCAGAAAGTGGGTAATTTCCCGGGTGTAACGGTTGACAAAAAAATGGGAGATACTATGCTGAGTAATGGGCAAAAGACCAGTTTCATAGATCTTCCCGGAACCTATAGCCTTTATCCGAAAAGGGCCGATGAATGGGTTTCTTATAAAGTGTTATTGGGGCTAGATGAAACCGTACAACCCGATATGGTTGTTTTGGTGGCAGATGCCAGTAACCTGAAAAGGAACCTGCTTTTCTGTTCTCAAATCATCGACTTGAAATTGCCCGTGGTGGTTGCTTTAACCATGATGGACCTGGCCAAGAAAAAAGGAACACAGATAGATATTCCGGGGCTGGAAAGATTGCTGGGTGTACCGATTGTTGCCGTCAATCCAAGAAAAAACAAAGGTATTAGCGCTCTCAAAAAAAGTATCGAAAATACCGCTGAAAAAATCAACCAGCAGTCTGCAAGAAGCTTTATCAATCATAAAGCATTGGCACCGGAAGCCATAGCGGAGGTAATGGAAAAGTTTCCGGCCATCAATCCTTATACCGCCATCCATTACCTGATCAATCAACAGCATTTCAACCTTCCTGCAGAAAAGTCAGATGCACTTACTAAGATTGGCCACAAACATGCATTTAATGCTACCCGAACGCAGGCAGAAGAAATCATGCAACGGTATACCAAGATCAAACAAGTGATGCAACAGGCCGTTGTTGAAACTGATCCCCTGCAAAAAACCTTGCTAACGGAGAAAATCGATAACCTGCTGCTGCATCGTACCTGGGGCTACCTGATCTTGATTGCCGTACTTTTTCTTTTATTTCAAAGTGTTTTCTGGATCGCCGGGTATCCGATGGATGCAATTGAATGGATATTTGGAAAACTCGCTGGCTGGTTCACTTCCATTTTACCGCAGGGATGGTTCGCCGATCTCTTTGTAAACGGGTTTCTGGCAGGCTTAAGCGGCATCATGGTGTTTATACCACAGATCATGATCCTTTTCGGACTCATCACTCTTCTGGAAGATTCAGGCTATATGGCCAGGATCAGCTTTTTAACGGATAAGCTTATGCGAAAAGCAGGACTTAATGGTAAAAGCGCCATGCCGATGATCAGCGGTTTTGCCTGTGCCGTTCCTGCCATAATGAGTGCAAGGAATATCGAGAACAAGAAAGAAAGGCTACTCACCATTATGGTCACCCCGTTGATGAGCTGCTCTGCGCGTTTACCTGTTTATACCATTCTGATTGCATTAGTGATTCCTTCTAAACTTTATTTTGGTTTCCTTAGTTTACAGGGATTGGTGATGATGTCGCTTTATCTTTTAGGAACAGTAATGGCACTTGTAGTTGCCTGGGTGATGAAACTATTCATAAAAAGTACGGAAAGAAGTTATTTCATCCTTGAACTGCCCGTATATCGAAACCCAAGATGGAAAAATGCATTGTTCACTATGGTAGAAAAGGCGAAAATATTTGTTTTCGACGCAGGAAAAATCATCATGATGATCAGTTTGTTGCTTTGGGCTTTGAGCAGCTTCGGGCCTTCTGCAAAAATGAATGCCATCAGAAGCAGTTATGAAGCCAAAATCAGTGCAGATAGTTCGCATCAGAAGGAATTGAAGTTAGAAATGAAAACGGAAATGCTTCAATATTCATTTGCGGGTACCCTTGGCCGTTGGATTGAACCTGCCATCAAACCGTTGGGTTACGATTGGAAAATCGGAATAGCATTGATCACTTCATTTGCAGCGCGTGAAGTTTTTGTAGGCACCATGGCAACGCTTTACAGTGTGGGTTCTGATGATGCTAAAAATAGTCATACTCTCAGAGAAAAAATGAATGCTGCCGTTCGCGAAGATGGCAGTAAGGTTTATTCCCTTGCCACAGGATTATCGCTTATGGTTTTTTATGTTCTGGCCATGCAATGTATGAGTACTATTGCCATTGTGAAAAGAGAAACCAAAAGCTGGAAGTGGCCGATCATTCAATTGGTATACATGACCGGGCTCGCTTACTTGTTAAGTTTTGTAGTTTATCAGTTATTTAAGTAGTAACAAGAAAGCTGAAAGGTTTAACGAAACCCCCTAAAGTTATTTTTTAATACCTCAACCTACTCATACCTTTTACAACATTCCTCATTCCCTGTTCAACATTCCTCATTCCTTGTTCAACATTCCCTGTTCAACATCCCTAATTCCTCATTCCCTGTTCAACATTCCTAATTCCCCATTCCCTGTTCAACATTCCTAATTCCTCATTCCCAATTCACCATTCCACCGCCATCCTGATATTGCGCAACACTTCCGGATAAATTTTCCGGTACAATTCATTCAACACTTCTTCTTTTCGCGGCACATAAGTCTGTGCATTATTGATCAGTTGCCAATCCTGTGAAGAAAGCGCCCTGCTGTCTCCGGTATAATTGGCTTGCTCCTGCTCCCAGCGATAATCTTCCCTGAAATTGCGATAGCTGATGGTTTTGCGTGTTGCCAGATCTTTGATGTTTAATTCCAAATGAGCATTGGCCGTGAAGCTTCTTCGGGTAACCTGTACCGTTGCATATACGGTTTGGTAAATGGGTTTGCCTGAAGTATCCGTACCCGACTGTACTTGTGCATTTACATTGCGTGAGTAGGTATTGTTAACAGGCATCGGCACATCAAGGTTCCGGAGAATTAAATCTACTATCCAGTCTGGTTGTACGTTATCCCGGCGTGCTTCATATTCAGTAAAAAAATTGGCTGGATACCGATCATTTCTGCTGTTGAGTTCTCTAACCAGGTTCTGTTGGAAATATTCATTGCCATAATTGTAACCATAATTTCCCCACCCGCTGTTGAAGAAAAAAGAATTGTCCTGAACCGGATTAACCAGCACGTTCACCATTCCGTTTTCAAAAGCCTGATCTGCTTTTTGGCGACTGTCTTTATAATCGGGAACATATTTTCCGGATTTCTTAAAATAGGTATAGGCTCTTTTGGCTGCATCACGGCCAGGTTTTTCCAGTTCTGTTAGTCCAAGCTGATAATACGCTTCTGCTGCTCCTTCTTTTGTTTCTGTTAATTGTGTAGCATAACTTACTGGTGTCACTAGTTTAAAAGCGGGAGGCGATGTGATGATGCTGTTATACGCTTGCTGTAAATCTTCATAATGGCCGATGATCTTATCCCATCGTTGGATATCCCCGCTTTTGTTTAATGATTCAATTTGGCTTAGGTGGGTTTTGCTGATATTTTTATACAATTCCGGAATGGCATTAACAGCATTTTCATCATTGCTGTTCTTGTTGATCCTTTTCACCGCGTCCTGGAGCGCTTTGTCGGCATCCGTTCTTTCGAGATAATCTTTGCTGCTTCGGCAGGCATTAAAGCCAATAAGAAGAAGAAAAAAAAGTAATATTCGTTTCATAGTAGATTTTTTATACTGGTTAGAGTAAATGAAAATAGTTTGTTTATCCTATTAATTGTCTTTACCATTAGTTTAACGAGGTCAATTTGGTAGGTAATTCAAGCAAATTGAAACCACTGGTGCTTTAAAATTAACCATTCATCCATCTCTAAAAATTATTTTTTATTTCCCGATTCCTTCTAAAACTCAATACCGGTAAGAATCTAAGGATAAATATAGTACCATTACACTACAAGCTACTTTAAAATAAATGGTATTATGTGTTGCATAGTACTAAAATGTTTTGTAGGTTTGTGTTGTGATAGGAAAATAAGTTGGGTTATCCGGATTACCACACTCGTTTCCCATTGTAAAATAAGATTAAAACACAAACCATGAACATCGAAAATACAGCCAGTCAAATGCGTAAAGGGGTTCTGGAGTTTTGCATCTTATCGGTGATCAAACAGGGGGAAGCCTATCCCTCCGACATCATTGATAAGATGAAAGCCGCCAACCTGAATATATTCGAAGGCACGCTTTACCCATTATTAACCAGACTTAAAAACGCCGAATTGCTTACTTACCGCTGGGTGGAAAGCAACAGCGGCCCGCCAAGAAAATATTTCAGTCTAACAGAAAAAGGTGCCGCCTTTTACAATGAACTGGAATCTACATGGAACGAATTATCGAATGCTGTTCAATCTATTACCATTACCAGAACGTAAACTTCAACAACTGCTGCAAAATAAGCATCAGCTTAAACAACACAACAACAATCAAGGCCTCAAGGATGAGTTCCAAAAAGGCCGGAAAACAATTAATTTTTTCGTCATGAAACAAGTAATCAATATCAACTTTCAGGGAAGAGTGGTACCTATTGAAGTGACAGCTTTTGAGTTGCTCAAAAACTACACCGAAAGCCTGAATCGCCACTTCGCCAATGAAGAAGGTAAAGAAGAAATCATCAACGATATCGAAAGCAGGATTGGAGAATTGTTCCAGGAACGCCTGAAAGCAGGAAAAACCTGCATTACCGATGATGATGTAAACGCAATCATCCGCAGCATGGGCCGCCCGGAAGATTTTGAAACGGAACAACCCGGAACCGGTGCTTATGCTGAAACGGAAAACAAGTCCCAATCTGCTTATTCAGGAACAGCCTCAAACCAAGGTCCGAAGCGTTTGTACCGCGATGAAAACCACAAAGCAATAGGTGGTGTTTGTAGCGGGCTCGCTAACTACTTTGGTGTAGATGTGGTAGTAGTGAGGGTCATTTTTGTGGTGCTGGCCATTACTTTCGGTTTCGGACTGATTCCCTACCTCATCTTATGGATAGCAGTGCCCAGCAGTGCCGTACAGGAAATTGGATCGGTACGTAAAAAGCTCTATCGTGATAACGACAATAAGCTAATAGCAGGCGTTTGTAGCGGAATCGGGAATTACTTCGGTATCAATGCCTGGATTCCCAGGGTACTTTTCCTCTTGCCTCTATTGAGCTTATTATCCAGATGGAATGATCATAGCGGCGACTTCTTTCGGATTTCTTTTAGTCCGGGCGCTTTACTGGCCTATATCATTCTCTGGCTTGTACTTCCTGAAGCGAACACCACAACCGAAAAACTCGAAATGAAAGGGGAGAAGGTAGATTTGAATTCGATCAAAAACTCCATCGTTGGTGAAATGAAAGGCGTTCAGGAAAGGGCGGAAAAATTTGGGAAACAAGCGGGTGAACGATCTAAAGCAATTGGCGCAGAAGCAGGGAATGTGGCTCGCCGCACCGGACGCTCCCTGGGAGATATCATCGCTTTACTCTTTAAAGTATTCATCTATTTTATTCTTGGTTGCATCGGCTTTGCACTGATTGTGGCTTTATTTGCCTTTGCCATATTCTCCATCGGCATATTCCCTATCAAAGATTTTGTACTCACCGAAGGCTGGCAAAATGTGTATGCATGGGGTACCTTGATTTTCTTCATTGCGGTTCCTATCGTGGGTTTACTCACCTGGATCATCCGAAAAATTGCCCGCATCCGTAACAACAGCAAACTGATGCGCATCTCCTTCATCAGCCTGTGGGTGTTAGGATGGGCCAGTTTCATCTTTTTGCTGGCATCTGTAAGTAAAGATTTCAAAGCCGGCAATACACTGAATGAACAGGAAATATATCTTACCAATCCAGGTATTAATAAACTGGAAGTGACATCAGTATCTCCATCACAAAAAATTTACAGCAGCCGTTGGTTTCGCTTTGAACCTTTTGAAGAACTGGTTGAAGACACTGCATTTGTTCGCAACATCAACGTACATATCGTTAAATCGCCCAACGACAGCTTTCGGGTTACGATGGTAAAAATGGTGAACGGGCAAAACCGCCGTTATGCCGATACCCTTGCTGCTTTGATGAACTTCAATGCGGTTCAGCAAGATTCATTGCTGATACTCGACAAAGGGCTTGCCATCAATAAAACAGACAAGTTTCGCAATCAGCGGGTAGTGATCACCGTTTATGTTCCTGTTGGAAAACAAGTGCGCATCGACCGAAGTGTTGGATGGTTTAATCCGGTTCAATTTGATGGTCTGATGAATAATAACTGGGAACTCAGTTTTGACGGTCTTGAAGAAGGTTGGGAAAGCAATGTAGATTACATCATGCGTGCCGACGGCCTTTACACATTACAAGGTATACCCGCCGATAATTGGAAACACCGTGACCGCAATAAAAAAACAACCCGAATCACGAAAACCGAAAACGGCGAAACGGTATTCGACAGCCTGATCATCGACCGTGCAGATGCAAATGATAATTATCGTTATGCAGAACCGGAATCGGGTACTGTTGTTACAAGTGCCGATTCGATTAAAATTATCCAACAGAAAGAAACCAGCAGAATGCGTGATTCGCTCGAAAGGGCCCGCCAGCAAATTGAAAACCAAATCAGGAAAATAGAAGATAAAACCAAAGACCCTACGGCACTTATGATCAATAGCTTGCCCGGATACAACCCGATGCTATTGTTAAAATAAGTTTTACCCTATGTAATAAACGGTTGCCCTAAAATCGTTTCAATAGTTGTGTTGAAGTTGAAGCAAAAAAGGCCCTGCCTATCTTGGCGGGACTTTTCTTTCCACTCATCTTTTTCAATTACATTTGCCAACTAAATACAGGAAAATGAAGGTTACCCCGTTTACTGCCAAACACATTGCATTAGGGGCCAAAATGGCTGAATTTGCAGGTTTCAATATGCCGATTTCTTATGCAGGTATCAATGAAGAACATCAGGCGGTGCGAAATAATGCAGGCGTATTTGATGTAAGCCACATGGGTGAGTTTATTTTGAAAGGAGAACATGCGCTCGATCTGATTCAACGCATCACCAGTAATGATGCCGCTAAACTCACGGCAGGTAAAGCCCAATACAGTTGTTTCCCCAATGATGAAGGTGGCATTGTTGATGATTTGCTCGTGTATTGCATCGAACCCAACAAAACTTATATGCTGGTGGTAAATGCCGGCAATATTGAAAAGGACTGGAAGTGGGTGAACGATCACAATGAGAAAGGTGTGGAATTGCATAATATTTCTGCTAAAACCTGTCTACTGGCCATACAAGGGCCCAATGCGTGCAAGATCCTTCAGCCACTAACGGAAATGGATATCCTGAATTTGAACTATTATACTTTTGTAAAAGGTGAATTTGCCGGGGTGGAAAATGTGCTGATCAGTGCTACCGGTTATACCGGAGCCGGTGGAGTGGAAATTTATTTTGAAGATGAAAACGACAATGCCTCCCGTATCTGGGATGCCATTTTCAATGCAGGAGCTTCAGCCGGGATAAAACCCATTGGCTTAGGTGCCCGTGATACTTTACGCCTTGAAATGGGTTTCTGCCTTTATGGAAACGATATCGACGACCACAGTTCCCCCATCGAAGCGGGGTTAGGGTGGATTACAAAGTTCAGTAAAGACTTCACCTCAAAGGCCCTTTTCGAAAAACAAAAAGCTGATGGTGTAACCCAAAAACTGATGGGTTTTGAAATGATGGATAAGGGTATAGCCCGTCACGATTATCCCATTAAAGATGCGCAGGGAAACCTCATTGGCAGGGTAACATCCGGAACACAATCCCCTTCATTAGGCAAAGCCATAGGAATGGGTTATGTAGCCACTCCGAATGCACTGATCGGAAATGAAATTTTTGTTGAAGTGCGCAACCAGGCCTTAAGAGCCAAACTGGTAAAAATGCCCTTTGCCTGATATTTTGTTAGCAGAAGATAATAATATGAATGAATCTAAAGCGCTGCCCTCTTTATATACCGCCGTTTCTCCGGCACTCTTGAAATTATATGATATCACTGATAGTATCGTTGTGATCATCGATGTACTGAGGGCAACATCTACCATTGCAACAGCAATTTACAATGGCGCCAAAGCGGTTATCCCTGTTGATAGTGTGGCCAATTGTATCGAAATCGGTAAGCAATTGAATGCGATTACAGCTGGTGAAAGAGATGGAAAAGTAGCAGAAGGCTTACAATATGGTAATTCGCCATTTGAATATCCTGCTGCATTTATCGGAGGCAAAACACTTGTACTTACCACAACAAATGGTACCAAACTCCTTCATATGGCACTCGAACTTGGAGCTGCCGAAATCATTACCGGTGCTTTTGCAAACCTGAATGAGGTTTGTAATTATCTCATCAACAAAAAAAAGCCGGTGTTGCTGGCCTGTGCGGCATGGAAAGACCGGGTAAATATTGAAGACAGTCTTTTTGCAGGTGCTGTAGTGAACCGCATCAGGCAACATTTTACAATCAACTGCGATTCTTCACAAATGGTTGAAGCGCTTTACCTTTTAGCAGGTAGTGACTTATACGGTTTCCTGAAGGATAAAGAAGCTTCCCATTATAAAAGGTTAACCGCATTCGGATTAGAGAAGGATATCCGTCATTGTTTAACCGCTGATACCGCTCCGGTGCTCCCCTTATATCAGGATGGAAAACTGATAAAAGCAGCTTTGTAAGGCATTGTTATTTCTCCACAAAGTTTCCAAATAGATACGCCAACTGGGATATTTTCCTTTACTTTTGCAAATTGCCCTTTTCTGAACGGGGCGAATTACTTACGATAAAGTGCAGTTGTACTTAATCATTGTTCATTAAAAAGAAATCCGAATTTGGCACTACCACATATCATCAAACATATCTATAACAATGGTACTGATGAAGTCATACGCAGGGGCAAAAAAATTCATGCATCAGGTTATGTAGAATTGATTGAACATGATGAACTCACCGGAAATATTGTTTTTCGGGTAAAAGATGACAGCTATAATACTTTTTACAAGGTTTATATCAACAAATACGCCGATCCCAAATTGATTTCCCTCAGGTGCAGTTGCCCTTACAACCTCGGAGATATCTGCCGCCATGAATCAGCAGCGCTTTTCCGGCTCCAGGATATGGCCGATAAAAATATGCTCGGAAACAGCACCATACAGTACAACCAGTACCATACGGTTGCAAAGATGAAGCATATCGAACTCAAGATGATTAAGCTGCTTTCTTCGCCGGCCATTTACGAAGAAGCCGAATCGATGTTGAGAAAAGTGAAAGCCACCATTCTCAAAGCGGAAGATGAAAGGGTGGAAGCGGAATTGGTTTATAACGGTACTGCCTATTCGCTTGTGATCCAGAAAAACGAGGAACGGCAATTTGACACTTCCTGCACCTGTGCAGAAACCCAACATCCTCTTTGTGAACACAAAACACTTCTGTTCCTGCAATTGCTCAATGCCTTTGGGCCGAATTATTTCGACAGCATCCGCAACTGGGAAAAGGAAAAAAATAAGCTTTTACAGATCTATGGCTATAGCCTGAATGATGATCTTACCGGTAAATTTGAATTTACTTACAAAGATGGTAAGCCATTTCTGAAACTGCTGGATCCTGCTATCAAAAGGGTTTTACAAACAACCTCCCAACCTGAATTTCGCCCGGTATTTGCCCATACACTCGTAGAAAGCTTACCGGTTGTTGAAGAAATTCCTGAAGCATATCCGGCCTATAAAAAAATCGGACTGGTCTTCAATTTCAAAACCAAAGACTATCCTGCATTTAAGATAGATGCCCTGCAGGGCGATGTGGATGAAGATGGAAAAAAATTCCTTGGAAAAGCAGAAAATATCGACCTGACTAAATTTGTGAATACAGAATGGTTTGGGGAAGAAGACAAAAGCTTCTTTCAGCAAATCAGGAAATTACAGCCCTCTGAAATCAATAAATACCTTAACAGGAATTCGCCATTTAGTGGCATATGGGAAAACATCATCCATACCGAAGGCGATGAATTGCCTGAAGAAACGAAATTGCTGATCATAGAATACCTGCATCCCAAACTGAAAAAGATTTTTGAAGAGCAACATCAAAACCCTTTCATATTTCAATTGCCCGCAGGAAAAACTTTCAAAACGGCAAATCTCATCGAAACAGAACTGAGTAGCCAGTTTTTAACACCATTCTTCAAGGTTGTGGCAGCAAAAGATCATTTTGAACTGCAATGCCAGGTAAAGATAAATGGTGAGAAAATTACGCTCGACCTCAATGAGTGTAATAGTAGTCTGGTGTTTTTGTATGAAGGAACTTTGTATACCTGGCAGAAAACCGAAGACGTATTACAGGCGGAAAAATTTTCACGTAAAGGAAATATCAAACTTAGCAAAAGCGACTGGGCAAAGAAAATGCATGAAGTGGTGCTTCCGCTATCACGAGATTATCCTGTGGAGTTCGATAAAAGTTTGGTTAAAGAAGTAAAAAGCGGCTTGCCGGATATCAAATTGCAGTTATTGGAAAAAGGCGACTATCTGGTGTTTCAGCCGATTTTCAGTTATCAGGGTTTTGATACCCGCCCATCCGATAAAGAAACCATAACCATCCCAGATGGAGATAAGATATTATTGGTACAGCGCAATAAAGAGGCTGAACAAGCCTTTTTACAAAGGCTGGAAGGGTTACATTCTTTATTTACCCGCCAGCAGGATACACAAAGCCTGGTATTGAAAGGTAGCGACGTACTTCGTAACAATTGGTTCTTCCTTTTTGTGGAAGCGATGAAAGACATGAAGGTGCCTGTATTTGGCTTTGAAGCTTTGCGGAATTTCAGGTTCAATACAGCCAGGCCCAATACGCATATCCATGTGAGCAGCGGGCT
Source organism: Sphingobacteriales bacterium (assembly GCA_026391525.1). GTDB lineage: Bacteria > Bacteroidota > Bacteroidia > Chitinophagales > Chitinophagaceae > Ferruginibacter. Next base: position 16,909 of record JAPLEF010000031.1, read on the forward strand.
AGACTGGTTCGATGCAAAAGTGGAAATTGAATTCGGCGAACAGCGTGTAGGCATTGCCGATATCAAAAAGGCATTAACCAGCAAACAGTCTTTTGTTCAACTCGGCGACGGCACGCTTGGCATACTGCCCGACGAATGGCTGAAAAGGTATTCCCTCCTTTTTAAAGTGGGAGATGGGAAGAGTGACAAACTAAGGCTTTCCCGCTACCACATGAGTATCATTGATGAACTCTACGAAAACAGGGATGAAAAAGAACTCAGTTTCGCACTTGATGAAAAATTTGAAAGACTGCGCGAATTCAAGCATATTCCCGAAGTGCCTGCACCATTGGATTTGCAAAATATCCTAAGGCCATACCAGGTTGCAGGTTTTCAATGGCTGAGCTATCTTAATGATGTGGGTTGGGGAGGGATACTTGCAGATGATATGGGCTTGGGTAAAACAGTTCAGGCCCTCGCCATGCTGGAGAAATACAAGCAAACTTCAGGCGCCCTGAAAGCCATTGTAATTTGCCCCACAACACTTATTTATAACTGGCAGAATGAAGTAAGGAAATTCACACCTTCGCTCTCATACCATATTCATCATGGTAATACCCGTAGCCGTGAGCTGGCAGAGCTGGAGAAACACAATATCATCATCACCACTTATGGCACTTTGCGCAGCGACATCAATTTACTGCTGAAAATACTCTTCGATTATGTTGTGCTTGATGAAAGCCAGGCCATAAAGAACCCGTCTTCAAAAGTTACGAAAGCAGCTTCTTTATTAACGGCAAAAAATCGTTTATGCATGAGCGGTACACCTTTGCAGAACAATACCTTCGATATTTTTGCCCAAATGAATTTCCTTAACCCGGGCTTACTCGGCAGCATGGAGTTTTTCCGCAATGAATTTGCAACCCCGATTGATAAATTCGGTGAACAGGAACAAAAAGATCATTTACGTAAGCTCCTATACCCTTTCATCCTGCGAAGGACGAAAGAGCAGGTGGCGAAAGACCTTCCGGAGAAAACTGAAACCATATTATTCTGCGAAATGGAAAAAGAACAACGCAGGATTTATGATGCCTACCGCAACAGTTATCGGGATAAGATACTTGGAACGATCGATGAACAGGGTATTGATAAATCACAACTCACCATCTTGCAGGGCCTGATGAAACTGAGGCAAATATGCGACAGCCCGGCCATACTCAATGAAGAAGACAAATACCCCAACCATTCTATCAAACTTGATGAACTGTCGAGGGAAATAGAAGAGAATATCGGGGAGCATAAAGCCCTTATTTTTTCACAGTTCCTGGGTATGCTTGCGTTAATCAAAGAAAAGTTGAAAGAACAAAACATTCCTTTCGAATATTTTGATGGCAGCACATCGCCGGTTGACAGAGAAAAAGCCATCCAGAACTTCCAGCAAAACGATACATGCAGGGTATTCCTGATATCCCTTAAAGCAGGAGGCGTAGGTTTGAACCTAACTGCTGCCGACTATGTATATATTGTAGACCCCTGGTGGAACCCCGCTGTAGAACAACAAGCCATCGACCGGACACACCGTATCGGACAAACGAAAAATATTTTTGCCTACCGTATGATTTGTATTGATACCATTGAAGATAAGATACTCCAGTTACAGGAACGCAAGAAAGTGCTTGCCAAAGAATTGATATCAGATGAAACCAGTTTTGTGAAGGCTCTTACCAAGGCTGATGTGGAATACCTGTTTAGCTAAAAAAAGAAACCCAGCTGTAGGGCTGGGCATTTATTGCTGAATACTTGTTTAAGAAGTGATGAAATTCTTTAATCGCATAAACTCCCTGTTGTTATCGGTAAAAAACAGGCTGTTTAGTGCCAATGCTAATGCTTTAGCTACAGCGGCAAGGGTCAAGGGTTGGGTTTGATTTGTTTTCATAAAATTGGATTTTTAAAACTATTCAATAATGCAAAAATACAAGCCGATGGGGTACATGTCCAAGCGTGCTTTTGCTGAATTTGGATTTGAGTAATTTCCGCACCAAATGAGCTATTTCACAATAGTTGACCTCCAGTTCCTGCGGTAACGGTGCCCTTTCTTATAGTACTTGGTGGGGTAGCTTTCGGGATGCTGTAATAGTTTTCCCAATAATTTTCTGAAGGCATACAAAACAGGGTTGATAGGGCTTCGCTTGTTTTTTGAATTCATAATTGAATGGATTAGACGAAATTTAAACGGATAATAAGTTTGAATATTGTAAAGCAGACATATAACTGTAATTTACCAGATGAAAAATTACCGCTTCAGTTTCATCATCACAATAGCTAAAATGAAAAATATTTTTTTGTTCTGCTCCCTCTTTGCACTGATAATTTTGTTAGCCTGCAATAATAAGGACAGCAGGGAAAATTCAAAAACCAATAAAAGCAGTAATTTAAAAAAACAGACACAACTTTTTAAAGGTACCATCTACGACCTGCTAACTACAGATACCCTATACACATCTATGGTAGATGGAATTCAAGCTTCCGATTTATCAGAAACCTTGCAAACAAACGGCCCATACACTGTTTTTGCATTTACCAGCCATGCCACCGATCAGATGCCAAAAGACGCCTGGAAAAATCTATTGAAACCTGAAGTAAAATACAGCCTCGCCAATATCATTACCTACCATATTATAAAAGGCATTTATCCGCTCGATTCACTTCCCGATGGCCGCCAACTCAAAACACTGGAAGGGAAAAATATCCGAATAGTACGAACTAAAGACAATTTGATAACGGTAAATGGTATCCGTATCTTAGCGGGTGATTTTTTTACCCGTAATGGTGTGGTACATCAGGTTGAAAAAGTATTGTTGCCAAAAAAATGAGCCAAAGAAAAATAACCTACTTCAAAATAAAATCTTCGTATGAAATTTTTACTTGCCTTACCTATTTTTTTCTGCCTTCCTGCTGAAGCACAGGAAAAGCCGGTAGTATTCAAGGGGGCATTGATTTATCCTGTTTCCGGAAAACCCATTCCAAATGGTGTGTTGGTGGTTCAGAAAGGCAAGATTATTCGGGTAGGCGCAGCCGGTAGTACAATCCCCCCCGGAGCAGATATCCGCGACGTCACCGGAAAAGTAATCATGCCCGGACTGGTGGATACGCATTCCCATCTTGCCGGCCCTGATGGTGGAGATGCCTCCAATGCGCTGAATCCGGAAACCAGAGTTTTGGATGCCATAAACCCAACCAGTGATGGTTTTAAAAAAGCCCTTGCAGGTGGCATCACCAGTATTAATATCATGCCGGGAAGCGGCTTCCTGATGAGCGGACAAACCATTTATGTAAAAATGCGAGAAGCAAGAATTGTAGAAGACCTTCTTTTGTACAATGAAAAAGGTTTGTATGGCGGTTTGAAAATGGCCAATGGAACCAATTCGATGAGAAGCAATGCAGGCTTCCCTGGCACAAGGGCGAAAAGCGCTTCTATGATCCGTGAATTGTTTGTGAAAGCATTAGATTATAAAAAGAAAATTGAAAAAGCAGGTAAAGACAGCAGCAAGATGCCTGAACGCGACCTGCGCATGGAACCGCTACTGGAAGTGCTTAATGGAAAAAGAATCGTTCACTTTCACACCCATAAAGCCAATGATATCCTGACGGTTATCCGCTTGTCGAAAGAATTTGGCTTTAAACCGGTTTTGCATCACATATCGGAAGGATGGCTGGTTGCAAAAGAAATTGCTGCAGCAGGCCTTTCCTGCTCTATCATCAATATCGAAACACCGGGAGGAAAATTGGAAGCCATTCAGCTTAACCTCAGCACAGGTTCGGTATTAGAAAAAGCAGGTGCTCATACAGGCTTTCATACCGATGATGGCATCACTGATTCAAGGTTGTTCCTTCGATCTGCTGCTTTGTCGGTTCGGGAAGGAATGAGCAGGGAAAAAGCTATTGAAGGACTAACGCTTGCGGGTGCACGAATGCTCGACTTGTCGAGCCGCATCGGAAGTTTGGAAGCCGGCAAAGATGCAGATTTTATCATCCTATCCGGCGATCCGTTCAGCTTATATACAAAAGTTGAACAAACCTGGGTTGAAGGCATTAAACGTTGGGATATCAGCATCCCGGCAGACAAGGCTTTTCTCACCGGAGGATATGAAGTGTATTCACCCGAAAGAGGAGAGTTCCATCAGCATGGAGATGAAGAAGAAGACCGCAATTAATCCTAAATCAAATCAACATGAAACGCATCATTTTTATTGCCCTTTATATTTCTGCGTCTTTTACAGTAGCTGCACAATGGGCTATCAAAGCAAATACATTATATACAGTGTCTGGTTCAGCTATCAACAATGCTGTGGTATTGATCAATAAAGGAAAAATTGAAAAGGTTGGTAAAGCAGAAATGATAAGCATTCCTGAAGGTTACCGTGTAGTTGAAGCAAAAGTGGTTACACCCGGCCTTATCGATGCCAGAACAGTGATTGGCATGTCGGGTGTATTAAATATTGCTGTTGATCAGGATCAATTAGAGAAATCAAATCCTATTCAACCCGAACTGCGTGCAATTGATGCCTATAACCCCGATGAATTGCTCGTGAAAACAGCCCGTCAATATGGTATCACCACTATCCATACGGGTCATGGTATCGGTGCATTGGTTAGTGGCCAAACCATGATTGCTAAAACTAAACCCGGCACTGTTGAAACAGTTACGATGGTGCCCTTAAGCATGTTGGCTATGACCATCGGCCCTTCGGTGGGAAGTAATTTTACATCTCCGGGAACTAAGGCCAAACAGATGGCTATGATAAGAACTGAGCTGGTTAAAGCAGAAGCTTTTCTGAAGAAGCAATCAGACAAAGATTCTACCAAAAGGCCGGGAACCGATCTCAGAATGGATGTATTGTGCCAGTTGCTTAAAGGAGAAATCAAAGCCCTGATCACCGCCAATACTGCCGTAGATATTATGAATGCCATCCGGCTAGCCCGCGAATTCAAACTCAAACTGGTTATTGATGGCGCTGCGGAAGCCTATCGACTCATTGATGAAATTAAATCGGCTGATGCTGAAATCATCCTGCATGCAACCATGGCTCGTAACGGAGGTGAAATGGTGAATATGACCAGAGAAAGTGCCGCTTTACTAACAACTGCGGGTATACGCGTAAGTATAGAAAGCGGGTATGAATCATATGTTCCTAAAACCAGAATCGTATTATATGAAGCGGCCATTGCAGTTGCCTTCGGACTGCCCTTTGATGAAGGCCTGAAAGCAATTACCCTTAACCCTGCAAAATTGCTGGGCATAGACAAACGTGTAGGCAGTATTGAAGAAGGCAAGGATGCCGACCTCGTGCTTTATGATGGTGACCCATTTGAATACCTTACCCATGTTTGTAAAGTATTTATCGACGGAGAACTGGTAAGCGACATGTGTGAATAATACTTCCTATATCAATATTTGAGAAAAATCGCTTTTATTTTACAAGCACCGGAATACTTATTTTTTTCCCTTCCCTTCTTATTTCTAAATGATAAATGCCTGAAGCCAATGAACAGCCGATGAAAATCTTATATACAGATTGTTGTCCGCTGAGTTGTATCGATTGTGTACAACTTAATTTACCTGAGGCATCATTCCATTTCAGTTGATAGATTCCTTTTGATTCATTTGGTACTGAAAGAAAAAACTGTTGATCAACTACCGGATTAGGATAAACGCTCCACTCATTGTTTGAAACAGGAGCTTTTACTTTTACGATATTACTGTGTACGGATTCTCCAACAGTTCGTTCAGCCCGGATTCGATAATAGCAATCTCCGGGTTGCCGTAGAGCATCTGTAAAGTTGTACAAACAAAGTACCCCGTTATTGGCTTTAGGAAAAATATTACCGATACTGCCGAATTGGATACCATCTTCACTCTTTTCAACAAAATAATAAAGCACTCCTGTTTCATGTTCTACCTGCCAGTTCAAATCATTTCCATTAAGTGGATTCGAAGAAACAGAAAGCAGGATATCGGGAGCAATATTTTCACGGAATACCAGATAGAAACGGTCGGCTGCAGCTGAAGAAGGGTGGTCGTTAACTTGAAATGTTACCCATGTGGTATCGTGTAGCGAGACAGCAGTTTCTTGTCCGGTGAAACGATCATGCAACCAAGCTCCTGGTGCAGATGCAGGAAATTGCAATGTAGCAAAACAGAATTGATACGCTTGCCTGCGGAGATTTTTCATTTCATAATAAAGCGTATCCCCCGCTTTAGCTGTTGAACGAGCTTCAACGGATAGTTTTGAAGCCTTTCTGGTAAGCGAAAAATTCTCCCCTTCGTTATACAATTTCATCGCATCATCTGCGTCTATACCATCACGATAGTTACCTGAAAATACTGCTGCATTTCCATCGGCAATAACCTGCTGAGAAGTATGTAGGGTTGCCCTCATAAAACTACGCTGAACGGTTGATTGAGGGCGGTTTACAAGCCTGCTACCGGATGCTTTACAGGCTTCTGTAAAACTGATACTGCCGGCCAATCCGGAGGAACGCACAAAAAATGCCTGTCCACTTTGTAATAAGGGCGCTGGCACTCCGGATGGGTAGTATGCTGTTCCGCCAGCAGTAGGTTCATAGTTATTGGTGGCAGACAATGTTTGATAACCGCCAAATCCATAAGAACCATAAAGCAATGGATCCCATACAATGATATCATTATTGAGATTATTGAAATATCCGTTATCGCGCAAATAGCTTATGTCTATGGCAGAAGCATAAGGGTTGCCTACGGATGCCAATCTTCCTGCAAGCACATTGGTAACCGGCGGAGGATCGCTTGGTTGAAACAGATTACCCTTTGCCCGCAATACAGTAGGATTTGATATCCCATTATAATTTACAACGCTGCGGTCGCCTCTAACAAAAAGTAAATAACCGCGTTGCTCATAAAGCGGATTCGTTGTATTAGATATACCCTGCCAGATTCCGGCAGTGCCTGCTGCTGCATCAAAATATTTCATGGAAGGTTGCGTAGTGCTAAAATCGAAGCCTGTACCCGTACCCGTTATGATAGTGCCATATCCTACAGGAGCTGTAGCGTTTTCTTGCCAGCTTTGCAAAATGGTTTGGCCTTTTGCCGGAGTAGACAGAAACTGCCAGGATTTGGGATGACGCCCGTCTGCCACCAAACCGGTGTTGATATAACGTTCAACAGTAACTTTACCTGTTACCTGGTTACCGGTTAAATCGGCAACCCATGCGGTGCCTGTTGCTGAAGAACGGAGAATCAAATTATCGGCAGTTGAAAACTGCTTACCGGTTACAGCAGCAAAACTCAATCCACCCGCTAATATCAATTGCTCGCCTGCTGGAGGCAACAATCCGGCATCCGTATGAAGAATAAGGTTGTTTACACTGTTGGAGTTAAAATGTGATCCTGCTATGATAAGCGGCTGGTTGCAATTACCCGTGATTTCTATTGAACCCGCTACAACTCCACCATTAAAATTATTGATTCCTCCTCCTGGTGCCTGAATCGTTCCGTCTATTTTCAACGTACCATGATTATTCAATACAGCTCCTGCACCTACGAAAACATATCGCAACTGATACGTTTCCCCGATACCGATAAGAGGCATGTTAGATGGGCCGCTTTGTATTATCGCACTGGATAATACGTTATTGGGAACGATACCCAAGCTCCAATTTCCGGGATCATTCCATGCCGAACTCAGGGAGCCGGTCCAGTTGTTGGTTTTCGAAACTTCATCAGCACCGATATCAGTTAAAAAGGGAGAAACAATTAGCCTGCTCTCTCCATCTACATCATCGGGCAGCAAATAATTACTGTTATTTCCTCTGCCCAGAAGCTGACAGTTTTGGTTGGGGTCGAGATGTAAAAATGCGGCATCACTTCCATTTGTAGTGATAAAGCTAACCTGCCCGGAAATACTGTTGGTTTCCCGAGGGCTCATGAGAGTTTGAAAAGCAGTAAGATTTTGTATGGCATTGGTTCCATCGAAAAATAACAAACAACTGGTTGATGGCACACCGGCGTAATACGAATTGTAATTGCCCGAATAGTTACTCAGATTTGCATCTTCCCGCCAAAAAGCTACGGAACGTCCGGTTAATCCTGGTATAGAAAGATTAGTAAAAATATTATTCGTACAGTTGGTGCTGCTGAGTACATTGCTATAAATAGCCGCACTCGAAAAATTGGGAGAAGTACCCGAAGCGGATAAATATACTGTATTGTTGTACACGGATGCCGTTATGGCATCAGCAATATATATACCAGTGATTGCAGGTAAGGTGCTGCTGTTACTTTGAGGTGCTTTTAAATCTGCAATCAAGTTATTGAAAACCGATACTTCGGATGCTGATACGATTCGTATGGCATTCACTTCTGCTCCGGTTCCGCTGCCGGAAAGGTTGTAAATCCGGTTTTTACCGATCTTCTTGAGGCCGCTTTGGGAAATATCCTGAATGCCCGTAACCAATGCAATACCAGCATCGCTTTGAAGATTATTAATTTGGTTAGATGTTATCTCAATATTTACAGTAGCAGTTGCAGCATTGCCGAGTAAAATTCCGGCTACATCACCACCATTGACTTGGGAATGCAAGCCTTTGATAATATTATCACTTACCGAAACAATATTGGCATCCATCGGGTTGATATAGCCTACCACTAATCCATATAAAAATCCATCGTCAGTATTAATGTTTTCAATTCGGTTAGCCGTTACTGAATCTGCCGGAGCAGGCCCGGCTACTGAACCAAACTGGCCGGTAAGCATGATGAGCTGATCGCCTTTTCCTCCAGACCAGTTGGAAAAAACATTTCCGGTGATTCGCTTGGTTGGACACCCGATGATAGTATTGTTTCCTTCAAAATCTTCAATGCCGGTATAGTTGTAATTGCCGGTGGCATTTATCAGTAGGTTTGAAAAATCATTATTACGGATATAACTCTGGCTTAATCCTACAGAATTTCCTTGTAGCCTTATCATGATTATACCACCACCACCAAGAGAATTTATTTGAAGTGAGCCTGAAATGGCATTATCAATGATATATCTTTTTGCTGTTGCCGGCATGGTATAGCTGGTATTGATCATCGTAAGGTTAGATGCCTGCAGCGTAAGCGCATTAAATTTATTAGCATTGATGTTTGCGGTATGGTTACTGTTTACAGAACCGGATAAAAGGATGAAGCGGTTGGCTCCGGTATTGGTATTACCAGAACTGTAACTGATGCCTTGAAATTGATTTTCGGTAATTATATGAGTACTGATGCCTGAACTACCACCAACAATACCATTCAAAGCACCTGAGTTTCCGGTAACATAATTCAACCATCCTGTTGATGCATTGCCAAACATATTATTGCTGATTGTCAACGAAGGATTAACACCAGTCATGCTATTGGAAGTTACAATGCCATTGATATTCCCGATGGTTGTTGAAACCGTCCAACCCCGCAACAAATTATTGCTGATAATGACATTGCTACCTGTTACAGAACAGGAAATCCCGGTGAAATTTGCAGCCGTGCCTGATGTGGGCTCCAAATTCCCGTTCTGAGAAAGTAGCCCGCCCGTGCTGGTATAGCCCATCCTGATATTCGCTACATCCGAATTACCGATGTCGTTATTGCTTACGGTAAAAACAGCATTCCCTGCAACGCTGATACCGGTAAATCCCGCACAAATATTCGCAGCGGTGCCCGAAGCAACAATACCGCCGATTTTGTTGTTTTGAACTAAGGCGCTTACGGTACAGGCAGCACGTATACCTACTACTGTTCCTCCTGATGTTGTGGTGGCAACATAAATGGAATTGGTACCGGTAGTTGAGCCAATGGTATTCGCTGCAAGGTTGCCTATGAGTGCAGTTCCGCTTTCTATATAAATACCGCAAAACATACCATTCAGGGTGGCATTTCCATTTGAAGTAAACATTGCAATGCCGCTTACCTGATTGCCATTGATGGTAGAGGTTGGCCCAAAAAGATCGAAACTACAAGCGATTCCCAAGTAACGGATAGAAACGGGTATGCCGCTTAAACTGTACGCTGCAGGGAATCCGGGCAAGGAAACACTGTTGCCCACCATTAGCGTCTTACCATTCCCGTTATCATCGGAAAATCCAATGATATTGCCACTTATGGTATAACCCGAACCACTACTGATGAAAATGCCATAATGTTCTGTTGATGCCGTATAAACACGTTCCGCAGTTTGATACAAACGGTTACCGGTAATCGTCCACGAACTGCTATTGCTGCTTACATAAATGCCATTCGAATTATTGGTTGCATTGTAGTAATTATAGATGTTATTGTTACTGATGATATTGTTATCGTTTCCCCTGAAACTTGTTCCTGCAGAATAGATGGCGTTGTTGGAAAAGCTTCCTGCCTCACTGATATTATTATTGGCAATGGTATTATTGTCATTCCCCGACCCTGATGCATTAGCTGTTGCAAACACAATAGTACCACTGAAAGTACTTACCCTTTGACCCTTGATGGAACAATACCTGATGGCATCATTTTTAGCATCATTAATAAATTGAACGGTAATTCCAGTACCGGTGTTGCTCATGGTGAGCGATTTTCCGGAACCACTGCCACCCTGCCTTCCATCAATGGTAACATATAGAGCCCCATCAAAGATGATGAGTGGTTGCGAACTTGCACCCGTAACAACCGGAGTTGACGTCAATGAAGGCCGGATGGTTAGCGTATTGGTACTGTTGGCGTCGGGATGCTTGTTGAAGGTAACCGGAAAAGCTTCTGAAGGATAGGTATCATCAATCAATACAAATAAAATATTTCCCAAAAGAGAACAGGCGTTGTTATAAGCATTTGATGCTGCTGTTAATGTTAAAAAATCGCCGCCCACTCCGATGCTGTATGAACCGGAAAGATTATAAAGTAAGTCGTAGGAAGCCGGGATTGTTGGCACAGAGCTGATGTTATTTACATCTGTTGCAACAAAACCTGAAGACGCATTTGCACCCACATTGGGAGTGCTGATCAGGTCCTGCGCCACAACAAAATATTGCACCTGGTCGCCACCAGTTAATGTACCCATATCTGCAGCCACGATGGTGAAACTCCAGGTACTGTTATTGGCATTGCCTCCTGTATTGGTACCCGGCCGTGAAAACCAGCTGCCTGTATTTTTGCGGTAGTAGATGCGTGGCCTTGTTGAGCCCGTCAATGGTATCCCTGTAGCATCTGTTATGGTAACGCCGGATAAGGTTCTGTCGCCAGTACTGCAAACCGGGGTACTCAAAGTTGTATAAGTTATAACAGGAGGATTGAGCTCTGTATATAATCCTTCAAATTCATCTGCGCCGATATCAGGAGCAGAGCCGGTGCCGGTATACCCTACATTACCCTGACGGATATCATTATCAATATCGATAGTAATGCCCGCGATACTTACTGCACCACTTTCAGCTTGTGTGGGTATGGCAGGGTTCAGATGTAAAAAATTGGCCGATGTTGCAACCGTAGTTAGGAATGAAGGCATTTCAGTAAATGAACCTGATTCGCGTGTAGGCCCAACCGTTATTTTATACGAAGCCAATGTTTGATTGTTCGTGATACCATCAGTAAAAATGAGGTTGGTTGCTGAAGGAGCTCCTGCATAATAAAGGTTACGGTCTGATGAGCCGGAAAAATTACCAAGTTGTACATTATTGCGCCTAATCGTTGATGTTACACTTCCTCCGGTGGAAACAGATGTGTTCACTACGATATTATTACGCAGGGTTGCTGAACCGTTTCCGGATGAACTATTTCCAGCAAGGTAAATTCCGGTAGAGCCGAAACTTGTTCCGGTAGAAACTGCATTGATATAAATGGTATTGTAAGCAATATCATAACTGCAACTTGCAGAAACGGATGTGGCAATGATACCTGTAATGGCATTAGAACCATCAGCAATGGGTGCAAACAAGTTACCAATAGTATTATTGTAAATTTGATAGGCTCCAACAGCACTACCTGAAATATTCATCGCGTAGCAAATACCTGATGCATTGTTCACCGTCAGGTTAGCAATCTTATTTTGAAAGATATTTACCGTGGTTCCCGTGTTCAGAAAAATACCGATAGTTGCTGTACTATTAGAATTCAGATTCAGAATCTTATTCTTACTGATTTGAAGGGTTGTTATAGCGGTAGAACCGGCAGTTATTCCGTAAGCTACGCCTGCATTTGCGTTCAAGTTTGATATGGTATTGTTCTCAATGGAGGTAAGGTTGCTACCGCCTGATGCAAGCTGGTTGATGGCTCTTACCGAACCGGGGCTGTTGATATTGTTAATCAGGTTATTCGAAACAGCAGTATTGAATCCACCTTTATCGCACTGAATAACCACAACCGGATTGGATCCTGATTGAACCGTCCAGTTTTGAAAAATATTATTACTGATGATTTTTGTTGGGTTCGTAGCTCCCCCATCTACATTGTTCCAACCACTCATAGTGGAAGAACTGAGCGTGATATTAGAAAAATCGTTACCGGTATGGTTTAAGGTATTTCCCGCTAATGAACTTGAGCCGCTGTTATATAAAGCAACCGTTCCTCCGGCTACCGGTTTCGAGTAGGTGCCAATGATACTGTTATTGCTGCAATTCTCACTATGCCCTGCATTCAAAGCCATGCTGCCCGTTCTGCCGATAAACGTTACCGCACCGCTTGTGTTGGCCACCAGGTTGGTAAACGTATTACTGTTGAAATTATCGGTTGATGGCCCGGATGGACTATGTATAACAGTGATATAATTATGAAACCCAGATCCGGCAGCCGCTTGGGTGAACCCCTGAAAATTATTGCCGCTTATGGATATCGATGCGGTTGCACCAACAGTTGGACAACTAATGCCAATCATCGATCCTACGGCAGCAGCCGAGCAGGTAATGGCATCTCCGGATGCATCTCCAATTTGGTTGTTGTTGATGTTAAGTGCAGTTTGTACGGCACCTGTATTGGAAATAGCTGTAAACAAATTAACTCCAGAAATAGATGTACTACTGTTGTTGCGGAACAGATTGTTGTTGATGTTTACCACACCCACCTGACAGGTAATGGATATTCCCACAAATGATTGCGCATTTCCTACCGCTGTAATCGTATTGTTGATCAGTTTATTATTATTGATATTGATAGACGCCGTAGTTATTGGCGAACTGATGCCCCGACAATGGATGCCTTCAATAGTGGTGGCTCCGGTAAACCCACTGTTAAGGCTGATGGTATTGTTGCTGATAGTTGAAGTGAATGATCCCGTAGGCTGGTTACTGTAATCTTTAAAAATACCCCTGAATGTAATTCCCGATCCTGTTGTGGCAGCGCTTACCAAACTGTTGTAAGAGGTGTTCTCGTCTTTCTGATTGTTCAGGTAAATGCCATAAGAAGTTCCGGAATTGTTTACAAAGGTAGACGACTGTGCCTGGCCGCCCCAGTTGCTGATTGTATTGCCTGAAGATGATCCCGTACCGCCAATGTCGTTGCCTGTATCCATATTGGCAATAACACTTGAGCCCACCATACAAATCGCCATATTCACATTGCTGATATTGTTACCGTAAATTTTATTATTGCTGTTTGGACCATTAACCGCATCTGTTAAAAGAAGAGTTGAAGAAGGTGCCGTTGCACTATGATTGGTATTGCTGTAAATGCCAAATGTATTGCGGTAATTCCTATTAAGACTAATAGTATTGTTCAGCAGGAAATTATTCTGAGCGCCATTTATAGTACTGGAACATAGCATGGCGATCCCCCATTCCGTCATGTTATTGCTGCCAGGAACAGTACCGGTATTACTGCTATTTTCTCTTAAATTGAAATTTCGGATAGTTACATAATCTACTCCAATTAACTTAAATAGAGCATCAGTAATGCTACCACTTGTTTGTGGTGTAAATGCGGTAATGGTGTTGTTATTTCCTTCGAAAATGATATTGCTGCTGCCTGAAGTAACCGCAGTGAAATTGATGGCGTAACCCCCCGCCGGAGCAGTCTGTGGATTCGAAGGATTCAGCGTGATCACAACAACCCCACTGATTGAGGTAATGCCGTTTACAGCAGTTACCGCTGCTGCTAACGAAGGGTAAGTGGTATTGAGATTGGGAACAGTATTGGTGGGGTTTGTTACCGATACAACCTGACTTTTTAATCCGGTGATTAAAAAAAAGCTGAGAAAAAGCCAAAGCCATTTGGTATAAATTTTTTCCATTTTTTTGCGTTTCGCTGCAAAGCGTTAGCTTTTTCTTGGAAATTGGAAAGGCCCTATCACATGAAACATTTTAGAACCCATTAGAAAGTTAGCAGGAGACAAAAAACGGGTTGAATTTTGCCGCTTTGCAAAAGTACTCTTTATTAAGGAAAAATGCAATGGAAGCGTGGGAATTTATAGGTACAGGCTTAATTTTCTTCAAGGACAAATGACCTAAAACTTGATTTTTTACAGTTCACACCTTTTTCAATAAACAGGTCTTAAAACTAACACAAAAATCACATCATCATTCAACATTCTTTGCTCTTCATTCCTTGTTCATTATTCCTTGTTCATCATTCCTTGTTCATCAACGTCTCCTCCGGAAGACATTGCTGAGAAGAAAGAAGATTTTTCCGCACCGGGAACATATACCGTTAAGCTACGTGCAAGCAATAATTCCGGAGTGGATTCTCCAACAGCCATCATTAATTTTCCCTGATTTATTTCCGTTTCGATGAGGAGGAGAATAGGGATTGCAATGCTCCGGTTACGATAGTTAGCAGCACACTGAAAATCAAAGCCCACCAAAAACCATCTACTTTTAAACTGTCCATCATTCGGTCTGCCAACAATATCATTCCTGCATTGATCACCAGTAAAAACAAGCCCAGTGTTATGATCGTTATCGGAATCGTGAGTACTACCAATATCGGTTTCAATAAAGTATTTAATACCGCCATCAGCAAGGCAAAAAACACCGCTCCCTTAAAATCGGTGAAATGGATTCCGTTTAACACATAGGTTAATCCATAGGCAGTAACGGCACTGATGATGAGGCGAAGGATGATGTTCATGATGGTAAGTTTTCCAAAAGATAGGTAAATTAATTCATCCATCCTTGCATAGTATCGAATATCAAAATCTCAACAAGCAATAATTTCCCCTTTACAGTATACTTCCTTTATTCAACATTCCTTGTTCAGTATTAAAATCTTTGTAGCTTTGTGGCAATAATTTCCCTACCTTTACTCCAGTTCATTTATTTCTGCGGCGCAAAGCCGGTTAACTCGTTAAGCAACTTTTCCCGCAATCGCTGCTACAGCAAACTCGATTTTGATGATGAAGCCAGCCTTCATTTCCGCACTCATTTTAATTTCATAAAATTGTTATTTACCGATTTACAGATCATTGAGCCGATCTTGCAAGCGCTCACGCGTGAAGGCTATAGTAAGCCCACACCTATTCAGGCAAAAGCCATCCCTTTTATCCTCGCCGGCCGCGACCTTCTGGGTTGTGCGCAAACAGGTACCGGAAAAACAGCCGCTTTCGCCATTCCAATGCTTCAGTTGCTGAGCAAACCCAGTGCCATCAAAGCCGGACAACGCCCGATACGTGCACTCATTTTAACCCCAACACGCGAACTAGCCATCCAGATTGAAGAAAGTTTCAAAGCTTATGGCAGCAGCTTGCGCCTCAAACAACTGGTTATTTTCGGTGGTGTAGGTCAACAACCCCAAACCGCAGCACTAGAAAGAGGAATTGATATCCTTGTTGCCACACCCGGCCGTTTGCTTGATCTTATGAACCAGGGTTATATCAATCTTAAAGACATCGAAATTTTTGTACTTGATGAAGCCGATCGTATGCTCGATATGGGCTTTGTTCATGATGTAAAACGTGTAATTACCAAATTACCAAGCAAACGACAAACGCTTTTCTTTTCGGCAACCATGCCCAATGAAATTCAGTCGTTAGCGAATGCAATTCTTACCAATCCGGAAAAAGTTGAAGTGACACCAGTTTCTTCTACTGCAGATACCATCGAACAATCGCTCTATTTTGTAGAGAAAAACGATAAACGAGCCTTGCTGGCTTCCATTCTGAAAGACGAAAACATTGAAACAGCATTGGTATTTACACGCACCAAACATGGCGCCGATAAAGTGGTGAAAGATCTGATCCGCATCGGTATCAAAGCAGAAGCCATCCATGGCAATAAATCGCAAAACGCCCGCCAACGTGCATTGTCTAATTTCAAAGACCGCAGTACCCGTATCCTCGTGGCTACCGATATTGCAGCCAGAGGTATTGACGTAGATGAGCTCACTCATGTGATCAATTACGAACTCCCCAATGTACCTGAAACTTATGTACACCGAATTGGTAGAACCGGAAGGGCCGGACTCAGTGGCACCGCCTTTTCATTTTGTGAATATGAAGAGTTGCCTTACTTGAAAGATATCCAGAAACTGATCGGAAAAGAAATTCCCCGTAACATCAGCCATGCCTTTCATACCGAATTTTCCGGAGCAAGGCCAATTGCTCCTAAACCGGCTGCTCAGCAGGGAAGGCAAGGCCAACGATCAAACAGCCAACATGGCAGCAGGAATCATGGCAACCATCCACCCAGAAAATTTTCCGGTGGCCGTGGCAATTAAACGGCAACTGTTTTTCAACTTATATATTTGTGAAGCAAAATTCATAACATGTTTAACAAACGCACCAAAATTAAAGAGCTGCTACAGTCTGCCAAAACTGATATACCCTGCACCGTTATGGGATGGGTTCGTACTTTCAGGAACAACCAGTTCATAGCCCTTAATGATGGCAGTACCAATAACAATATTCAGGTAGTAGTTGCTTTAGGCGCCTTTCCCGATGAAACCCTGAAACGCATCACTACCGGTGCTTGTATCAAAGCTTCAGGCACCCTGATTGCTTCTGTTGGTAAAGGCCAAACGGTAGAGTTGAAAGCAGATGAGATTGAAATTTTAGGCGACAGTGATGCAGAAAAATTTCCATTACAACCCAAAAAGCACAGTCTGGAATTTTTACGCGAAATAGCTCATCTGCGTTTTCGCACCAATACCTTCGGCGCAGTTTTCAGGGTACGTCACGCATTGGCCTTTGCCATTCATGAATTTTTCAACCGGAAAGGATTTGTGTATCTCCACACACCCATCATCACTGCAAGTGATGCAGAAGGTGCCGGGGAAATGTTCAAGGTAACCACACTACCTTTAGATGGAACAGCTCCAAAGAATGAAGATGGCTCCATCAATTTCAAAGAAGATTTTTTCGGACGTAGTACAAACCTTACCGTTAGTGGCCAACTGGAAGGTGAGTTGGCTGCGATGGCCTTCAGCGATATCTATACATTCGGACCAACCTTCCGAGCCGAAAACAGCAATACCGCACGCCACCTTGCTGAGTTTTGGATGATAGAACCCGAAATGGCTTTTTACGACCTGGAAGACAATATGAACCTTGCCGAGGAATTTATCCGCCACATCATAAAATATGCACTTACGCATAACCGTGAAGACCTTGAATTTTTAGCACAGCGACTCGAAGAAGAAGAAAAACAAAAACCTCAGCAAGACCGCAGTGAAATGGGGCTTATTGAGAAATTAGAATTTGTAGTAAACAACGATTTTGAAAGGGTAACTTATACAGAAGCGATTGAGATACTTCGGGAAAGTAACCACAATAAGAAAAAGAAGTTTCAATATTTAATTGAGGGTTGGGGAATCGATTTGCAAAGCGAACACGAGCGTTACCTGGTAGAAAAACATTTTAAAAAACCGGTAATACTTAGCAATTACCCTAAAGAAATCAAGGCTTTTTATATGCGGCAAAACGACGACGGCAAAACCGTTGCTGCCATGGATATCCTCGCTCCGGGAATCGGCGAAATTGTTGGCGGGTCGCAAAGAGAAGAACGATTGGATAAATTAATGGAACGCATGAATGAAATGCATATCCCGGCGGAAGAACTCGATTGGTACCTCGATACCAGGCGCTTCGGTGCTTGTAAGCATGCCGGTTTCGGACTTGGTTTCGAAAGGCTGGTACTTTTTGTAACGGGAATGACCAATATCCGGGATGTGATCCCTTTCCCGAGGTTTCCAAAAAGTGCCTCATTCTAAAAAGCAAAACTTATTTGATGATAACAAAAACCATAACCCATGTTGTGGTTTTTTTTATTCCTTCAGGTATGAGATAATTACTTATTTTAGCTCATCTCATCAGCCCTTCTCTCATGCGAAAAAAAAATTATCTCGATTATATTTTTAATCCGCTGGATGTGCTGCGCACCAAGAAAGTGTTGCAGGTGAATCCTACCATTATCCCTGAAAGGAAAGAGGCGGCTGAAGTGAGGTTAACCCTTTTTGAATATGATAAAGCCGCTTGCCAGCATACCGTTCTCCCAAAAGTAGAAGATAGTTTTGCCTACCTCCATTCGCCCGCCATCACCTGGATCAATTTGGATGGCATCAATAAAGTGGAAGTGGAAAAACTCTGTACCCATTTTGGAATCCATTACCTGATGATGGAAGATATCCTCAGCCTTGGGCAACGGCCTAAAATGGATGAGATTGATGATTTTGTTTTTTGTGTGCTGAATATGCTTTATTTCAATGCAGATAATACCTCTGTAGAAACCGAACAGATCAGTATCGTTCTCGGCAGAAATTTTGTAATCAGTTTTCAGGAAGATGCCAGCAGGGATGTTTTCAATCCCATCAGGGAAAAACTAAAGATCAACAATAGCAAACTGCGTCAGAACGGTGCAGACTTTTTATTTTATATGATGATCGATAGCATTGTGGATCATTATTACCTCGTGATGGAAAAATTAGGCGACCAGATAGAACATCTAGAAGAAGCGATTGTGCGGCAAGCCAATCAGCGCACGCTGGCAAAAATCAACCTGTTACGAAAAGAAATGATTGTGCTCAAGCGAAGTATTGGCCCGGTTCGCGAAATGGTAAATGGTATCCTTCGCAGTGAGAGTGAGCTCATCGAAGAAAAAACAGAAAAATATTTCAAAGATATTTACGACCATATTATTCAGGCCAACGACCTTGCGGAAAACTACCGTGATATGATGATCAACCTTCAAGACCTTTACATGAGCAATGTGAACCTCAAGCTCAATGAAGTGATGAAAGTGATGGCCATCGTTACCTGCTTGCTGGCACCCGCTACCGTTATCGGTGGTATTTTTGGAATGAATTTCGATCGTATCCCACTCCTGCACAACCAATGGGGATTTTTTATTTCTGTTGGATTGATGCTGATTGTTCCGATGTGGATGATTTTTGCCTTCCGCAAAAGAGGATGGTTTTAAATCGGCTTTTCTTTTTTATAAACCGGAACTGTACTGCAGGGTTCACCATACATGATGCTTTTGGCTACAGGCCGTAACCGTTGTGTAATCTGCACATAGGCTTCCTCCGGAATGGGCTTTTCGCCACAGCCTTTCAATACGATCCTTTTATCGGTATAGTTTTCAATGGGAATAGCAGCAATTTGTTCCGCTAATATTTTTCGGGTGACGGTATTTTCATCTCCAAAATAAACTTCCCTCGCAACCGGTTGCAGCGCACTGGTAGCGAGCATATAAGCCCAAACCGGTACGATGGCATCTGCAGAGCAGGTAACAGCAACATATTTGTTTTGGTAAATAGTAAGATCCAAATTTTTCAGTGCTTCTCTGAAATCTTTTTCCTTCAAAATCAAACCCATGAACAAATAGTCTTTCATATCAAAAACAACCAATGGTTCATTAGGAAGATAGTCTTCCAAATTGAGGGTGATGATACCACTTTCGGCTACTTTGTTTACGAATGTCTGGGGCATACCGTAAAATTAAAATAAAAAACCGGCTGTTTGAAGAGCCGGTTGTTAAAATGACTTGCGTGATGCGGAATGATTAGAAATGCTTACTCCGATGATCAACAATGTCCGCCTGATTTTTCAGGCCTTCATACCAATTGTTGAGTTGGCTACGCAGGGTGTTTTTTCGGTTGATTGCCTGTTGATTCATTGCTTCAGGTGTTTCCGGCGTTTTGGCCTGAATACTATTTACTTTTAAGAGATAAACGCCGTTACTGCCTTCAATTACAGGAGATACTTTACTTTGAAATGTTTTATTGAAAGATGCCCCGATGAGCTTGGGTTCAATACCAAGTCCGTTTACAATTTGTGCACTGAAAGTAAGTGAAGAATCGGCACCTGCCTGCATTACTTGTTTGTTGAAAGCAGCGGCAGCAGATTCCATGGTTGGATTAGTGCCCAGTTTCTTGATGATCTGTTCTGCTTTCTTTTTATTGCGGATGGTGGTTTCTGTGCCTGATCTTGCAGAAGCGGCATCTTGTAAACCTTTTGTATTCACTTTATCAACTACAGCAACCACAAATTGGTCACCGATACTGAATGGTTCGCTTACGGCACCTTTTTTAGCTTCAAAGGCCCAGCGAACCAATCCACGTGCATCCTGTAAAGCACCAACAGAAAAGTCGTTTTCCTTCAGCATATTGGGAACCTGTGTCAAACTCAATCCGTTTTTAGTTACATATTTTTCTAAAGCTTCTTTGTTTTTTTCTGCTGATGCTTTGGTGGCATCCAAACTGGCTTTATTGATGGTGGTTTCACTCGCCATGATTTCTCTTCCGATATAAGCGATTTTATATGCCTCCTTAAAATCTTTCTGTGATTGCAGCTCTATGATGTGATAACCGAACTGGGTTTTCACAACGCCTCTGGAACCCGGTGATTTGGTAAAACAGAATTCGTTGAATTCTGGAACCATGGCGCCGTATCCAAAAGTACCAAGATCGCCGGCTTTATCTTTGTTGCTCATATCAGTAGAAAACTGGCTGGCCAATGCTGCGAAATTTGCGCCACCGAGAATGGCGTTATAGATACTGTCGGCCCTCTTTTTTGCAATAGAATCCGGCATAATAGCCTCACCGCTGCGGGGATCATTTACGCCAATC
This sequence comes from Sphingobacteriales bacterium, assembly GCA_026391525.1. Lineage (GTDB taxonomy): Bacteria > Bacteroidota > Bacteroidia > Chitinophagales > Chitinophagaceae > Ferruginibacter. The sequence goes on from JAPLEF010000031.1 coordinate 37,907, forward strand.
AGGATATGCCGGGCACTGGCGCTGTCGGGCATCGATTTTGTGCCCAGCACTTTTGCCAAAATATAATTGCTTTTATCTACATAAGGACCATAAACCGTTCCAACAGGAATGCGGGTAAGCGTGTCCGCAACCGCAGCAGTAATTTTTGATTTAGGCGCATAATCATCCGAAAAATCGATGGTAGAGGCGTTGCGCGCAACAAATGCTTTCGAATTACTGTCGGTTTGAAAAGCCGTTTTAAGTTCTTCCAACTGAGCAGTTGTTTTCATGCTATCTTCTTTACTGGGCGACTGGCTGAAAGCAACATATGAAATATTACGTCCGGGCTCCTGCTTAAACATTAAAGAATTTTTATTTACATAAGCATTGATATCCTCATCTGTTACTTTAATGGTACTATCTGCAATATCACTGTATGGGATATTCACATAAGATATGTTTGCAAAGTTGCGCGATTCTGCTGCTTCTTTGTCTTTCATCCAGGTAGGATAATAAACACTCGCATTGAGCAAACCGCTGTATTTGGCAACCGTAGTGCTCAATTTGAGCGGATTTACAATTTGTGCATTAACGCCGTCGCGCTGTTCGCCTTTTAGTTTTTTGATATTGTTTAAAGCCGCTTGTGCTTTACTGATATCCAGTTTACCTGTGATGGAATCTTTCAAACTTTGTTCTTGCAGAAATGGGTTCTGCTGATCGTTACTTAATAATATATAGGAGAGTTCTTTAGCAGTGAACTCGATACCCAACTTTTTCGCTTCAGCAAAAAATATTTTTTCGGCAACAACCTGATTCCACATATTTTCACGCGACTGATATGTTTGGATTCCACTGGGTCGCTGACCGCTGCGTTGTGCCTGCATATCATCGGCTTCTTTAACACGACGGCTAAAGTCGGCCAGTTCAATTTTTTCCCCGTTAACTTTGCCCACATCTGTAGCCATAGAACTGAAAAGTTTATTGCTTCCCTGCCTGGCATCCATCAAAATGAAACCGATCAGGCTAAGGGCGATCACTACAATAACTATTGCTGCCCCTTTATCACGAATACTTTGAATAATTTGCATAATACAGTATATGGTTTTTGGAGGGCAAAAATAGGGTAAAAAAGGATATTGACAAATTGTGGAAAACCATACAGGATCTTTTACAGTAAAGGAATTCGCAAAAGGGATTAAAGAATTTATTTCAGGATTAGATTTGTTCCTAATCTGTTCTTCCACAACAGGTTTGTTAATAAACCAACTTAACTGTGGAAAAGGCTTATTTTTTTTATTTAAAAACTGGATACTAAGGGTATAAGTAAGTCATCTTTTCCTGAAAATGGGCTTTCCCCTTGTTTGAACACTTTTTATCCCAATTGAATGCACAGGAAATTTAAAAAAAATGATCAAAATATTACCCACCGGCTTTTTTATACACCTATGTGGAAT
>JAPLEF010000088.1 GCA_026391525.1 Sphingobacteriales bacterium
GTGCGAAAAAAATGCTGTTGCTGAAAACAATAAAAGCTGTTAAAAATCAACGAAACGTCCTCTTCGAGAGACGTGTCCGGGAAGGAAAAAATTATCCGCTTATTGAAGTCAACGCAATGTCCTCTTCGAGAGACATCGCTTGGAAGGGAGTTTTATCAACGAAAAGTTCGCTAATTGTGAATTTGGTTGGAAGGTGGTTTTATCAACGAAACGTCCTCTTCGAGAGACGTTTCTGAAAAGGAGAGGTGGTTTTATCAACGAAACGTCCTCTTCGAGAGACGTTTCTGAAAAGGGAGTTTTTAACGCAAAGTTCGGTAAGAGTGACTTAGGTTGGAAGGTAGTTTTATCAACGCAAAGTTCGCTAAGAGTGACTTTGCTGTAACCTAAAACGTCCTGAACAAAGTTCAAGACGTTTTTGCGGACCGGACGGGACTCGAACCCGCGACCTCTGCCGTGACAGGGCAGCATTCTAACCAACTGAACTACCGATCCCTCTATTCCTGAAGCCATATCACAGGAAAAACCCATGCATAGCTCCTTTTTAGGGACGGCAAAGATAAGAATATTTATTTTTGCAAAACAAAACTTTTATTAAAATGCTGTAAGGCCTATTTTTACAGCCGGCCTGTGTAGAACGCCGTTTCATATTCAAATCTATTTGCTTATGCCTCAGTTAAAAAACCGGCAATTTCTCGACTTTGAAAAACCCATCAAAGACCTGTACGATCAGATTGAACAACTGAAAGCTACTCAGGAGAAGTCGAAAACCGATATGAGCAGCGCAATCGAAGCACTGGAAAAAAAAGTAATCGATACCAAACGGAACCTCACCGAAACCCTCACCCCATGGCACCGGGTTCAACTCAGCCGTCACCCCGATCGCCCCTATACTTTGAAGTACATCGAAAAAATGTGTACCGATTTTGTGGAACTTCATGGCGACCGTAATGTAAAAGACGATAAAGCCATGGTCGGCGGATTTGCCCGCCTGGGCGATAAAACCGTTATGATCATCGGGCAACAAAAAGGCATCAATACCAAAACACGCCAGCTGCGGAATTTCGGGATGGCCAATCCGGAAGGATACCGCAAAGCCCTTCGTTTGATGAAGCTTGCTGAAAAATTCAATAAGCCCATCATCACATTGATTGATACACCCGGCGCTTATCCCGGGCTGGAAGCGGAAGAACGCGGTCAAGGAGAAGCCATTGCCAGGAATATCTATGAAATGATCGGGTTGAAAGTTCCCGTGATCTGTGTGGTGATCGGAGAAGGCGCAAGTGGAGGTGCATTGGGAATCGGCGTTGGCGATAAAGTAGTGATGATGGAAAATACCTGGTATACCGTCATCTCTCCGGAAAGTTGCAGCAGCATCCTTTGGCGCAGTTGGGATAAAAAGGAGATAGCAGCGGAACAACTGCGGCTAACCGGTACCGATATGCTCAATTTCGGCATTGTTGATGATGTGATTCCCGAGCCGCTCGGTGGTGCTCATTGGGATTATGATGAAGCCGCTGCCTTATTAAAAAATTACCTCATCCCCACCATCGAAGCCCTGGAGAAAATCCCGGAAAGAGAAAGGATAGATGAAAGAATCCGAAAGTTCAGCAAAATGGGCTTTTGGGAAGAAAAAACAGATCCGGTTGCGAACCCCGCCTGACCGATTACCATTAACCTACGCTCATTATGCTAAAAATTGCCTTGTTCGGTGCAGGACACCTGGGTAAATACCACCTCAACAACTGGAAAGAAATAGAAGATTGTAAACTGGTGGGTTTCTTCGACCCCGATGACCATAACGCAGCTATCGTAGCAGAAAAATACGGCATCCCGAGGTTTACAGATGCTTCTCAGCTGATGGACATCTGCGATGCGGTAGATATTGTGGCGCCAACCATCAGCCATTTTCAACTTTGTGATATGGCCCTTCGCAAAGGCAAACATGTGTTCGTTGAAAAGCCACTGGCCAATACGATGGATGAGGCAAGAGAACTGGCAAAACTTGCCAAAGAATCGAACCTCAAATTCCAGGTAGGTCATGTGGAAAGATTCAATCCCGCATTTCTTGCCCTTTCGGAATATGATTTACAACCGATGTTCATCGAAGTGCACCGCCTCGCCCAGTTTAACCCAAGAGGTACCGATGTGAGTGTGATTCTGGATCTGATGATTCATGATATCGATATCATCCTCCATCTCGTAAAAAGTAATGTGAACCATATTTCAGCAAACGGTGTTGCCGTGATGAGCGATACGCCGGATATCGCTAACGTTAGGATCGAGTTCGATAACGGATGTGTTGCCAACCTCACCAGCAGCCGTATCTCTATCAAGAAGATGAGAAAAATGAGGCTTTTCCAGAAAGACGCTTATATCGGCATCGACTTCCTCGATAAGAAAACAGAAATCATCCGTCTCAATCAACCCGGCGATAAGAATGTTTTCACTTTCGATATAGAAACCAATAACGGAAAAAAAACCATCGCTATCGCCAATCCTGCCATTGCAGAAGTGAATGCCATCAAGATGGAATTGGAAGCTTTCCGGGATGCCATTGTTAAGGATACAGAAACACCTGTTACGGTGATGGACGGGTTCAGCGCGATGGAAGTGGCTCATCTCATCCTCGAAAAAATTAACCACAAACAGCATTGATCAGGCAACCATTCCTGAAAACAATCCCCTTTGAAGCAGCCCCGAATACATATAAGTTGGTTGATCATAACAGATATCCTGGTAAGTATGTTCACCTGGGCCTTGTTTTATTTTCTTCGTACGAAGATATATGACTATGATTTCAGTATGCCGCCCGGCTTTTATCTGGGCCTGTTCATGTACTGCACCGGATGGTTATTCCTCAACTTTTTAAGCGGTGGATATCATTCACTTTATCAGAAATCCAGACTTTCAGAATTTTCACGGGTGTTTTTTGTAAGTCTTTTTGGTTGCTTGTTTTTGCTCTTCTTTTTCATCCTTAAAAATCCGCAGGAAAACAATCAAAATTACTATCTCGAATTCTTCAGCTTACTCATCCCCTATTTCACACTCTCCTATCTGATACGTTTGTTCTTTCTTGCTTTAGTAAAAAATCAATTGAAAAATCGCAGGGTTTTTTTTAATGCGATGTTGATTGGCGCTGCACCTAAAGCCGTTGAATTTTACAAAGAATTCCTGAAAAGTAAGGAGCATGCCGGTTTTCAGGTGGTAGGTTTCATCAATAGCGATGATCAGCTGAAAGCGGAATTACCTGAAGGAATACTTCAATATCCTGCAGGAACCGATATTGAAAAATTGATTGAAGATGCGCAGATAGAAGAAGTGATCATTACGGTGGATAAGAATGAACGAAGCTTGATCACACATATCCTTCAATTGCTGAGCGATAAGGAAGTAAATATCAAGATCATGCCCGATACGGTTGATATCATCAGTGGCGCGCTTCAAACGAATAATATCCTCGGTGTGCCGCTTATTGATATCCATGCCGGACAATTACCTGCATGGCAACAGAACATCAAACGTGTGTTAGATTTATCTGTGGCCTTACTCGCCATAATCATCCTTTCTCCCCTGATCATTTATACCTGGATACGCGTGGCACTATCTTCGAAAGGTCCGGTGTTTTTTTACCAGGAACGCATCGGATATAAGGGCAAACCGTTTACCATGATCAAATTCCGTTCCATGCAGGTGGATGCAGAAAAGAACGGTCCACAACTCAGCAGCACTGATGATATCAGGATCACCAATTGGGGAAGAACAATGCGAAAATGGCGGCTCGACGAATTGCCCCAGCTTTGGAATATCATCAAAGGCGAAATGAGTCTGGTTGGTCCAAGGCCTGAACGCAAATTTTATATCGATCAACTGGTTGCCCTGCATCCGGAATTCAAATATCTTTTTAAAGTGAAACCCGGATTAACCAGTTGGGGCATGGTAAATTTTGGATACGCTTCATCCATACCCGAAATGATCCGCCGTATGCCCTACGACCTGCTTTACATCGAGAATATTTCCTTAGCCCTCGATTTTAAAATCATGATTTACACCCTTCAGATCATCTTTTCCGGGAAAGGAAAATAATTGGCTTCACTATAGAAAGCTTGCATCCCGTCATTCTTCGTATTTTTGAAACTATGGTTTCCCTGAATATCCGATTGCTGATCATTACTTTATTCATCTGTTGCTCATCTGCCTATGCCCAACGCTTCGGGTATTTTCAACAGGAGGTTGATTACAAAATTTCAGTGGTATTGCAGGATAGTACCAAAATGCTGGATGGAGAAGCTATCATCAATTACAGGAATAATTCTCCGGATACGCTCCGTTTCATCTGGTTTCATTGCTGGCCCAATGCGTATAAGAACGACCGTACTGCTTTCAGCGAACAACTGCTGGAAAATGGCAGGACGGATTTTTATTTTTCTGATGAATCGAAAAGAGGTTATATGAACCGCTTGCTGTTCAAAGCCGATGGTGTAGCAACCACTCTGGAAGACCATCCCGTTGAACAGGACATTATCAAAGTGTTGCTACCTAAACCATTATTGCCCGGTACGGCAACTCAGTTAGTTGTGAGCTTTCATGTGAAACTCCCTTACAATTTTTCAAGAGGAGGCTATGTTGGCCAGTCGGTGCAGGCCACCCAATGGTATCCCAAACCGGCGGTTTACGATCAATGGGGCTGGAATACGATGCCGTACCTTGACCAGGGCGAGTTTTACAGCGAGTTCGGACAATACGATGTGAAGATCACGCTGCCATCACGGTATCGGGTAGCCGCTACAGGTATGGCCATTTCAACCGATTCGGCAAATGGCATACAAACTGTTCATTATATCCAGGATAAAGTACATGATTTTGCCTGGTTTGCCGATCCGCGTTTTGTGGTACTGCATGATACGGTTCAGTTACCACATAAAACAGTGGATGTTTACGCCTATTATATTCCGGGAGAAAAAAAGGAACATTGGTTAAACAGTATACGATATATAAAGGATGCCCTCCTTACCAAATCAAAGTGGATTGGCGAATACCCCTACCCGGTAGCTACCGTTGTGGAACATCCCTCTGCCACAGGTGGTGGCATGGAATACCCGACCATCACCCTGATTGGCGATCCGGGCAATGGCAAAGAGCTGGATGCGGTAATCAACCATGAAGTTGGCCACAACTGGTTCTATGGCATATTGGCCAGTAATGAAAGGGTGCATCCCTGGCTGGATGAGGGCCTGAACAGTTATTACGACCAGCGGTATATGGATTTGAAATATGGAAATCAAGATTCGCTGCAGCAAAAAACCAAGGGCTTCATGGCAGCGAGGATCCCGGAAGATCAGGAAGCTTTGTTGCTTGAATCGGTTTGCAGGGCAAAAAAAGACCAGCCCATTTTTGTACCCTCCCAAACCTTCAGCAGTTTGAATTATGGCCTTATCGCTTATACAAAAACTGCACAATGGTTACAGAAAGTTGAAAAAAAAGTGGGTACGGTCGCCTTCGACAGTATGATCCGCAGGTATTATGATCAATGGCAGTTCAAGCATCCCAATCCGGCAGATTTCAAAGCCAATGCAGTTTATATGTTCGGGTCAACGGCAGATAGCTTCTTAACCGAACTCGGCTATAAGGGTTCATTGCAAAAAACAAAAAGGAAAGGAATTAAAATCCAGTCTTTTTTTGGTTTTAAGGATACCGACAAACACAACTACCTCTTCATTTCACCCTTGATCGGTTACAATACTTACGACCGCTTCATGCTGGGTGGATTGTTGCACAATTATACCCTGCCGCAAAATGAATTCAATTTTTTGTTGGCGCCGATGTATGCTTTTGGCAGTAAGGAATGGAACGGATTTGGAAGGCTTTCTTATCAGACTTTTCCGGGAACACATGGCAATAAACTGGAAATTGCATTGGCCGGAGCAAAATTCACGGCAGATGATTTCACCGATGAAAACAATAATAAATACGTTCAGCCATTTACCAAAATCGTACCCTCTATCACTTATTCAACCTCATCAGCAAACCCCAGGAGCAGCTTCGGTGTGCGTTTTCAGTGGAAAACATTCCTGATTACCGAAACAGATTTGAGTTTCAGTTTCGATACGATTTCGCAGGCAGATAAAATCAGTACACCAAAAAATAATCGTTACCTCAATCAGTTTACTATTACTGCTTATCAAAACAGGGTGCTCTATCCATATAATGCCAGTTTAGTTGCAGAACAGGGAAAATCATTTTTCAGACTTGCACTTACTGCTAACCAATTTCTGAATTATCCTAAAGGGGGTGGCTTATCATTAAGGTTCTTTGCAGGGAAGTTCTTTTATACCGGTGCAAAAACATTCAGTTCCGCATTTGAAACGAGCCGCTATCACCTGAACATGAGCGGGCCCAACGGATACGAAGACTACACCTACAGCAATTATTTTTTCGGGAGAAATGAATTTGAAGGATTCGCATCCCAGCAGATGATGAACAGAGATGGCGCTTTCAAGGTAAGAACAGATCTGCTGAGTGAAAAGATTGGTCGTAGTGATGATTGGCTTAGCACGCTAAACCTGAGCACAACTATTCCGGATAAGATCAACCCGCTATCCTTGCTGCCCATAAAAATTCCTTTAAAAATTTATGCCGATCTCGGCACTTATGCCGCAGCATGGAAGGATGATGCAACAACAGGCCGGTTCCTCTATAATGCAGGCTTACAAATTTCCCTGATCAAAAACCTGGTGAATATTTATTTCCCACTCGTATATAGCAAAGTGTATCGTGATTATTTCAAGTCAACTGTTCCGGATAAACGCTTTCTCCGTAATATCAGCTTCACTATCGATATTCAACAACTTACCATCCGGAAATTTATTCCGCAAAGTCCATTCAATTGATACCACCCCGTTTCATAGCGCATGATGAAATTGACAGAACGAAGTGGGATTATTGTATCCACAATGCTAATAATGGGATGATTTATGGAGAATCGGTTTATTTGGATACCATGGCTGTACACTGGGATGCCATCGTATGGGGCGATTACGAAGCGGTGATGCCGCTTACCTGGAAAAAAAAATGGAGCATCCGCTATCTTTATCAGCCTCCGTTTCTGCAGCAGGGCGGTATCTATGCTATTCAGCCGCTATCGGAAACACTCCTATCTGCCTTCCTTAATTTGGCAGCTAAGCATTTTAGTTTTGCTGAAACAACTCTCAATCATGGCAACTTATGCCGGCAATGGCCCGATGGCATCGCCATGCAGAAACGTAGTAATTATCTTATCCATCTTGAAAAAGGTTATGAGGAGATTTCCAAAAACTATCATACGGATACCCGGCAATCTATCAACAAAGCCATAGATGCAAACTTGCAGTACTCCGATTCAACAGCTATCAGCCCGGCGATTCGTTTATATGAAGAACTCTACCGGGATAGGCTACCCGCATTTAAGCCTGATGCCTACAATCGTTTTGAAAAATTATGCCAACATTATAGGCAGGAGAACCGGGTGATAGTGAGGCAGGTTAAAGAACCTGAAAATGGCGAGTTGATGGCTGTTTCCTTATTGCTTAAAGACGACAAACGTTTTTATAACCTGATTTCCTGTACGGTACCGGAAGGCAGGAAGAAAAAAGCCAATTACTTTTTATATGATGCTTTGATCAGGGAATGGGCCGGTACATCCATGATCCTCGATCTGGAAGGTTCAGATGTTCCCGGCATTGCCTTTTTTTATCAGAAGCTGGGTGCAAAGGCGGAAAACTATCCATTTATACGTTTCAATCTCCTACCAAGACCTGTTAGGTTGTTTAAGCGTTGACAGGCTTTTGAACCCGTATTACGCATTCCCCGGGCTGTATGGCAAACTGCTGATATTTTTTTAATTCTTCAGGATACTGAACATGCAGAATAAACCCGGCAGCTTTCAGTAATTCAAGATAAGCTTTCAATGCATAGATACGAACATGATCTTTTTGTCCGTACAATGGAGACCTTGTTACTTCGTTGTTTTCATTATCAATCTCAATGTTTTCCTCAACACTGGTAGTAAAAGGCACTTGTAATAAGGCCTGTCCGCCCGGTTTCATCACCCGGTAAATTTCTTCTACGGCAAGACTATCGGTTTTAATATGCTCCATAACATGGTTGCAGATGACCCAATCGAACAAATCATTTTCAAAAGAAAGGGCACAAAGGTTTTCTTCCCTGCAATGCTTATCGAGGTTGCGATAAAAACCCGGTTCGATATCTGCCGTAATAACTTTTCCCTCTTGGTTGAGATACTTGTAAACAGGGGCTTCCGGTGCAAAATGCAATATCAGCTTATCTTTTAAATTGAACTGATCTTGCAGTACGGCCAAAACGAGCCTTTCGCGTGCGGTGCTTCTGCAAAACGGACAAATCACCTGTTCACCATATCCTGCAATTACCTTATGCCTCTGAAGAGCTGCTGCATTTTCAGGTGCCGGAAATGAAGGAATAAAACGGCTATAGCCCGATTGGCAGACATTACAGGTGAAGCCAGATCCGGCATACTTCCTGTAACGGTATCTGAATTGAAAAATCAAGAAAGCATTTATACATTGACGGTAGTACGATTGTAATGAATAATATACCCCCAATTTTTTCAGTAATGATTTGATGGGTTGATTCACCGCAGGAAATTTGGTTTATGAAGCGGAACCCGCCGAACGGTTGGCTAATATTTTTTCTGCAAGAAACAGATCCAATGGTCGGGTGATCTTGATATTTTCCTCCTCCCCTTCTATCAGATGAATGGTGAGTCCGAATGCTTCTATAACAGCTGCTTCATCGGTGAACCGGTCTTTAAAATCGATCTGGAATGCAGGTAATAATAATTTGCTGTAAAAAACCTGTGGGGTTTGAATAAGTCTTACCAGATCTCTGTCTATTGCATCATTACCGGTTTCAGTTAATAACCTGATACTGTCTTTTGGTGTGATAGCAGGAACTGCTGATCCGAATTCCAATACTGCTTCATAACAGCGATGGATAAGTGCTGTAGTAAGCAAACAACGTACGGCATCATGAACAAAAACCACACAATCTTCATTGATCAGTTTTAGTCCATTTTGTACGCTATGGAATCGTGTTCTCCCACCAACCGCAAGTTGTACGCGGGAATAATCGAAAAAAGCATCGATTATTTCCTTGCCGTCGCCTAAATACTCTTCAGGCAGTACAAGAATGATTTCCAGATCGGGATAAGCATCTAAAAAAGCTGCGATAGAGTAATATAAGATGGGCTTCCCATTCAGCTGCAGGAATTGTTTGGGAACACTACTGTTCATTCTGGTTCCCGAACCGCCTGCAACAATGATTGCTTTTTTTTTCATACCAAGGGAAGAAATAAAGTTATCTTTTTGGGTGAAGTTAAAAAAGATGTTTCATATTCAGGATACAGGAATCTGCATCAGCTCCTTATAAATACCTACAGCGTATTGTCCGTTACTTCCTCGCATTGCACGATACATACCGGCACTATTGAAAACCATGGCCATATTCCCTTTAGCGTCTACCCCTATCATACCGCCTTCGCCATTCATTTTCACGAGTTTCCGGTGTACCACTTCGTTCATGGCTTCTTCCAGCGAGCTTCCTGTGTATTCCATGATGGCATTCACATCGTGTGCAGCAACGGCACGGATAAAAGGTTCGCCATGGCCGGTGCAACTGATGGCACAGGTTTTATTATTGGCATAAGTGCCTGCGCCGATTATAGGACTGTCGCCGATCCTACCATATTTTTTATTGGTCATTCCTCCAGTGCTGGTTGCGGAAGCGATATTACCGGATCCATCACAAGCAACAGCGCCAACGGTACCAAATTTCTTATCCTTCATCAATTCATCCAGATCCTGATGGGTATGATCGAGAGAATAATTATCACTATCGCGGATTTCTTTCCACTGATCGTAGCGGAATTGTGAAAAGAAAAACTCATCAGGTTCAAGCTTCACTCCTTGTTTGATGGCAAAATCGTTAGCCCCTTTACCGCTTAAAAATACATGATTGCTTTCGGTCATCACTTCGTAAGCCAACTCTATGGGGTTTCGTACATTCCTCACAGCCGCTACTGAACCGGCAGCCAAGGTAGCACCATCCATGATGGCTGCATCCATTTCCTGTACTCCTTTCTTAGTGAATACCGAACCTCTTCCTGCATTGAACAACATATTATCTTCCAGCACCACAATAGCTGCTTTCACTGCGTTTACTGCTGATCCTCCATTTTCCAAAACGGCATATCCTACAGACAAAGCTTCGTCGAGGCCCTGCATATAAGCCTTCTCCAAAGCTGCAGTCATATCAGATTTAAGGATAGTGCCCGCCCCGCCATGAATGACCAGAGAAAATGCTTGCATAGTGTAAGTTTTACACACCAAAAATATCTATTTTAATGCCACAAAGATTCGATACTTTTCTTGCAATGATTGAACAGCCTTCAACGTTTGAAAGCATATTTTTAAAACTTACTAAAGGCTAGCATCAGGTATGAAAAAGATTTACCTGCTGATTTAAGAAGTGGCATTGGGGAGTAATCTCTTGCATTCTGCCAATAACTTTTGGGCATTGATGGCAACTGTTCCCACTTCTTCACAAACCAAACCGCCGGCAATATTGGCAACTTCAGCCATCAACCGCACTTCACCGGTAGCCGCATACAACAAAGCGGCAACAGCAATAACGGTATCTCCGGCACCACTCACATCGGCAATAGTTCGTATATGTGTGGGTATGATTTTCATTTGCTGGTCCATCTGATAAAAAATACCTTTTTCAGATAGTGTGATCAATGAAATGTGGTGATGTAATTTTTCATGCAGGGCTGCATGAATGGAAGATAGTATTGCGGTATCAACCTGCTCTATCAACCTATTCAACCCTTCCCTGGCTTCTTGCAGATTTGGTTTAAATATAGTAACCTCTTTATAGGCAAAGAAATTTTTCCGCTTAGGATCAACAGCTGTAAGGATATTTCTTTCTCTGCAGTATTGAATAATAGTAGTAATAACCAGTTCAGTCAATACGCCTTTGTTATAATCTTCAAGAATCACCATATGCGGTTGCTCCTTGTTCACGTAGTTGCGGAAAGACGCTAACAAAGCCTCCTCGTCGTTAGGTTCCAGAGCAGTTGTCATTTCTGCATCGAGGCGCATCATCTGTTGGTTTCTGCCAATTACCCTGATTTTGTTAGTAGTGATACGCGATTTGCTTTTTACAAGATATCCGGTACCTATTTGCTGTTCTTCCAAAAGGTTTTGAAGGGAAGCCCCATCGTCGTCGTCACCTAAAACAGAAATCAACTGTACATCCGATTTGAAAGCACGGATATTCAAAGCCACATTACCGGCACCGCCTATACGCTTTTCGCGACTAACCACCGACACTACCGGAACCGGTGCTTCCGGAGAAATACGTTCTACCTTTCCCCACCAGTACGTATCGAGCATCACATCGCCAACAACGGCTACACGGATACCGGCGAGTTGGTTGAATAACTGGTCGAAATCAATTAGATTCAATGTGGTCATGCTTTAGGTTGATTTGCCACTGCAATATAATAAATCGGAACACCGGCAGCAACAATGATGAGCCCCGGCCATACAAATGCAGGCTTGTAAATGATGAGGAGAATACAAAATGCCATACCTAACATGATATAAAGCGCAGGTAATACGGGATACCCAAATGCCTTGTAGGGACGATCGGCATCAGGCCTTTTTTTCCTTAAGACGAAAATCCCGGCGATGGTAAGCATGTAAAACATCACTACTACAAATGAAATCATATCCAGTAAATCGCCGTATTTTCCGCTCAGGCACCAGGCAGAAGCCACTATGCATTGAATCCAAAGTGCGTAACCCGGAACGCTTGCTGCATTTAGCTTTCCCGCATTGCGGAAAAAAAGTCCGTCTTGCGCCATAGTGTGATAAACCCTTGCACCGGCAAGCACGAGTCCGTTATTGCATCCGAAAGTAGAAACCATGATGAGTAATGCAATCAACGTTGTGCCAAAATCGGGAAATATCTTATTGGCCGCAGCCACAGCAACCCTGTCATCGGCACAAAAAGCAATTTCATTCAGCGGAAGTACATTCAGATACATCAGATTTGTACTTACATAAATAATCGTAACCAGAAGCGTACCCAAGAAGAGGCTCAAGCCGATATTGCGTTTAGGATTTTTAATTTCACCGGCAATAAAAGTTACGTTATTCCAGGCGTCGCTACTGAAAATACTTCCGGTCATGGCTGCTGCAATGGCACCCAGTAAGGCAGCTCCGCTGATGCCCTGCCAACCGGAAGGAATGATCCCTTTATGATCAACACCTGCATCTTGCATAGCCTGAAAACCGGTGGCCATATTTTGTTGCCAGAAACTATTTTTCACCCAAAAAAAGCCGAAAAGAATCAGTCCGAATAATGCGATAAGCTTTGCACTGGTGAATACGGTTTGGATCAACTTACCCTCCTTAATACCCCGGGAGTTGATATAGGTAAGTAAAATGATGATGGCAATGGCAAGCAGTTGTCCGGAATGAATTTGAAGCGCGCCTATATTAAAAAGAAAATAATTATTGCCCAACTCAGGAACCAGATAGGCCATGAATTTACTGAAAGCTACGCCTACTGCGGCTATCGTAGCAGTTTGAATTACGGCAAAAAAACTCCATCCATATAAAAATCCGGCTAAAGGATTGAAGGCTTCTTTCAAATAAACATATTGTCCTCCTGCTTTTGGAAACATGGCACTCAATTCGCCATAACTCATGGCTGCAGTTAATGTCATGAATCCTGTGATCACCCAAACAGCAATGAGCCAACCTGCACTGCCAACATTCCTGGTGATATCTGCACTCACGATAAAAATCCCGGATCCTATCATGGAGCCTGCCACAATCATGGTTGCATCAAATAATCCTAAGGTAGGTTTGAAAGTTTGCTGCGTTTCGTTCATTTACAAGAATGTTTGGCATAAATGTAAGCAATAAAAATCCCGTTAAAGCTTTAACGGGACTGAAAATAAATATTTTGGGCGGCTTAATTTTTTGAGGTGGATTTCATCACATCGTTCATGCCTTTGATCACATCGGCTGTTATGTTAAGTGAAGAATCTTTGTAAACCATATATTCCAGGCCATTTCCGGTGGTGAAAATATAGTTGAAGTTTTTATCTTCATTATAAGCGGTGAGGAAATCTTTCAACTTCTTTTGAATTTCTTCCATGAACTTGTAACTCTTCTCATTGAGTTTTTGAGAGAGATTTTGTTTCCTTCCGTCTACTTGCTGTTGCTGCTGTAAAAGGGAGGTCTGGAACTTTTCCGCTTCTTCCTGGGTGATAGCATTTCCCCTTTTCAGGAAATTATTTTTCTGGTTTTCCAGATTACGGTAACTGTTCTCCCATTCGGTTTCGATGGATTGTTGTTCGGCTTCCAGTTCTTTACGCCCTAACTTGATGTAAGAGATTTTTTCATTGAGAGAATCGAGTTCCACATAAGCGATTGCAGGTCGAACGGTATTGGTAGTATTAACCGTTGGGGATATCTGTTTTTGTGGAGCATTTAGTTTGGTATCTTTACTGAAATGGAGATAATACAACACGCCTACTGCGGCCAATAAAACCAGATTGAGCACCATAGAAAACTGTTTCATGAACTTCATTTTGATTAACGGCAAGTTACTTACAAAGGCTCAACCTGCAATATTGAAGCGTAAGATTTTATGAAAGGCTTAACGAGGGGTTATCATCATGACAGATTTTGCTGAGCCGAAAAATTTCATCAAATTGAATTACTTAATAAAACTCTAAATGTTTTCGAGAAAATGGAATAAGCCTATTCATGTATTGATAGCCAGAGAAGATGCCATGGGTGATGTAATTCTTGCATTACCTGTGTGCGGCTTACTGAAATCTAAATATCCCAATTGCAAGATCAGCTTTCTGGGAAGGGCTTATACCCGTGCAGTTGCAATGGCGAGTGTACATGTAGATGAATTTTTAGATTATGATGAATGGAAAGAATTAGATGAAAAAGGGATAAACAGTTTGCTAAAGAGCAAAAATATTGATGCCGTGGTGCATCTCCTCAAAGTTGAACCTGCATTAAGATATTGCAAAACAGCTGGCATCAACATAAGAATAGGTGCTGCTAATGTGTTAATCAACTGGCGATATTGCAACAGGCTTGTGGCCTTGTCTAGAAAAAAATCAAGACTCAGTGAAGCACAACTCAATTGCAAATTATTAGCCCCATTGGGTATTCGAAAAATCCCTAAACGTAATGAAATACATCAGTATTACGGATTTTCAAGACTTCCTGATTTGGATCCGAATATTTCTTCCCTTTTGGCCAACGACCGTTTCAATATTATTTTTCATCCCCTTTCGAACAAGAACGCTAAAGAGTGGGGATTGCATAATTTCAGTGCCTTATTGAAATTGTTAAACCCCGATAAATACAGGGTTTTCATCACAGGTTCAACTGCTGAAAAAAGTGTTTTGGAAGATTGGGTAAAGCAACAAGGCGACGTGGTTATCGACCTTACAGGCAAAATAGATGCCAATCAGCTTATCGCTTTTATTGCCGGAGCAGATGGACTAATTGCCTCCTCTACCGGGCCTGTTCATATTGCCGCAGCAGCAGGAATCCAAACACTAGGCCTTTACGAAAACCGATGGGTGAAAAGAGGTGAACGATGGGGACCATTGGGCGCAAAAGCAAGCTTTTTACAGTGTGTAAATGACAACATGGATACCATTACTCCTGAAATGGTTTATGAAAAAATAAACCAATGGTATTAAAAGTGATTATGGCGGTAGTAATGAACGTTCAAAACATCTCATAAAAAAAGGAGCGAAAATTCGCTCCTTTACTATGCTTTAAAAATAAACTACTCTTCATCATCAAAGCTCATCGCTTCTTTGGTAGTCATCAACAATTCATATTCTTCCTTGCTGCCTACAATCATGTTCTCAAACTCACGTAAACCCGTACCTGCTGGAATATGATGACCGGTTATCACATTTTCTTTCAAGCCGAGCATTTCATCGGTTTTACCCTGGATGGCAGCCGAACTCAGTACTTTGGTAGTTTCCTGGAATGATGCTGCTGAAATCCAGCTATGTGTACCCAATGATGCTTTTGTGATACCCAGCAAGAGTGGCGATGAAGTGGCAGGGCGTGCATCCCGGTATTCAACCAGTTTCTTGTCTGCCCTACGCAGGATAGAATTCTCTTCTCTCACATCACGTAATGTAACAATCTGTCCGGTTTTCAATTTGGTGCTTTCTCCATACTCTGTAACCACTTTCTTATCGTAGATATAATCATTCTCAGTGTTAAAGTCGAGCCTGTCTTCAGTATCTCCTTCAAGGAATTTAGTATCACCCGCATCTTCGATGGTTACTTTACGCATCATCTGACGAACGATCACTTCAATATGCTTATCGTTGATCCTCACACCTTGCAAACGATATACTTCCTGGATTTCATTCACCACATATTCCTGAACGGCGAACGGCCCTTTGATAGAGAGGATATCTGCCGGAGCAATTTGACCATCACTCAAAGCAGCACCTGCTTTTACAAAGTCACCATCCTGTACCAGTATCTGGCGGGTAAGGGGCACGAGGTATTTGCGAACCACACCATCTTTGGCTTCAACCACGATTTCGCGATTACCTCTTTTGATGGCACCAAAGGCAACTACTCCGTCGATTTCACAAACCACAGCAGGACTGCTTGGATTCCTGGCTTCAAATAATTCTGTAACCCTTGGCAAACCCCCGGTGATATCCTTCAGTTTGCTGAGTACCCTTGGAATTTTTACCAGTACCTGCCCGCTGCGTACATCATCACCTTCTTCAACAACGATGTGTGAACCAACCGGGAGGTTGTATGATTTCTTTTCTTTGCCTTCAACAAGGATGGCAGGGAGTTTTGTTTTGTCCTTGGTTTCGATAACCACTTTTTCGCGGTGACCGGTTTGTTCGTCGGCTTCATCACGGTAGGTAATACCATCGAGAACCGATTCAAACTTAACCGCACCCTGACTTTCAGCAACGATTACATTATTGAACGGATCCCAGGTACAAATGATATCGCCTTTATTTACTTTCTGCCCGTCTTTTACATTCAGCAAAGCCCCGTAAGGAATATGCATAGTATTTAGTAAACGGTCAGATTTCACATCGATATTCCTGATTTCACCGGTACGGCCGATAACAACAGAAATTTTCTTGCCTTCGCTGTTCTCGGTATGAACCGTTCTTAATCCGTCGAATTGTAAGGTTCCTTCAAACTTCGCAACTAAAGAAGATTCCACAGATGCAGATCCTGCTACACCACCCACGTGGAAAGTACGCAGGGTAAGCTGTGTTCCCGGCTCACCGATACTTTGTGCAGCAATGATTCCCACTGCATCACCACGCTGAGCCAGCACACCTGAAGCCAGGTTCTTACCATAACACCTTACACATACGCCACGCTTGCTTTCGCAAGTGAGTACGGAACGTATTTCAACGGTTTCGATACCGGTGTCTTCAATCTTCCTGGCTACGTCTGCACTGATTTCATCTCCTGCTGCAAGAAGCAATTCATCAGTTACCGGGTGGAATACATTATGTAGAGAAGTTCTTCCCTCAATACGGTCACTAAGCGGTTCAATGATATCTTCATTGTCTTTCAATGCAGATGTAGCGATTCCCCTCAGCGTTCCGCAATCTTCTTCATTGATCACCACATCCTGTGCCACATCCACCAACCTTCTGGTGAGGTAACCGGCATCGGCTGTTTTAAGAGCCGTATCCGCCAAACCTTTCCGGGCACCATGGGTTGAGATAAAGTATTCCAATACGCTCAAACCATCTTTGAAATTCGCCAGAATAGGATTCTCGATGATCTCACTTCCTGATGAACCCGATTTCCTTGGCTTAGCCATCAAGCCCCTCAAACCGGCAAGCTGCTTGATCTGCTGTTTACTACCCCTTGCACCGGAATCCAACATCATGTAAACAGAATTGAACCCTTGCTTATCGATCGCTAATTCGCGAATAAGCGTTTCCGTTACTTTAGTATCCACCCTGCTCCAGATATCGATGATCTGGTTATAGCGTTCATTGTTGGTGATTAAACCCATATTGTAGCTGTCCCAAACCTCTGCAACTTCAGTCTGTGCATTTTCAACCAGTTCTTCCTTGATTGCAGGGATGATAAGGTCGTTGATATTGAACGACAACCCACCACGGAACGCCATACGGTAGCCGAGTGTTTTGATATCGTCCAGAAATCTGGCGGTGATCGGAACGCTGGTCCATTTGATGATATCGCCGATGATTTCACGCAGGTTCTTCTTCGTAAGCAGGGCGTTGATGAAACCTACTTCCTTCGGAACAAACTGGTTGAATATCACACGACCAACAGTTGTCTCGATCAGTTTATAAGTTAGTGTTCCATCGCTGTTGCGGAAATTGGCCCTTACGCGGATATTGGCGTGCAAGTCGATCTGCTTTTCATTGTAAGCGATGATCACTTCTTCTGCAGAATAAAATGCTTTTCCTTCTCCTTTTACAATTTCATCTCCAACGGTTTTCTTTCCTTTGGTGATATAGTACAAACCAAGAACCATGTCCTGCGAAGGAAGGGTAATCGGCGTACCGTTTTGCGGGTTCAGGATGTTATGTGAAGAAAGCATCAGCAATTGTGCTTCTAAAATGGCCGCATTGCTCAAAGGAACGTGAACAGCCATCTGATCTCCATCGAAATCCGCATTGAAGGCGGTGGTTACGAGGGGATGCAATTGGATGGCTTTACCTTCGATCAACTTTGGCTGGAATGCCTGGATCGACAAACGGTGAAGCGTTGGAGCCCTGTTCAACATTACAGGATGACCTTTCAAAATATTTTCAAGAATATCCCAGATGATGGCTTCTTTCTTATCAACCAGTTTACGGGCACTCTTCACGGTTTTTACGATACCTCTTTCAATCAACTTGCGAATAATAAATGGCTTGAACAATTCTGCTGCCATGTCTTTAGGTAATCCGCATTCGTGCATTTTTAATTCCGGGCCAACCACAATTACAGAACGGCCGGAATAATCCACACGCTTACCTAACAGGTTCTGACGAAAACGACCTTGTTTTCCTTTCAACACATCACTCAATGATTTCAAGGCACGTCCGCCTTCTGCTTTAACAGCATTCGATTTACGGCTATTATCAAAAAGCGAATCAATTGCTTCCTGCAACATCCTTTTTTCATTACGAAGGATCACTTCAGGCGCTTTGATTTCTAACAAGCGCTTCAAACGGTTGTTGCGGATGATCACCCTGCGGTACAAATCGTTCAAATCGGAAGAAGCAAAGCGGCCTCCATCTAATGGAACAAGCGGACGTAATTCAGGTGGAATTACAGGAATATATTGCATAACCATCCACTCCGGACGGTTTACGATTCTGGTATTGGCATCACGAAAACTCTCTACTACGCTTAGACGCTTTAAAGCATCTGCCTTACGTTGTTGTGATGTTTCGTTTGCGGCTGAATTACGAAGGTCGAAACTCAATTGATCAAGGTCGAGGCGTCCAAGCATCGCATGAACGGCTTCGGCTCCCATTTTAGCAATGAATTTTTCCGGATCTTCATCAGGGAGCATCTGATTCTCTTTCGGAAGCGTGTCTAAGATATCCAGGTATTCTTCTTCTGTAAGCAGGTCGGCATAGTTCTGCCCTTTGTCGGCACGAATGCCGGACTGTATCACCACAAAACGTTCGTAATACACGATTGTTTCGAGTTTTTTCGAACTCATGCCCAATAAATAACCGATCTTATTAGGGAGCGATTTGAAATACCAGATGTGAACCACAGGCACCACCAGTTTGATATGCCCCATCCTTTCACGGCGTACTTTCTTTTCCGTCACTTCAACACCACAACGGTCGCATACGATGCCTTTATAACGGATACGCTTGTATTTTCCGCAGGCACATTCATAATCTTTTACCGGCCCGAAAATCCTTTCGCAAAACAAACCATCTCTTTCTGGTTTGTAAGTACGGTAATTGATGGTTTCCGGTTTTAAAACTTCACCATAGCTTCTTTCAAGGATGCTGTCTGGTGAAGCCAACCCAATAGTGATTTGGGAAAAAGTTGGCCTGGGACGGTTTTCTTTTTTGAATGCCATATACTAATTGATAATTGATAGTTGATAATTGATAATTCTTTTCACACCCGAATTGATCTCTTTATTGCGGTTTTTGCTGGCAATAAAGAGTTATTCAAATTTCAAATCCAATCCTAATCCGCGTAATTCATGAACCAGTACATTGAATGATTCAGGAATTCCGGCTCGTGGAATATTATCTCCTTTTACGATTGCTTCATATGTTTTAGCCCTTCCGATGATGTCATCCGATTTGAGGGTAAGCAATTCCTGGAGGATATTTGATGCGCCATAAGCTTCCAATGCCCAAACTTCCATCTCCCCGAAACGCTGTCCACCAAACTGTGCTTTACCACCCAAAGGTTGCTGGGTTATGAGGCTGTATGGTCCGATTGAACGGGCATGCATCTTATCATCCACCATGTGGTGCAATTTGATGATATAGATGATTCCTACGGTTGCCTTCTGATCGAAACGGTCGCCGGTTTCTCCATCATAGAGATACGTATGACCGAATTTAGGTAAGCCTGCTTTTTCAATTTCATCTGCAATTTCATCTACCGAAGCACCATCAAAAATCGGGGTGGCAAAACGCACACCTAATTTTTCACCGGCCCATCCGAGAGCAGTTTCGTAAATCTGACCCAGATTCATACGGCTTGGTACACCAAGCGGATTCAATACGATATCAACCGGCCTTCCATCTGCAAGGAACGGCATATCTTCCTGACGAACGATTTTAGCCACGATACCTTTGTTTCCGTGACGGCCTGCCATCTTATCGCCCACTTTCAGCTTACGTTTAACCGCCATATAAACTTTAGCAAGTTTCAATACACCTGCCGGAAGTTCATCTCCGATTGAGATATTGAATTTTTCGCGTTTGTAACGGCCGAGTTCTTCGTTGAATTTGATATTGTAGTTATGCAATAAGGTGTTGATCAGATCATCTGTTTTGGCATCGCCGCTCCAGCCCAAGGGGTTCACATTCTGGAAGTCGATATTCGCTAAATTCTTTGCATTGAATTTTGCTCCTTTACCAATCAATACCTCACCGAAGTTGTTGTTGACACCCTGACTGGTTTTGTCTTTCAACAGCGTTTGAAGCTTATTGAGCAGCAATTCCATCAAATCGGTTTCGTTCTTTTCGTGAGTTTTTTCAATCTTATCGAGCTGTGCTTTCTCCCTTACTTTCGCGTTCTTATCTTTTTTAGCACGTTGGAATAATTTCTTATCAATAACCACACCTTCAGTACCACTTGGTGCTTTCAAAGAAGCATCTTTAGCATCACCGGCTTTATCACCGAAGATGGCACGAAGCAATTTCTCTTCCGGCGTTGGATCCGATTCACCTTTAGGAGTGATCTTACCGATAATGATATCACCTTCTTTAATGGAAGCACCGATACGGATGATACCGTTCTGATCGAGATCCTTGGTAGCTTCTTCACTTACGTTAGGGATATCCGGCGTCAATTCCTCTTCACCTAATTTGGTGTCGCGCACTTCGGTTTCAAATTCACTGATATGTAAAGAAGTGAACCAGTCATCTTTCACCACTTTCTCGGAAATTACAATCGCATCCTCGAAATTATATCCTTTCCAGGGCATGAACGCCACTTTCAGGTTACGGCCCAAAGCCAGTTCTCCGCCTTTGGTTGCATAACCTTCGGTAAGGAAATCACCTTCCGCAACTTTTTGTCCTTTAACAACAGATGGCCGCAAATTGATACAGGTTTCCTGGTTTGTGCGAACGAATTTTGTCAACCTATACACTTTCAAATCGTCTTCAAAACTTACGAGCTGCTGAGTTTCAGAACGCTTGTAGCGAACATGAATTTCGTTAGCATCTACATATTCTACCACACCATCACCTTCTGCATGAAATTGAATCCTTGCATCACGGGCAGCCTTCGCTTCTAATCCGGTACCAACGATTGGCACTTCAGGACGTAACAAGGGAACAGCCTGACGTTGCATGTTTGATCCCATCAAGGCACGGTTGGCATCATCATGCTCAAGGAACGGAATCAGCGAAGCACTCAAACCAACAATCTGGTTGGGTGCCACATCCATATATTCTACTTCTTTTTTATCCAGGATAGGGAAATCGCCTGTTTGACGCGATTTGATCTTGTCTTCCACGAAATTCCCTTTCTCATCAATATCGATATTCGCCTGGGCGATTTTTGCCGTATCTTCTTCTTCAGCGCTGAGGAAAGTGATTTTCTTCATGTCTACTTTACCGTTTTCCACCTTACGATAAGGAGTTTCGATAAAGCCCATGTCGTTGATTTTCGCATGCACACAAAGCGTAGAGATCAATCCGATATTCGGGCCTTCCGGTGTTTCGATGGTACACAAACGGCCGTAGTGAGAATAGTGTACGTCACGTACTTCAAAGCCTGCACGTTCGCGACTTAAACCACCGGGTCCGAGTGCGGAAATCCTGCGCTTGTGCGTGATTTCACTCAGTGGATTGGTTTGATCGAGGAACTGAGATAACTGCGATGTTCCAAAGAATGAGTTGATTACGGAAGAAAGGGTACGGGCGTTGATCAGATCCACCGGAGTGAAAACTTCATTATCGCGCACGTTCATCCTTTCGCGGATGGTACGGGCCATACGGGCCAATCCCACACCAAACTGAGCATACAATTGCTCTCCTACTGTACGAACGCGGCGATTGCTCAGGTGATCGATATCATCCACTTCACTTTTGCCATTGGTAAGCAATACCAGGTATTTGATGATGGAAATGATATCTTCCTTGGTCAATACTTTTTTCTCCAAAGGATAATTCAAACCGAGGCGGCGGTTGATTTTATATCGGCCCACTTCACCAAGATCGTAACGCTTATCGCTAAAGAATAATTTATCGATGATACCACGGGCGGTTTCATCATCAGGTGCATCGGCTCCACGGAGTTGCTTGTAGATATGCTGAACCGCTTCCAGTTCACTATTTGAAGTATCCTTGTTTAAGGTATTGTAGATGATGGCATAATCGCCGCTCACTTCTTCTTTTTGAATGAAAACACTTTTGGTTTCCATTTCGAGGATGAGGGCAATATTGGCTACATCCAGGGTAGAATCCCTTTCGAGGATGATTTCATTCCTTTCGATAGAAACCACTTCACCGGTATCTTCATCCACAAAATCTTCCACCCAGGTACGGAGTACGCGGGCAGCTAAACGTTTGCCGAGGTTTTTCTCGAGAGTTTTCTTATCGGCTTTCACTTCATCGGCCATACCGAAGAGTTCAAGAATATCTTTATCAGTTTCGAAGCCTATTGAACGCAGCAAGGTAGTTACCGGGAACTTCTTTTTCCGGTCGATGTAGGCAAACATCACATTGTTGATATCGGTAGCAAATTCCATCCATGCGCCTTTGAAAGGAATCACACGGGCAGAATAAATTTTAGTTCCATTCGGGTGAACCGATTGTCCGAAGAATACCCCCGGTGAACGGTGGAGCTGGCTTACCACTACCCTTTCAGCACCATTGATCACAAAGGTGCCACGTGGGGTCATGTAAGGGATATTACCCAGGAACACATCTTGTACGATGGTTTGGAAATCCACATGCTCTTCGTCGTTACAACTGAGCCTGAGTTTTGCTTTCAGGGGAACTGCATAGGTTAGGCCTCTTTCGATACATTCTTCGATGGTGTACCTTGGAGGATCTACGAAATAGTCCAGAAATTCAAGTACGAAAATATTCCGGGTATCGGTAATAGGGAAATTCTCCTTGAATACGCGGAAAAGCCCTTCCACATTACGTTTATCAGGCGTGGTTTCTAACTGGAAAAAATCTTTAAAAGACTGGATCTGAATTCCGAGCAAATCGGGTTGCTCTGCTAAAAGTTCAACTTTTCCGAAATTGTGACGTTTAGCAGCGGTTGATTTTGTTGCAGACATATGTAAATTAAGACGTTTAGTGTAGACCGTTTAATCAACAAGAGAGGGCTTGCGCCACTGCTCCGAAATTAAAGGAGGGCAAAGGTAGGCAATAAATAGTAAATAATTTCTACTAAATTTTGATTTTTGATGATATTGGTAAGATTTTTGATTTTTGTGGCAAATTGTCGGAATTATCTAAAGAAAAGGCATTTTTTACAGCCCAACTCTTACGTTTACAAGAGAGGGTTATCAAACAAATAGGATTACTAATCAATATATTGGTACTTTCTTACAATTACCTGTTATACCAATGTGATTTATATATAATATGCCAATATTTTATAAATCTTAAATGCCGATGGTATCAAACAAATAGTACAATGAGGCGATAGCCGATATTGGACTATATTGTTTGTCCAATCGGTATTATTTCAGAGGATAGGCTTTTGATGTAAAATCTGGTGGATTGTTACTCTTGTTACCCTCTTCATTGCATCAACCTAAAAAACCATTTTCTGGCCAGGCATAGCCCGGATGCGTCTAATCTGCTTTAGGCGTTATGAAAGGGAAGGAAAAAAACACCTGAATGGTTGAGCCTTTGCTCGATCCGTATGCTGTATTGGCGATCATTTCGGTGAGGCCGAAATTATACCTCACTTTAATATCCATACCTTTTCCTTTTCTGGCTTTAAACAAAGAATAGCCAACTTCAACCGGAAGGGAAATGTAGAAGGATTCAAAATTAGATTTGAGTTTTTCCTGGAGTTCCACTTCGTTTCCTTGCGGAAGCGTACCCGTTGCCAGCTGTTTTGCTGAGGTGAGGAAACTAAATTGCGGCCCTGCTGAAATAAAAAACTCGGGTTTGATTTTATATTGAGCTAGTACAGGCACATCGATATAATTGAGTTCAATATCGTAAGTGGTATTGGTTAGTACGGTTGAATAATCATTGAGGGGCAATACACTTTTAGCGCCTCTGGGCGAAATAGGTTTGAATTCTGGCGTGAGTGCCCATTTTTCGTTCAGTTTGATGAAAGTACCCAATCCGAAATATAAGCCATTGGTAATTTTTTGTTTTTCCAATCCGGGTAAAGATGCAAAGTTCATACCCAGGTCAACACTCAGGTGGAATTTTTCAGATGCCACTTTATCTCCAAAGATCATAGCTATAATAGCAGCCTGTGCATGGGTTTTAGACTGGTTGAAAAAACACAAGAAGATTGTTGCTGTTAAAAATAGTGATATCCGTTTCATCTGATAAAAAATTAATTAGTTGGTATCCAATTATGTTGTGAAAAATTATGAAATAGCAAAATTAGTTGTTGACGGCTATTCAACCATAAAAAATAATTTTTGGTTTTTCTGGCGCCTGTATTCCCATATAGCTTGCCCCGTTTAAGACGGGGATCATCAGTGTCTATAAAGTGTGCCGGTCTGCGACAGGATTTAAACCCGATTTTCAAATGTAGATCGTGTATTATAAGCTATGTAGAAGATGATTTTTGGGTTCGTGATAAACTTATCAAAATGAAGGAATAATGCTAAATTTAAAAAGTCATTATTAACCTAAAATTATTTCATACCATAATGCTTCATTGTTAGTATAATTACATTATATTTAACATCTAAATAAAAAACAATGAAAGCAAATACCCCCCCCCAACAAACTTCAAAATCGCTTTAAAGGCATTCTAAACTACACTAAATTTTTACAATTTTTCCTTTGTATTAATCAATTTTCGTTTTTGTTTATTTGCTTGA
>JAPLEF010000005.1 GCA_026391525.1 Sphingobacteriales bacterium
CTCACTAACCCTGTAAAGCATGGTTTTTGTAAAGATGCAGCTACCTACCCCTACTCTTCATATAAAATCTTGTTAACAGATAATCCTACAAATTTACTAAGAGATGAAATTATACAATGTTTTACAAGTAAAGGGCAATTAAAAAGTTATATTGAATCGTATCAAAAGGATATCCTAAACTTATGACCTGTTAGGTAGGTAGGCAAAGCAAAAAAAGTGCCCCAATTTTTGAGGCACTTTTAATTATTTTAAATTTGTTACTAAGCGATTTTATCCACCTGCATGTAACTCAATTCCACGGGTGTGGCCCTTCCGAAGATTTTCACCTGAACTTTCAGTTTCTTTTTCTCATCATTCACTTCTTCAATTACACCATTGAAATCATTGAATGGCCCATCAATGATTTTGATGGTTTCACCAACGATAAACGGTTCGCTCATGGTAACTCCTCCGATATCGCTCATCTCATCCACTTTACCTAGCATTTTATTCACTTCGGCTTTACGTAAAGAGATGATATTCCCTTTCGAGCCTTTTCCATCAGTAAGAAAGTGCATCACGTTGCTGATATTGCTCACATGCTGGATGATATCGTCGTTCAGCTTGTTATCGGCCACTTCCATCATGATATAACCCGGATAAAAGTTACGTTCGCGCATCACTTTTTTTCCGTTAAGCACTTTATACACTTTTTCAACCGGGAGAAAGATTTGCCTGATCACCTTATCCCAGCCGTTTCGTAAGATATCTTTGTCCAGGTATTCTTTTACTTTGCGTTCTTTCCCACTCACTACGCGTAGTACGTACCATTTGCTCTCTTTTTCAGCCTTTTCTACCTTTTCAAGAGGTGAAGTTTCTTCCATGTTTATTTAAATAAAGAGTAAATAAATTTCATTGCTCCGTTGGCGATCAGATCCATCAGGGCCACAATGGCAGTTATGAAAAGGGTTGCACCCAATACAATCATTGTTGATTGTTGCAATTGTTCCCACTTCGGCCAACTTACCTTTTCCACCATTTCCTGGTAAGATTCTTTTACGAAAACTGTGAATTTGTTCATTTTTTAAAACGTTTAAGGTTTAAAGTTTAAAGTTTAAGGTTTAAAATTGTTGCTGTATCGAAAACCATTTGTTTTCAAAACAACAGTCAGTGTCAAACGATCTAAACAATAAACGATTGTCATCGCACGGGCACTAGGATTCGAACCCAGATCAAAGGTTTTGGAGACCCGTATGCTACCGTTGCACCATGCCCGTAGAAAACTAAAAGCTATCGGCGATGAACCAATAGCTTTTAGCATTATTTTCAAAGATAGTCTATTTTAACTTATCAAACGAGCTATCGTTGGTAAGGAGCTAAAAGCTTAGCTATCTTTTTTTATTACTTAACAATTTCTGTAACCTGACCGGCACCTACGGTACGGCCACCTTCACGGATCGCAAATTTCAATCCTTTTTCCATCGCAATCGGCTGAATCAACGTTACATTCAAACTGGTATTATCGCCAGGCATTACCATTTCTGTTCCGGCATTCAAGGTTACTTCACCTGTAACGTCGGTTGTACGGAAATAGAACTGAGGACGATATTTGTTGAAGAATGGCGTATGACGTCCACCTTCTTCTTTGCTCAATACGTAAACCTCTCCTTTAAATTGAGTATGTGGGGTAATCGAGTTGGGTTTGCAAAGCACCATTCCACGACGGATTTGGGTCTTTTCAACACCACGCAATAACAAACCTGCATTATCACCTGCCTCACCTTCATCAAGCAATTTCTTAAACATTTCCACACCGGTTACCGTAGAAGCCAAAGGCTTTTCTTGTAATCCAACGATTTCAATCGCCTCACCAACTTTGATACGGCCTCTTTCGATACGACCAGTAGCTACAGTACCACGACCAGTAATAGAGAACACGTCCTCAACACTCATCAAGAATGGAAGATCAACCAAGCGTGGAGGAAGCGGGATATAACTATCTACTGCATCCATCAATTCATTGATTTTTTCTACCCATTTGTCTTCCCCAGCTAATGCGCCGGTTGCAGAACCTTGGATAATTGGCGTATTATCACCGTCAAATCCATAAGAAGATAACAATTCACGGATTTCCATTTCTACCAATTCCAATAATTCAGGATCATCAACCAAATCAACCTTGTTCATGAATACCACAATCTGAGGTACCCCTACCTGACGGGCGAGAAGGATATGCTCTTTGGTTTGTGGCATCGGACCATCAGTTGCAGCCACAACCAGGATTGCTCCGTCCATTTGTGCAGCACCTGTAATCATATTTTTCACATAGTCAGCGTGACCCGGACAATCTACGTGAGCGTAGTGACGCTTGTCGGTTGCATATTCTACGTGAGCGGTATTAATTGTGATACCCCTTTCTTTTTCTTCAGGTGCACCATCAATATCATCGTAATTTTTTTTCACCGCTAACCCTCTTTTTGACAAAACATCGGTTATAGCGGCTGTAAGTGTTGTTTTTCCATGATCTACGTGACCGATGGTACCAACGTTAAGATGGGGTTTATCCCTCTTGAATGATTCTTTTGCCATTGTTTAATTTTTAGTGTTTGTTTTGAAATGTTGGTTCACTTTTTTGAAAAAGTCTGCAAACCACCGACTTTAATAATTTTCCGTTTGCGCCCGGCAGAACGGTTAGGGATGTTGGGGAATAACCGGCAACAATCACTTTTGAGCCATAGGTGAGAATCGAACTCACGACCCCTTCCCTACCAAGGAAGTGCTCTACCCCTGAGCTACCACGGCTTGCAGAGCAAAACCAAATTAATGAGCGGAAGACCGGGCTCGAACCGGCCACCTATAGCTTGGAAGGCTATCGCTCTACCAAATGAGCTACTTCCGCTTAAAATGTTTCTAGTATAACGTTTTCAGTTTTTGTGACCGCAAACTTTAAAACCTCAACTTAAAACCCATAACCACAAAAGAACTTCCACTTTCAGTAAAAACTGAAGTAAATGAAGTGGGCAGAGTAGGGTTCGAACCTACGTACTCGCGAGAGAACAGATTTACAGTCTGTCGCCTTTAACCACTCGGCCATCTGCCCATTTATGGAGCCGAAGAAGGGAGTCGAACCCCCGACCTACTGATTACAAATCAGTTGCTCTACCAACTGAGCTACTTCGGCAAATCCCGCTTAGATTTTCAGCCAAAGATGCAGCCATTAGGAGCAAACAATCAGCATTCAACTAAACAAATAAAAAGAACTGACCCCTCATCTTGCATTTACGCAATACCCTATTTTTTGGGAGGCAAAGGTAAGAGAAAATGATGAATAGAAAAAAATTGTAAAAAAAAAGTTTAAGTTATTTCCCGGCAAAAAAAAACACCCGATTTTAGGGTGCTTTTTCAAACTTATTTTCATGGTAATTTATGCCGCTAATCTCTCTTTTTTCTTTTTGATTTGGTTAATTACCGCATCCATGGCTTCATCAAAACTCTCTTCAAATGATTTACAGGAATGTTTTACAAAAAACTCATGACGGGGAATCCTCACTTTAATTTCTACAATTTTGTCTTTGATGTGATGTGCAATATTGTCCAGCTTTAAATAGATATCAACATTGGTGATCCTGTCGTGAAACTGGCTTAGCTTTTCAATCTTCCGCTCAACATAAGCTAACAGTTTTACATCTGCATCAAAGTGCACTGTTTGAATGTTTACGTTCATAACATCTTTTTTTTAATAAATGATACAATAATGATAAAGTAAAAACATCGCATAGGCTGTGGAGGAATAATGGTAATCATGCTTAATTGTTTCTGTAAGTTAGTTGATGAAACGTTGTTTTCAAAAAAAAATTTCATGAAAAATCAAAAATATTTTTTTCAGGATCAGGCCTTGGGGTGTGCCTTTTTGTATACATCTTTAAGCTTGTCTATGCTGTTGTGGGTGTATATTTGAGTGGCCGCCAGGCTGCTATGCCCTAGTAATTCCTTGATGGCATTTAAGTCGGCCCCGTTATTGGCCAAATGTGTGGCAAAGGTATGGCGTAAAATGTGAGGGCTTTTCTTTTCAATGGTGGTTACCTGAGAAAGGTATTTTTTCACCACATTGTATACATATTTAGGGTAAAGCTTCTTTCCGTTATCTTTCACCAGCAGAAATACCCTGTCTGCTTCTGGCAATTTGGCTGCTTTTTCATCGGTATAGTCTTTTATTTCCTTGAGCAAAGCAGTATTCATCGGTATGATTCTTTCCTTACTGCCTTTTCCCAATACCTTTATCGCTGATCCATAGCCATCCACCTGTGCTTCTTTTATTCCAATTAGTTCTGCAAGACGCATTCCGGTATGATAAAGTAATTCCATTATCAGCCTTTCCGTTCTTCCATTCCAGTCTTGCCCGAACTCCACATGCGAAAACAGGGTTTCCGTATCCCTCTTATCGATAAATTGGGGTAACCTTTTGGAAAGTTTTGGCGAAACGATAGTAGCCATCGGACTGGCTTCAATAAGCCCAGTACGTAAATGGAATTTGAAGAAAGTTTTAAGGGCTGAAATTTTCCGGTTGATGGTTTTGCTGCTGTTAGATTCCTCTGATTTAAGTGAAGCAAGCCACGACCTCACCATCAAGGGTTTGATTTCGGCCAGTTGATGAGGTTGAAAAAATTCCTGCAGATACTCGAAGAAGGTATCCAGATCGTTTTGATAGGCTACAATGGTATGTTGTGAATACCTTTTTTGAAACTTAAGGTAATCAAGAAAACCCTGCAGGGAGAGCGTGATACTTTGTGGCATAAAAAAACTGGTAACCAAAGTTAACTATAACCTGATTACCAGTTGAATATATTGTGATATAAAACTTTGTTTAATCGAATTTTCCTGTTGCCAGCTGTTGCTTATAAACTGCTTTCAACACTTGCGTCCGACGCCTTACAGAAGGTTTGGTGAAAGCCTGTCTTTCTCGTAATTGGAGTAAGGTGCGGCTTTTTTCAAACTTTTTCTTGTACTTCTTCAGGGCCTTGTCGATGTTTTCGCAATCTTTTGAATCGATGATTAACATATAATATACCTCCTTTCGTGAATAAATATCGCCTTTTTAAAAAGCGGAGGCAAAGATAGCAGAATTATTTAAAATAAAAAATAGTTGCTGAAAATACCGACATTTGAGCATGTTTACCGGAATCATTGAAGCTACCGGCAGCGTTACCGGCATCGAATCGAATGGCAAAAACCGTCATTTCTGGATCCACTCTCCGCTCCTTTCCGAACTGCATATCGACCAAAGCATCGCGCATAATGGCGTTTGCCTAACCGTTGACGCCCTTAGTAAGAACGCTTACCGGGTAACTGCAATTGATGAAACCCTGCGCAAAACCAATCTTGGCAACTGGGAAAACGGCACGATACTTAATCTGGAACAATGCATGGTAATGAACGGAAGGCTCGACGGACATATAGTTCAGGGGCATGTGGATACTGTTGCCACTTGTACCTCAACAACCGACGCAGAAGGCAGTTGGGTGTTTCGTTTTGAGGTACCGCAAGCATTTGCCAACCTGATCATTGAAAAAGGTTCTATCGCCATCAATGGGGTAAGCCTCACCTTATTTGATGTTTCGATCAACAGTTTTTCGGTAGCCATCATTCCCTATACTTATCATCATACCAACTTGCAGTATCTTACAACAGGTACTGAAGTGAATATTGAATTTGACATCATCGGGAAGTATGTGAACAGATGGCATCAACTCCAATCTGCATCAAAATCTTAGATTTGTATCGCGCCATCGCTTTCATCTTTATTTACCAAAAAACACGGCATGCCGGTTGATTTATCCATCGTTGTTCCCCTTCTCAATGAAGAAGATAATATTTTCGAGCTTTACCGCAGGCTGCGGACTACCATAGAAAAAATGGCGGTTTCTTACGAATTGATTTTGATTGATGATGGCAGCCGCGACCGCACCCTTGAAGCTATTGAAAGAATTGCTGCAGATGACCCTTCCGTAAAATTCATCAGCTTCAGCCGTAATTTCGGGCACCAGCCTGCACTTTTCGCAGGCCTGGAAAAAAGCAGCGGTGAAGCCATTGTGTTGATTGATGGTGATTTACAAGACCCCCCAGAGATCATAGAAAACCTTTACCATAAGTTGAAGGAGGGTAACGATATTGTATATGCGAAGCGGGATGAACGCAAAGGCGAATCCTGGCTTAAAAAAACAACAGCAGCCATTTTTTACCGCATCATGAAACGTATCACCAGTGTGCCGATACCGCTGGACACAGGCGATTTCAGCCTCTTTCGCCGTAAAGTTGCGGTTGAGCTCTTGCGGATGCAAGACCATAGAAAGTTTCTACGCGGACAAATTGCCTGGCTAGGTTTTAAAGAATCACAAATCAATTATACCCGGGACTCCCGCAAGAAAGGAAAATCTAATTTTACCTATGCTGCAATGTTCCGGTTTGCATTTGATGGCATCACCGGATTTTCAAATTTCCCATTGAAATTTGCCAGCATCAGCGGACTGATTGTTTCAGCCATTTCTTTTCTGCTGATCATTTATGTGTTGCTGGCTAAACTGGTTTGGGGAGCAACCATTTCCGGTTGGTCTTCCATCATGGTAACGGTATTGTTTTTGGGAGGCATCCAATTGTTAAGTGTGGGAATCATTGGAGAATATATCAGTCGAATTAATGAGGCCGTGCGTAACCGGCAATTGTATGTGGTGAAAAAAACAAACTTCTCCTAATTATTTGATGGCTCTGCAAAGATATTGGGCACCTAAAGGCAACCAACCAAGGCTTTGCTCCCGGCGCAGTAATGGTGCTATCCATTTCATCCGGGGAAAAAACAAAAGGAAATGGGTATTTACTTCCCGGTAACCTGCACCGGTAAGCAATCTTTTACAATACCCATGACTTAATAAACGGGCATCCCTGTCGAATGCACAAGTTTTTACCAAATACCGCGTAAATGGGTTTAAAGGATTGTGCTCGAAAATATAGATCCTCCCACCAGGTTTCAACACTCGTAAGGTTTCCTTGATTACCGATTCATGCAGGTTAAATGCAATATGATGCATCACTGAAGCAATCAGTACCATATCAAAACAATTGTCTTCAAACGGGATGGTCTCCCCATCATAAACAGTAAATGATGCCCGCTTCAATTTCTTTTTTTCAGCTTCGAGTATGCTTGCCTGCGATACATCAACTGCTTCAACCGTAACAGCCGGAAAATGCTTATCTATAAAAACCTCAGTAGTACCATCGCCACAACCAAGATCCAGACAATAAGATTTGCGGTTCTCTTCAAAACGCATGATTTCTTTCACCTTGAATTCTGCAAAATAAAAGCTATCGGCACCTGATATGCGGATATTCTTGGTATGTACATCACGATAGTCGGAAGCGTGCCTGTTGAAATCATCAAATCTTCTTTGAGACATATGGAGCAAAAATGTATTTTTAGGTAATGCAAGTTAAAAGAAAATCATCCTGGACCCGGCCAAAAACCGCCCTGTTTTTAATCATAGTACTTGTACTTTCTTTTTTACCTGTTGCTTCTTTTCTTTTTTTCTTAAAAAATGATGCCTTTAACGGATATTTTCCATCCCGATTTTTCATTAGTGAAAGCCTGCGCAGCGAACACTTTCCCTGGTGGAACCCTTATATCAATTATGGTCTTCCTCAGTATGGCGATATGAACAGTGGTTTCTGGAGCCCTGTTACCTGGCTGGTTGCTTTGAGTTCAGGCTACAATGCCTACAGTTTCACCATAGAATTGCTGTTCTACCTGTTGGTTGCCGGCTCCGGTATGTTCACACTTTGCAAAGGTTTCCGCTTTTCCGGAACAGTAGCTGCCATTACCGGAATAGCATTCATGTGTTCAGGTTATATGGTAGGCCACCTGCAGCATTTCAATTGGATAAGCGGGGCCTCCTTTCTGCCCTGGTGCTTGTGGTCTTTTTGCACACTTCAAAAACGGCGCAGCCCGAAAAATATTATCCGTACTGCATTGTTCTTTTACTTGCTTGTTGCTTCTGCACATCCCGGAATCATTATCGGTTCCATCTATTTTTTCATCGCATATCTTCTGTTTAGTTTTTTCACTGAAAATGAAGAAGCAGAAAGACCTAAGAAAGTAAGCAGGTTTGTATTTGCTAATGGCTGCATGATTGCGATTTTGCTTCTGCTTTCTGCGGGTATGCTTTCTGGTTACGCAGATATTTTACCTCACTTTACAAGAGGCGAAAAGGTAGCCATTTCTGCTGCCCTGGAAAATCCTTTTTCGCTACCGTGCTTTTTATCTTTCATCTTACCGCTGGCAACCGTTAAGATAGACAGTCTTTTCCATACAGATATTTCTATGCGTAATGCCTATATCGGACTGCCTTTACTTATTTGTTTCAGTTGTGCACTCTTTCAAAAGAAAAGCGCATTTCAAAAATTCTTCCTTTATAGCGGATTATTTTTTTTGTTACTCTCATTAGGTGGTATTGCCCGAAAAATAACTTATCAATTTTTTCCGGGGATGAGCTATGTGCGTTTAAATGGCGAGTTCATGATATTCTGCATTTTCAACATGCTTTTGGTTGCTGCTTCAGCATTTGATGCTGCGTTGAAAAGAAAGCAGAAAATGGGAAATCTTTTAAAACGTGTCATATATTTCTGGATAGGCATCTGTGGAATCGCATTGGTTGTGGGCCTGATACAAAGTTTCGGAAGTAAACGGAGTATCTTTTTACAAATGAATCAGGTATACAAAGCCGGTAATCTAAATGCCAAACTAAAAGCTTTCATCGATGGTTTGCATTTCTTTGATTGCCTTTGGATACAGGCTACCATTCAGATGCTATTCCTGATATTGATATTATGGTTTTTACAAAAACGTAAAGTGAGATATCTGGTTTGGGTGGCTGCTATGGATCTGATTTTGGCTACCCTGCTCCATCTTCCTTTTACAGGGGTTGGCCAAACTTCGGTATCAAAAGTTCAGGAAGTGCTGAACCAATCGCCTAAAGGCATACCCATACCTATGCTACAACCAGTGGCCGCAATCCATACTATCCATGAAACTGAGTCTGCACTTGTAGGCGACTGGAGTTTTTACAACAAACAACTGGGCACCTCAACTTTCGCCTTTTATCCTGTAGAATTAAATGAAACCAAAAATATTTATTCGGAATGGGTACCCCGGTATATTTCAAAACCTTATGTATTCATAGAAGGTTCCAATGATTCATCTGCTTTTAACATACTGGCCTTCAGTGGAAATCAGTTAGGCCTATCCGTTAGTACCAGTTCATCTGCCTTACTGGTTTATAAACAGCATAATTATCCGCATTGGACGGCATCCATCAACAAACAGCAGATTGCCATCAAGCCTAATCCATTCCTTTCCATTCCTCTTCAAAAAGGAAATCAGGAAGTGTGGTTCCGATTTGATCCTTTTATAGTACGCTGGATGATGTGGTTAAGTATTTCTACCGGAGTATTGTGTATATTCCTATTAGCCTATCTTACCGTTAAACAGTCTTACCTTTCATCGCGGCGCCAACGGCCTCATCCATAATCCGCTCTGCATAAGGCTTCGACACTTCATTCAGCGCTTCAATTTTTGTTTGAATGAGATTTTTGTCCTCCATCGATAGCGAGAGTTGCAACGCCTGCATGGCATTGGCTGTTTCAAGCAGTTCTTCCTGAGTAAGCGCATTCAAATGTTTCTGTAAAAACCTTTCTGTGGTTTTCAGCAGTTGTTCGGCTTCCGTTTGGGCTTCCGTTAAGGCACGTAAAGCTATGTCTTCCTTAGCATGAGAAATGGCTTCCATCAACATCTTCTCCAGGTCTTCATCAGTCAACCCTTCTCTGGGTACTACTTGTATGTTTTGCTGAACGCCACTACGGAGTTCTTTGGCCGATACGGTGAGAATCCCATCCGCATTAATTAAAAACGACACTTCCACTTTGGGTATACCGGCTGGCATTCCCGGAATTCCGGCCAGGTTGAATTCTGCGAGCTTTCTGTTGTCTTTCACCAAATCTCTTTCTCCCTGGAATACACTGATCCGCATTCCAGATTGTCCATCTATTTGTGTAGTATATTGTCTGGCCGCAGCAGAAGGTATTTTTGAATTCCTTGGAATGAGCACATCCATCAGTCCACCAGCTGTTTCGATTCCTAAACTCAATGGCATAATATCCAGTAACAGCAATTTTCGGTTATTGCCTGCAAGGATATCTGCCTGTATGGCTGCTCCCAATGCCACCACTTCATCGGGATGAACACTGGTATTCACTTCTAACCCAAAAAATTCACTCACTGCTTCCCTTATCATCGGCATGCGGGTACTGCCACCCACCATTACTACGGACTGTAAGTCAGATTTTTTAATGCCGGCATCTTTCAATGCAGCAGCACAGGAAACAAGCGTCTTTTCAAGCAAAGGCCTTGTAAGGGCTTCAAGGTTTTCACGGGTTAATGAAAGTACCAGTTCGCCGATCTTATCTTCCCAATTGGATGAATCGGATAATTGCTTTTTCGCCAATTCCGCTTTTAACCGAAGTTGTTGCCATCTTTCCGGATCAGCAGTATGATCTGCCTCATCCCAACCCAACTGCATTGCCCAGTAATTCAGTATGCTCCTGTCGATATCATCGCCACCGAGGTACGTATCTCCATTGGTAGATAACACTTCAAACACGCCATCGGATATCCGAAGGATGGAGATATCGAAAGTGCCTCCCCCAAGATCATAAACAGCTACTAACGGTTCCGATTGGCCGCCCTGCTGATCAAGACCATAGGCAAGGCTTGCTGCAGTAGGTTCGTTAATGATCCTCAACACATCCAAACCTGCTAGTTTACCTGCGTCCCTAGTGGCCTGGCGCTGGGTGTCGTTGAAATAGGCGGGAACGGTAATCACCGCTTTTGAAACGCTTGTTTTAAGGATATGCTCAGCCCTCAGTTTTAACTCTTTCAGGATGAGCGACGACAATTCAACCGGGGAATAGAATTGATCATCTACCTGTACTTTCACCATTCCATCGGAATCGTTATCAATAACTTTGTAGGTATAAAATGCTGCATGCTGACGCAAATCATCATAACGCTTGCCCATCAGCCGCTTGGCAGAAAATATGGTTCTTTTGGGGTCGGATAGCAAAAATGGTATGGCTGCTTCACCAACCTTTACCTGCCCATCAGGAGAAAAATAAATGATAGAAGGCACCAATGAACTGCCATCGTGTTCCTTTAATGCAACCGGCTTTCTGGTTTCCGGATGGATGATGGCTACAAGGCTATTGGTGGTTCCCAGGTCGATACCAACAATCATTTCCTCTTTTTGCAGACTACCCGTTGCGATATTGATACCAATCTTTGCCATGTTGATTTTTCAGCGAAGGTAAAAACAAAAACGGCTGCAGAAGGTCTGCAGCCGAAAGGAATACTTTACTAATATGGAAATTTTTATCGCATGAGGTACATCTTACCGTACCCTTTGTTGAAATACTGATCGGTATTATCACCAGATGCTTTGTATTTATCCAGCGATCTGCCGTTGAGGTTGGTGAGTACCCGGTAAATATAAACACCATTGGCAAGCTTTTGACCGTACATATCGGTACCATCCCATTTGTAATCGGTGATATTACGTCCGATATGTATCTGACCTAGTTCATCCTTCGTAATTTCTTTTACCACCTTACCGGTAATGGTAAGTATTTGGATCCTGATATTCTGCGGCACTTCACTTCCGGTAACCGTGAATACAAACGCAGTTGAAGTGGTGAACGGATTCGGATAATTGAGCATATTCGAAATCATCGGCTTATTGATCACTGAAAACACAATGCGGTACTCCATTTCTCCGGCTTTGTTGCCGCTGGCATCTTTGCCTGAAACAATAAGTTCATACTCTCCGTCTTCCGGAAAATAAGGCATGAAATCGATGCTGGCGGTATTATCTCCTGTAGATAAATTGGCCGGATTGAAGCGCATCGTATCGCCAAAACTATAGGTGTGCAAGCTTTGATCGGGGTAACGAACCTGTAAACTGATCAGAGAAGTGTCTTTTAATTCCAGGTAACGGCTTTCATCTTTAAGCTTTACAATGATATGAGGCTTTGCAGCAACAATATCTTTATTGAGTATGCGTACGCCGTCGAAAGTAACATCGAGTAATGGATTGTAACGGTCTTCACGCACATAAAAATCTTTGTACAGCACATTATTGTAATGATATTGTTCGGGTTGGTCGTTATCAGGGTTGAACTCAACAAATAAGGTATTATTACCGGGATAGTTTCTGGTATCGATTTCATATTCAAGCGCCAATGTATCGCCGGCTATGAGCGCTTTTCGCTTAGGGATGGAAATCGCATGCGGAACATTATTCCTGTCGGTTATGATCAGCTTCACTTTAAGTAAACTGTCGAATGCTGTTTGACTGATATTTTTGAAGGCTAATGCAAACTGAATAGGTTCACCCTGGTCTACGGTGTCTTTCGAGCGATATAATAATTCAGGGGCTACAGCACCTTCCGGAGAAAGTGAAGCGTTGATACGTAGATAGCGCAATTGATGTGGAGTGATATATTGTAAATCCTTATTCTCCATTTGTAATTTGATAAACGGATAAATTGTGGCATCAACAAAGGCCAGACTCGTATCCTGTGCAGGTGCTACAGTAGCAAGGAGGTCGGTGATGCCATTTGTTTTAACCCCCCAAACCTTGATCTTTACACTATCGGCCTGAGGATTGGGATCGTTGCTAAAACCCCTCCAATGCATGGAATTCCATGCCCTGGCAGGACCATAAGTTGCTGAAGTGATGGTGCCTGAACTGCTCGAAGTTGCCAGGGTGAAGCTCTGGTCGATATAAGAAGAATCTTGCGGCCCCATTACTTGCGTGGATGCATAACTGTTAGTACCCTTCTTGAAAAAATACAGGAAAGGCAGGTTACGGGTAAAGCTGTCAATTTGGGTAAACCCGATCGATTTAAGCTTATGATAAAGTGAATTGCCCGAACCAAGAGTTGCGGTATCAGCCTTCCATTGATCAATGAAAGAACTGTTGCTGTTGATATTGCCGAGATTGGTAATGGCCACATACATGCCGTTAGGAATCAGGTCGATAAAATCCATCGCACTTCTGCGGTAAGTGGGATTATTGTAAGGATATTCAAAAAAGCGTCGTGCAGTATCCGTTCCGGAAGCACAAACACGGTAACTGCCAAACCTTGCATTGGTTGGCGATACGTTGTAATTGTACCAGGGCTGCAAAGTAGTGGTATCGAATACATAAAACTGGATGGCATTATAAATACATCCATATAATTCCAACTGGTCGAAATCGAGATTGACATTGATCCGGTCGAAATTGAAATAAGGAAACAATCCTGTTCTGATCGTAAGGCTCTTGGGTACTACATCAAATTTAAATGTACGGTCTGCAGAAAGATTGATATTCTCATAAATCGATTTCTTATGCTGATAGTAATGCGATTGGTTGAAGCCGGTTGAGCTGCCGGGCAGATAAATAAAGGAATGGCTGTTCCAGATATATGGCAGGCTATTCTGCGGAACCATGGCCACCCTCCAGTAATAAACAGTGCTATCAGTAAATGTAATATTTGCGGGGGTAAATTCTACAATGCCCCCTACTCCGGTTTTATTATATGTTTTTTTGAAAGGAGAATTGAACAATTCGGTAGTATCCACTTCCATCACATATTGCCGTTGGCCGCTAAGCGGATTGGCTGTATTGGCTACGTAAGTAATATTCTGTTGATTGATGATGGCATAGTCGTATGGAAACGCAGGCCTGAGCTCATCTTCAAAAATATAAAAATCTTTAGTCACCGTATTATTGGTTTCATACAATTCATCAATGCGGTTAGTAACATCTAGGGTTATAATCAACTGATTCAACCCTTTATCGGAAGTAGGCACAATGGGTACATTCAATTCCAATGAATCTACATTTCTAGTGGCCCTGATGAGTTGGTTGTACAATACCCTGATGGTATCATTGGGTAATTTCCTTTTCACCGAAACCCACATCGAATCGCCCACTGCTTTACCGATATTGAGCATCTTGATTTTCACATTGAAATTATTATCGGCTACAGAAATGATATTCGGGCTGATGCGCACCAGCTGATCTTCAATCACATAATCCGGTTTAGGGAAGGTGTTGATCTTGATGGCAGGATCGCCATGAAGGGCGATTTCTTCCAGATGTATCCGGGTAAAGAAATCGAGATTGGGATTACCCCCGCCCAGTTGTTCTACCACATGTTTTGCCTGGTTACCGATGCTGTTGCCATACATGGTTTTGCAAAAAGATTCATACAAGGTAGTATTGTAAAAATTGAGGAATGGCGGGATACCAAAATGGGTATCTGCCAAAAAGCCGATACTGCCCCTTTCATGAGCAAGCACATATTTTTCTGAAAGACTTAAGTTGCCGGATAAACGAAGCGGATCAAAAGTAAAAAAGTTACCTGCGCTACATCCGCTTACATTAAAGAAGGGATACTTTCCCGGGTTGTTGTATAGGTCGGGGTTACTGAG
Organism: Sphingobacteriales bacterium; assembly: GCA_026391525.1. GTDB lineage: Bacteria > Bacteroidota > Bacteroidia > Chitinophagales > Chitinophagaceae > Ferruginibacter. Next base: position 14,558 of record JAPLEF010000005.1, read on the forward strand.
GTTGAACTCAAAGGTGTTGGCCGAGGAATGCCCAAAATAACCAATAAGCCCAAGACCTTCATTGAACAATTGCTCAATGCGCTGGCTGCTGGCTTGCTGAACCGCTCCTGTTGATGTTTTTGCGAAGGTTTCCACTTCTCCACCGTATAAAGTATCTTCTGCAATCGTCTTGTAAGAATTCATGTAGCCCTTGAACGTATCATTCTCGCTGCTGTCTCTACCTCCGGCTACATGTATGATGTTTTTCATCCAGCCCTTTTCACCAATAGAAGAACCTGGTGTACGCTGAGCGGTTTCGTATTCCTGAATCTTCAGTAAATAATTTTGTAACTCGGTTGTATTCACTACACCGATCCTGCCAACAGGCACAACAGGCAAACTGGTTCCGGGAAGTGCAGATAGCAGACCATCGGAGGCAGGCCATCCAAAAGTGGTAACAAGGTTCAGCTGATCAGCAACCGGATCGGTAGCATGTTGGCTCTGGTCGATATAATTCACTCCCCGGCCTATGATGAAAATATATTGTGGTTCGTTAGCGAACTGGCCGTGAGCAAAATGGATGAAATCGCGCAGCGCAGATGGATGATGCTTTATGCCATAACCAAACTGATCGGTAAGTTCGTTGATATCATAAACTTTAGCATTGTAACCACCGCCATTGGAAGAACTGCGGTATTGGCGATACTGGTCTACAAAATCATTGCCACTGCCGTCATTAAATAAAACGGAATTACTGATGATAAGATAATCGCCCTGATTGGAAGCAAGATTTAAATTCACAAAGGTTTTTGATGAAAGTGTATTTACATTATAAGCACCTTCTACACTTACAAGAATCAATTTTCGATCCTGACTTGATGCCGGCAATTCGAATTTAACTTTTCCCGGAGTGGAGGCAATTTCGCCAACATAGCGGGTACCATTGGTAAAATCGTAAAGTACAGGAGCAGTGCTGCCATTATTGAAATTATCAATCACCAGATAATTGCCTGCAGCAGAAGGAGCCAGATTGAATGGGAAATAACGTTGACCTGCAAAATTGAAGGTAGCAGGATAAGTGATGCCAAGGCTAGCCACAACGATACGGTCGAAACCGGAAGCAGAAGTACCATTCATATAAACGGCCAGATACGAAGGGCTTTGCAACAAACTCAAAGGCAGGTTGTTGATTTCGTCTTTCCTATAATTGAAGAATGGCATGCTTAGGGGGCTGCTGTAGGGGGCTGCGGTAATTTCATTCTGAAACAATTTCACCCTGAGATTCCGTGTGTTAGGCGCACTACCGGCAGCGTTTATGCGAAAACTTAAACTGTTAGGAGGGCCGGCAGTATATACATTGAGATCGAAAAACTCCTTGGTAAGGTCGCAACATGGTGCAGTAGCGTTGCTCGTCCAACCCTCTCCTGGATCATAAGAAGAGGAATACACATATTCCCCTACCGGCCTTGCTTCACCCCGGTTGATCTGCGATTTAAAATGATAATCTATGCTGCGCATGAAATAAGCATCCGGTGTGGCTGCACTGGGCGCGGTATTGATTGCTGTATTGAACCGGAGATTGGCTGTACTGCTATTCACAGTGAGGAAGTAGGCAACGGTATCTGTTTCGAGACTATACCTGTCGGAAAGCTGAAAATCGGCATCGCGGTAGAGTTCCTTGTCGGGGCGGCCGTCATTCATCTCGCCCCAGAATTCAATATAATCATTGGTTAGCAGTGGCGCATTACTAACCGAAGTGTACAAACGCACTTGTTCCCCGTTTCTCCAGAGTTGGTAATGATCGGCATTCACTGATCCTAAACCGGCTGCAGCCAGTACAGACTGCGGGATGCGGCAAAGGCTGTCTTTAGCCAGCTTGAATTTATAATAGGTTTTGTTATAATCGATCCAGCTATTGTTCAATTGTGCATGGGCAAATGGAACAAGCAACAAAAACAAAAAGCTGGTGTATACGTATTTTTTCATGACTGGCGAATTGATTAATCCTTTTTACGTTTTACAAAGTTTATGCTGATAGAAAACACATGGGTATACAATGGATTGTTCTGGTTGGCAAGGTTTGTAAATGCGTAATCGAGGGTTACATTTTTTATTTTGAAGCCTGCACCTAAACTGGGCTGATAAATCCATACTTTCTTCTGGTTAAGGGTGTCTTCATCTGCAAGAGCTTGTTGAAAATTGGTGATACCAGCCCTTACAAAAAACACCTCTTTGATAGCCGCTTCAATACCCAAATGAGGGTCGATACTGATCGGATTGGAACTTACAAGAGTGTTCCTCTTGCCATCAAAAGTAAAATCAAGACTGCCTTCTGCAAGCAATTTCACAGATTTTCCAATGTCGAAACGATAAGCTCCTCCCAATACAAGCCTGGGTGCGGTGATTTCGGTTGACTTCACCGGGATATCATTATTGGTGAGGTAAAGCACCTCTTTCTCCTTATCGGTAAAGGAGTACGACCAGGCATTGAAAGTAGTGGTAACATCGCGTGCTACCAATCCTGCATGCCATTTCTTTCCCTGTAACTGAACCCCGGCATCCAGACCAAAACCCCAGGCATTGGCAAACTGACCAACCTTACGGTAAATCACTTTTGCATTTCCTCCCACACTGATCCTAACTTTATCGGTTTCTTTAATCTGCTGTGCGAAAGAAAAAAGAAATGCATAATCAGCTGAAGAAAAAGTTTGGATGTTATTGTAATTGATGCTTCCATCTGGCTCTACGAGAAAAAGCGTATTCGGAATATCGTCAACTGCAAATCTCAAAAGAGAAAAACCCAACGTCCGCTTTTTTTCTTTCACCGGAACAGCAACAGCCAGGTAATCGTATTTGGCGATGCCGGCAAAATAATCCGCGTGCATGAAACTGGCCTGTGGATTATTTTTTACAGAGGTTAGTCCAGCCGGATTCCAATATCCTGCTGATGCATCGCTTACCGTTGCCACCTGAGCATTTCCCATTGCTAATCCTCGGGCTCCGGCACCAATATTGAGAAATTCATTGGAGTAAGTTCTGAACTGCGCTTTTATAGAACTGTTAAACAACAAAGCAGTGATTAGTGCAGCGGCGAAATAGGGCCTCATGTTATAATATTAATGAGTAATATAGGATGCTGAACGAATTCAACCGGGATAACGCCTGCTCATATAACAAATTGGTTGGAAGCATTGAGTTTCGTGGGTTGAGATATTCAAATTTACAACTAAAAACTAACGAGTATCCAATTTTTAAACAAAAAGATTCCGTTTTAAACAGATGCTTAAACAGGAAAAAATGCAGGTCCTGATTTGTACAATTGCCCTGAATATCGCCTTAAGCTTTACTAATGAAGGAAGCATAAGTGCAATATGCTTAATTTTACCCCCATCAATTACATAATGGAAAATTTAACACGTACAGAAAATCTGATTAAAGAATTATCATGGAGGGGTATGATACAGGACATTATGCCTGGTACTGAAACCCAACTTCAGAAAGAAATGACTACGGCTTATGTAGGCTTCGACCCTACAGCCGACAGTTTGCACATAGGCAGTCTTGTTCCCATATTACTTTTGGTTCATCTCCAAAAAGCGGGGCACAAACCAATTGCCCTGGTTGGTGGGGCAACAGGCATGGTTGGCGACCCGAGTGGTAAGAGTGAAGAACGCAACTTGCTGGATGAAAACACCTTGCAAAAAAATATAGCCGGAGTAAAAGCTCAACTAGAAAAGTACCTTCAATTTGATGATAAACTTCCTTCAGGTGCTGAACTATTGAATAATTACGACTGGTTTAAAGAGATCCGTTTTTTAGATTTTATAAGAGATACCGGAAAGCATATTACCGTTAATTACATGATGTCGAAAGACAGTGTAAAAAAAAGACTTGAAGGAGAACAGGGCATGTCGTTTACAGAGTTTACCTACCAATTGGTACAAGGCTACGATTTTTACTGGCTTTATCAGCATAAAAACTGCAGGTTACAAATGGGAGGAAGCGATCAATGGGGCAATATTGTTACCGGCACTGAACTGATCCGCCGGAAAACAGGAGGAGAAGCTTTCGCATTTACATGCCCGCTCATCAAAAAAGCAGATGGAGGTAAGTTTGGCAAAACAGAGAAAGGAAATATCTGGCTTGATCCGGAGAAAACCAGTCCTTATCAGTTCTACCAGTTTTGGCTGAATGCAACCGATTCAGATGCAGAAAGCTGGATCAAGATTTTTAGTTTTCTGGATGAACCCACCATCAATACACTGATCAGCCAACACCGCGAAAATCCTGCTGAACGGCTTTTGCAGAAAACGCTGGCACGTGAAACCACTTTATTCGTTCATGGATTAACAGCTTACGAAAAAGCTATCGAAACCACTGAGAAATTATTTTCTAATCAAAAAGTTTCCGTGAGCGAACTCAGTGTTGATGACCTGAATGCCATTGAAGGAATTGTTCGCACCCATTTCTCACAGGCAACACTATCCGCTGGTACCGATTTGCTGGTATTTCTTACCGAAACCGGGATTTTTGAAAGCAAAGGTGCCGGAAGAAAAATGATTCAAAATGGCGGAGTAAACATCAACCGGCAAAAAATAAATGATGTGCAATTGCATGTAGACCAATCATATTTGTTGCATGACCGATACATTCTGGTTCAGGTAGGAAAAAAAAATTATTATCTTGTTGAGGTTAAGGAGTAGCCCGTGGAGGAATCATTATCCAGAAAAGGTAAAGTTGAAAATCATTATTTCCATTCCGGGATACCCATTCATTCGCTTGTATTATAAACCTGCATCAGTTACTGTTGAGCGCCTGATTGCCTATTGCTTTACCGGTGAAAATAAATAAACTTAAACTCATTGTGATTGCGGGAACACTCGCATTCATTGGCATCATCGCCATGCAGGTTTATTTGCTTCGGCAGGCTTTCAGCTACGAAGAAAAGAAGTTCAGCCAGAATATACAGGTATCCCTTCTTGAAGTAGCCAGTGAAATCAATGCCTACTATGGGTATCAAAATCAGGCTAGCAATCCCATCGAAAAAAAATCGGCCGATTATTATCTCGTCAACTTGCGTAATGATTTTGATGCAGGTGTGCTCGAAATGATCCTTACCAGCAAATTCAAAAGTAAGGGCATCAGCACCAATTTTGAATATGCCATCTACGATTGTGAAACAGATGCCATGATGTATGGAAGGTATGTGCACATTGGCAAAACAGATACGGCAGCCATCAATAAGGCAGCCTTCTTCCCAAAGGCCAGTCATCTTGTATATTATTTTGCTGTTCGTTTTCCGGAGTTCAACAGTTATATTTTTTCCTCCCTCAAAACCTGGATCCTGTTTTCAGTAATCATGCTTATTGCCTTGTTCATCTATCTCTATGCCATATACATCATTTTGCAGCAACAGAAATTTGCAAACCTGCAGAGAGATTTCATCAATAATATGACGCATGAGTTCAAAACGCCTTTGGCTTCAATGCTCATTGCAGCAAATTCAATTTTAAAAAGCGAAACATTGGCTGCAGATGAAAAGATGAAGAAATACAGCCAGATGATCATCGATCAGGGTAATAAACTCAATCAGCATCTCGAAAAGATTTTGAACATAGCACGAAGCGACAGTCAGCCGAATGTGCTGGAAAAATCTCTTATCCATCCCGGACCACTCATCAGGCAGTCTATCGAATCGGTTCTGATGAAATATCCGGAGGCCATTATCGATTTTGAGGAAGAAACTACAGGACTTGAGATTTTAGCGGACCCTTTTCATTTTTCGAATATCATCTATAATTTCCTGGATAATTCGGTGAAATACTGTGAAGGTCAACCGCGTATACAAATCAGATTGTTTAGCACCACGCAGGCGATACAGATTGAAATTTCGGATAATGGAATAGGAATACCTTTGAAACACCAGAAACAGGTATTTGAAAAATTTTACCGGATACCGGGAACCAAAAGATCTGCTGTAACAGGCTTTGGGCTTGGTTTGTATTATGTGCAGCAGGTTTGTAAATTGCATCATTGGAAATTATCCGTTCAAAGCAAACCCGGAAATGGTACCATCATCAGGGTTCAAATCAATAAGCCATGAAAAAGCAAAAAATCCTTTACGCGGAAGATGACGCCACATTGGCCCTGCTTACTAAAGAAAACCTGGAAGAGCATTACTATGAAGTAGATCATTTTTCAGATGGGGCTGATTGTTTAAAAGCATTTAACCATAACCGTTACGACCTCTGCATACTCGATGTGATGATGCCGGGCATGGATGGTTTTGAACTGGCAGAATCGATACGGAAGGTAAACCAGGATATTCCTATCATTTTCCTTTCGGCCAAGACATTGAAAGAAGACAAATTAAAAGGATTAAGAATCGGTGCCGATGATTACCTGGTTAAACCATTCAGCATAGAAGAGCTGGTGTTGAAAATTGAAATCTTCATCACGCGAAGCAAAAAAACGGGTATGGTTAACCGTAAGTTGATAGCTGCGGGTAAATATCTTTTCGACCCGGCCAATTTCCAGTTGCAGCATGAAAACAAAATGATCGAACTCACCCAACGGGAAGCCGAGCTACTGAATTTTTTTCTGGAACACCGGAATGAAGTATTGAAGCGGGAACAGATACTCACTTCCATTTGGGGGCAGGACGGTTATTTTTTTGGAAGAAGTCTCGATGTATTTGTATCCCGGCTGCGGAAGATCTTTGTTATGGATGGGGAAATACGCATTGAAAACCTGCATGGTATCGGCTACCGGATGATCGTACCGGAATCATCCGGACCATCTGCTTAACCTGTAGCCCTTATCCGTTTGTTATCCAACGACTCATTGGCATCAATAATAAACTTTCGTTCTTTCACCAGGTAACCATTGCCTTTCTCACAAAAATGCACCTGAAGATTTTCTAAACTGATGGGATTACCATCCGGAATATCTGCAATATTGCTGAAGCGGATTTCGTGACCGTCTAAAATCATTACCAGGCCACTTCCGATAGCTTCCATCCGGTTTCCGTCAGTGATAAGCATCCCGGCATCTTCGCCCAAACCTACTCCAATACAGGAAGGGTTAGCTGCAATTGCTTGTGCGAGCCTGCCGAATCGCCCCCTTTTCTCAAAATGAGAATCAAAAATTACGTCATCCATAAAACCGAGACCAGTAGTGATGCGTACTTCACCTTTAAGGTGAGCCCTTGAAGCATTGCCTTCGTAGATCATCGTATTGCTCATAGCCATGGCTCCTGCTGAAGTGCCTGCAACCAGGAATCCGGCTTCATTTTGATACCGGTGCTGGATGATGTCGAGTAAAGTGGTGCCCCCAAAAGTACTGGTTAGGCGCATCTGGTTTCCGCCGCTGAACATCACTGCATCACATTTGCTGATCCGCTGAATATAGTCATTTAATCCTGCATCTGCCCGGTTCCGGATGTTCATCACACCAATATGCGAACAACCAATCTTACCGAATGCATGGAGATAATTCTCGCCTACTTCTATCGGAATCATACTGGCAGTGGTAATCACTTCGATACGGGAATGGGTGCCGCCGGTTTCTTCTACAAGGCGTTTTAGGATACCCAGTTCAAAAAAATTGAGGTTATTGCGTTGAATTTCTCCTGTTTCCAGGTTGGTACCTTTGTCTTCTGCACCGCCGATAGCCAGTAGTTTTCCTTTTGCAAATTCCATCTAATCATTTTTGTGATGACTACAAATTTACGAAAATTCAGCTTTGAAGGGAATCCAAAACTTATCCAGTACTGTGGATAGCTTTAACTTGTGATACAACATTTGATATCCCTAAAACGCCAAGCAGTTGATAAGATTGCCCTGCCTTTAGTTTTGTGGTGCAAGCGGATTGTATTAATTTCCAACATCAGAGCAGGTATAAGCCTTTAAAAATCTGAACTGACCTGAATTTTTACTTTTTCAAATTAGAAGGCGAATCAAGCATCATCAAAAACCCATAAACACGAAAAATGAAGATTGTAGAAATCAAAGTATTGAAAGGCCCTAATTACTGGAGCGTAAGGCGTACTAAACTCATCCAGATGAAACTCGACCTGGAAGATAAAGAGCAGATGCCCACCAATGCCATTGCCGGTTTCAGGGAGAGGTTGGAAAACATGATGCCTTCGCTTATTGAACACCGTTGTTCGGAAGGCACCCGTGGTGGTTTTTTCAAGCGGGTGGATGAAGGTACCTGGATGGGCCATGTGATTGAACATATTGCGTTGGAAATACAAACCCTTGCGGGGATGGACACCGGTTTTGGCCGCACCCGAACCACCGGAAAGGAAGGCGAATATTATGTGGTGTTCAGTTATATGGAGGAAGATGCCGGCGTATTCGCAGCAAAAGCTGCAGTACGTATTGCCCACGCGCTCATCTTTGAAGAACCATATACGCTGGAAGAAGACATTCAATTGCTAAGAGAAATCAGGGAAGATACCCGCCTCGGGCCCAGCACCGGTTGTATTGTAGAAGAAGCGGCAAAAAGAGGCATCCCTTTTATCAGACTGAACAAACATTCACTGGTTCAATTGGGTTATGGTATCCATCAGAAAAGGATACGTGCCACCATTGCAAGTACTACGGGCAATATTGCAGTAGATATTGCGTGCGATAAGGAAGAAACCAAAAATCTGCTGGAAGCAGCAGAGATACCCGTTCCAAAAGGCAATGTAGTGCGCACTGAAGAAGGGCTTAAAGAAGCGATTGACCGCATCGGTTACCCGATTGTGATCAAACCCGTTGATGGCAACCACGGCAAAGGCAATACCACCAATATCAGCAACTGGGATCAGGCCATAAAAGCCCTTGAAGCAGCTAAACATTATGGCCGTAGTGCCATCGTGGAAAAATACATCACCGGCTACGATTTCAGGGTGTTGGTGATAGATTATAAATTCATCTGCGCAGCACTTCGTACACCCGCTTCCGTTACTGGTGATGGCTCAGCAACCATCAATGAACTTATTGAACGAACCAATTTGGACCCCCGCCGCGGATATGGGCACGAAAAGGTACTTACACAAATCACCATCGACCAGTTTACGCAGAAAATGCTGGATGAGAAAGGCTATACTCTCGATACTATCCCGCCGAAAGGAGAACTGGTGTTGCTGAAACCGACAGCTAATCTTTCCACCGGAGGCACCAGCACCGATGTAACCGATGAAGTGCATCCTGCCAATATCATGATGTGCGAACGTATCGCCAAGATCATCGGTCTCGACATCTGCGGCATAGATATCATGGCCACCGATTTGCGTACACCCGTTACCGAAAACGGCGGTGCCATCCTGGAAGTAAACGCAGCACCAGGCTTCCGGATGCATATTGATCCTTCGGCAGGCCTACCAAGGAATGTGGCAGAGCCTGTGGTAGACATGCTTTTCCCGAAAGGAAGTACAGGTATTATTCCGATCATTGCTATTACCGGCACTAATGGCAAAACCACTACCACACGGCTTACCGCACATATCACCAAAACCGCAGGCTATAAAGTAGGTTATACCACAAGCGATGGTGTGTACATCCAAAACCAACTGATGATGAAAGGAGACTGCACCGGCCCCGTATCATCACAGTTTGTTCTCAAAGACCCTACTGTAGATTTTGCAGTGCTCGAATGTGCGCGTGGAGGAATATTGAAAAGCGGTCTAGCCTTTCAGCATTGCGATGTGGCGATTGTAACCAATATCAGTGCCGATCATATAGGTTTAGGTGGCATCGACAGTATGGAACAGATGGCGAAAGTAAAACAGGTGGTTCCCGAAACGGTTTTCAAACACGGATATGCCATACTCAATGCCGATGACGACCTGGTATACCAGATGAAAGATGACCTTACCTGCAACATCGCCCTCTTTAGTATGGATGAAAAAAACCCACGTATCATTTCGCATACTAAATCTGGCGGCTATGCGGCAGTGTTAGAGAATGGCTACATCACCATCATGAAAGGCACCTGGAAAATCAGAGTGGTCAAGGTAGCTGAAGTGCCTGTAACCTACGGTGGCAAAGCGCTGCATAATATCATGAACTGTTTACCGGCAGTACTCAGTACTTATTTCTGGAGAAATATTGCTATTGAAGATATCCGCTTGGCCTTACAAACTTTTGTTCCTTCTGCAGCGCAAACTCCGGGAAGACTGAACATGTTCGAATTCAAGCATTTTAAATTTCTGGTAGACTTTGCGCATAACCCGGCAGGGCTTGAACTGCTCTGTGATTTTGTTGGCAAGATGGAAGGAACTCCAAAAGTGGGTATCATTTCAGGAACCGGCGACAGGCGCGATGAAGACATCAAAGAATTGGGAAGAATTTCGGGCAGGTCGTTTGATGAGATCATCATCCGGCAAGATAAAAACCTTCGTGGACGAACCGCAGAAGAAATTGTACAATTTCTGGTTGAGGGTATCAATGAAACCAAACCAAAGGATATTCCTATTACGATCATTTACAAAGAAAAAGATGCTATCATGCATGCCTATCATCATGCCCAACCCGGCTCTTTAATCACGATTATGTGCGATGTGGTTACTGAAGCGCTCGACCTCATCAAGGCGCTTAAAGAAAAAGAAGATGCTGAATACGCCTGATTAATTGCAAATGAGTGCAGAAACAAGGCATAAAATACTTTTGGAACATTTTTTCACAACCCTTATTTTTGCACTCCCAAATCAAGTTTTTCTTTCTGGGTTATGGTGTAAAGGTAGCACAACAGATTTTGATTCTGTTTGTCTAGGTTCGAATCCTAGTAACCCAACAAAACCGGTCTATTAAGGCCGGATTTTTTTATACTACCAATTATCTCATCAGTTCTTCAATCACTTTACCCACACAACCATTTGGCATCTGAATTCCAAGCAAGGCTGCAAGGGTTGCAGCGATATCTGTCATGTAGGTTTCCCGGTAAAGGGCTCCCTTCCTTATTCCAGTTCCAAACCAGATCAGTGGAATATGTGCATCGTATGGATTCCAAACCCCATGTGTTGTGCCAGTTTTGCTTTTGTCGATATAATTGGGAAGGGTAATGATCTGGATATCTCCACTTCTCTTTGGGTAATACCCATTGGTTACTGTTGATTTAATGGCAGAAGGCAGGGTTACTTCATGGAGAGCAGATAAACTGAATGCATTCGTTACGTATGGCTTATCAAGCAATTGCTGCAACAAATGAGCTTTTATGGCGCCCGCTTCATTACCTGCTTTTTGCATCATAGTGGGATCGAGGTACAACTGCGCATTTTCAAGCTTACGGATCAGTTTAGGATATCCCCAAATTTTTTCTACAGAGGCATTGAGCTCTGTCAGCAAATCTTTCCCTCTGAATGTTCCGGCAGGGATTTTTTTTGATTCCAGAAAAGCAGGTATGTTAGCCACGCCATGGTCGGCTGTTATAAAAAATACATAATTCCCTTTTCCCAGTTTCACATCCAAATACGAAAGAAAGGAAGCGATATCCTGATCTAATCTTAGATACATATCTTCCACCTCGATAGAATTTGGCCCAAATTCATGTCCACAATAATCAGTTGAAGATAAACTCACCGTTAAAATATCAGTAATGGCATCTTGTCCCAATTTTTCTGCTTCAATAGCTTCACGTGCAAAATCTAAGCTGAAAGTATTTGCGAAAGGTGTAAATCGGAATGCCAGCATTCGTTTGTCCTTTATTTCAGAAAGCCGGTGTGGAAACCTAGTTGATTTTTCTCCCGGTATAGGCCCTTCATAGTCTTGTTCATCGGAAGTACTTTGGGTATAGGAACTAAGCGGCAACAGGGTGTTCCAATCTTTCTTCATATAGTTATCCGGAAGATTTCTACTGTTGAAATCAATTACCCATCCGGGCAATGAATCGGTGTAATAAGAACTGGTGATCCATTTTCCGCCTGCCTCATCATCTAGCCAGTAAGCCGCATTTGCGCTATGCCCGGCCGGAAAAATCGCCCCACGGTCTTTTAAAGAAATACCAATCACTTTACTTTGGAAGTTATTGCTCAATTTCAATTCGTCGCCAATAGTTGTAGTGAACATATTTCGCGGGCTCATCTTTCCGGCAGAGGTTAAGCTACCCACGCCATGAACAGTTGAATCATCAGCACAATATATGGATAGGCCAGTTGCCTGATCGAACCAGTTGTTTCCAACAATGCCATTGATGGCAGGAACACTTCCGGTAAAGATTGCAGCATGGCCGGCTGCAGTGTAAGTGGGTACATAAGGTATAAATGTATTTTCACAACGGAAACCTTCTGTCATCAATCTGCGGAAACCTCCTTTACCATATAGTGGTTGATATCTTTTTAGAAAATCCCAACGCATCTGATCAACAACCAACCCAACCACAAGCTTTGGTGGTTTAATGGTGTTCAAATCCTGTGCAAAAACAGTAACAGAAACCATGAAAACAAACAAAAAGGAAAAACATTTTTTCAGTTGCATACCAACAATTTTTGCAAAGATAGAGGTAAGGGATAGAAAGCTTCAATGTTACCTAAATGTGATGGATTTAAAACGCAAAACCTTAATTTTGCTGCATCAAAATAAGATTCAATGGATGTATTTGAAAAGTTGGTAAAAGACGGAGGTCCCATAGGCCAGCACATGGACCGTGCACATGGCTATTTCGCATTTCCTAAACTGGAAGGGGAACTGGGGCCGCATATGCAATTCAGGGGTAAAGACATGATTGTATGGAGCCTGAATAACTACCTCGGTTTGGTAAATCATCCCGAAGTACGTAAAATAGACGGTGAAGCTGCCACAAAGTATGGCATGGGAAACCCCATGGGAGCAAGGATGATGAGCGGAAACACTGCCATGCATGAAGAACTGGAAAAAGTGATCAGTAAGTTTGTAAACCGTGAAGATACCATGTTGCTGAATTTTGGATACCAGGGCATCATGAGTTGTATTGATGCATTGGTAAACCGCCGCGATGTGATTGTTTACGATGCTGAAGCACATGCCTGTATCGTGGATGGCGTAAGGTTACATATGGGTCACCGTTATGCTTTCAAACACAACGACCTGGCAGATTGTGAAAAACAATTACAAAGGGCAACTGAAATGGCCGCTAAAAATGGCGGCGGCATCCTGCTGATTTCGGAAGGGGTTTTTGGCATGGATGGCGAACAGGGCATCTTAAAAGAAATCGTAGCACTAAAGCAGCAATATGAATTCCGCATCCTCATCGACGACGCCCATGGCTTCGGTTATATGGGCCCAACCGGGGCGGGAGCTGATGAAGCACAAGGTTGCCAGGATGGCATCGACTTATATTTCAGCACTTTTGTAAAAAGTATGGGAAGTATCGGCGCTTTTATCAGCGGACCGAAAGCTGTGCTAAAATATCTGCGATATAATACCCGTTCTCAAATTTTCGCCAAAAGCCTGCCCTTACTTATTGTTGAAGGCATGCTGAAACGTATGGAGATGGTAATTACTATGCCGGAACTGCGAAAAAAATTATGGGATAACGTGGAAAGGCTTCAAAACGGTTTGAAAGAAAAAGGATTCGATATCGGCAATACCAACTCTCCTGTAACACCCGTTTATATGAAAGGAGATGTACCCGAAGCTACGCAAATGGTGATGGACCTAAGAGAAAACTATCATATCTTCTGCAGTATCGTAGTGTATCC
>JAPLEF010000130.1 GCA_026391525.1 Sphingobacteriales bacterium
AACAAAGGCTTCCGTAGGTTCCACCTGCGTGGAAAAGAAAAAGTATCCACCGAAATAGGGCTACTAGCTACGGCGCATAACCTACAGAAGATGATAAAATCAAAACAAAGCCCTCAAAAACTAAAAAATGCAGCTTAATATCTGCAAAATCACTTCTTAAAAACACGTTTCTTAAAAAATCTTCTCTTCGCAAAAATTAAAAACTCAATAATGAGTAAAATGAAAAAAGGCTGTACCAAATAGTTTTGATACAGCCTCAGGGCTTTTGATAACATTCGCATGATGATTGTTTTAGGATGAAGAGTTAAATGCTGTAATCATATGGAAATATAGTCTTATTTAATATTTCAGCAATAAAACTATTTTAAGAAAATCCCCCGCAGCTTTTCAGCGCAAAGTACGCTGAGAGAGACTTGGCCGCTGCTTGGTCTCCTGACCTGCAGCTGAAAACTATTTTTTAAGAAAAAACCCCCGATTTTACTGGCTTTAGTATGGGGTGGCGCCACCCCTAACATATTTGGAAATTGTTTTCTTTTGCATCCGGTCAATAAACCTGTTAGGTTGCTATTGCAGTACGAACCGTTTTTATTAACTATCAAATCTCCTTTCCAGCAATGTCGCCGGAACGGGACCTGCGTGTCAAAAAACCAAATTGAAATTATAAATGAATGGAGAAACTTAGATATCCATCAACGTCTCCTTTGGAAGACATTGCTGAGAAGAAAAAAAAACTTTGCGCCTTTGCGTTGTTGCGTTAAAAAAACCAAATTGAAATTATAAATGAATGGAGAAACTTAGATATCCATCAACGTCTCCTTCGGAAGACATTGATGAGAAGAAAAAAGAACTTTGCACCTTTGCGTCGTTGCCTTGTAAAACCAAATTGAAATTATAAATGAATGGAGAAACTTAGATATCCATCAACGTCTCCTTCGGAAGACGTTGCCGAGAAGAAAAAAACTTTGCGCCTTTGCGTCGTTGCGTTAAAAAAACCAAATTGAAATTATAAATGAATGGAGAAACTTAGATATCCATCAACGTCTCCTTCGGAAGACATTGCTGAGAAGAAAAAGAAACTTTGCGCATTTGCGTCGTTGCGTTAAAAAAACCAAATTGAAATTATAAATGAATGGAGAAACTTAGATATCCATCAACGTCTCCTTCGGAAGACATTGCTGAGAAGAAATAAAATCTTTGCGTCGTTGCGTTAAAAAAACCAAATTGAAATTATAAATGAATGGAGAAACTTAGATATCCATCAACGTCTCCTTTGGAAGACATTGCTGAGAAGAAAAGAAAAAAACCTTAGCACCTTAGCGCCTTCGTGGCCCAAAAACCTTCGTGACCCAACATTAATTAAAAAAAAAGCCACGTTTCCCATCAGGAACCATGGCAATAAAATAGTATAAGGAATCTATCCGCTTAGTTAGCCGAAGATTTTTTAAACCCGCTGTTTACGATCACAATTTTCAATTGCTCCGACGGTGCATCTATGGTTGTATTACCTGCATATTGCGTACCATCCGGAAGATCGTTGTAAGTAACATTGAACAACACCTTCTCTTCAGGTTTGCTGATATAGGTACTCACGTCCATCATCATCAATTTCTGACTGGCGCTATTCAGAGATAAAGAAAGCATGTCGCCTTTTACGTTATAATCCGGACAGTTCAATTTAAATTGCTTGCCGGGTTCCAAAACCTGTACCGTGGTTTTACCTCCCCCATACAATTGCTGAAGCTTTGCGGCATCTGGAGGCAGGTAGGTGTGAACTTTAGCCATGGCCTTTTCCATAAAATCGGCCATCTCTTCTTTTTTATTCTCTATTTTTTTACCTTTTATTCCGCCTTTTGCTTTTTCCTGTGTTCCGCCGCCCACTTCCACCTTAGTGAGTTTACCGTCGACGCTGTAATAGCATCTTTTTTGTTTCACTGATTTCTGCTCTCCTTTGTAAAAAGTGGTGGTGGTTTCCTGCCATTCATAATTGATCAGATTTTTCTTACTGGCAACCAGATTGGTTTTAACCATACCGATAAGTTCTTTCATATCAGCCTGGGCAAATAGCCCTGTGCTACAGCCTAACAATAAGATTGCAGACACTAAAAAAGTTTTCTTCATGATTGTTTGTGTTAAGGTTTATTTTTTAAAAGTAAATTACTGCCTGATAGCCATCACCCTGATCCACGAATTTTTCTGATTGCTGTATTCCCACAGAAACGGTATTGGATGACCATAGTTGCTGATCATGAATACAATTTTTCAAATCAGTATTAACAACAGATCAATTAGCCTAAAACTCCGTAATCACACCCCAATAAAGCTACAATATATTATATTCAAATGCAGTAACAAAATTTTTTATTAATTAAGCCGGTTGCTTAACTATACGTTGACATTTGAAACCACAGCTTGGCATATAGCAGAAAACAGTTATTGATTAGCTTATATGAAAAGTGAACATCAACCTTGCCACTTGAAGACATTCCTTTCCAGCAATGTCTCCGGAACGGGACGTTGCGTGTCAAAAAACCAAATTGAAATTATCAATGAATGGACAAAATTAGATATCCATCAACGTCTTCTTTGGAAGACGTTGATGAGAAGAAAAAAACTTTGCGCCTTTGCGTCTTTGCGTTTTAAAACCAAATTGAAATTATCAATGAATAGAGAAACTTAGATATCCATCAACGTCTCCTTCGGAAGACGTTGATGAGAAGAAAAATACTTTGCGTCTTTACGTTTTAAAACCAAATTGAAATTATCAATGAATGGAGAAAATTAGAAATCGATCAACGTCTCCTTCGGAAGACGTTGATGAGAAGAAAAA
>JAPLEF010000172.1 GCA_026391525.1 Sphingobacteriales bacterium
CGATTGGACAAACAATATAGTCCAATATCGGCTATCGCCTCATTGTACTATTTGTTTGATACCATCGGCATTTACTCCCGAAAGCATTCGGGATAAGATTTATAAAATATTGGCATATTATATAAATCACATTGGTATAAGTTTATAAATCTGACACCCAATAACAAAGCAATGCCACAATTCGGGCGGAAAGCCTTATGTTCAGCATTGTCTCTGTACCAATCTTAAGTTTTCGTTTTGACCGTTAATTAATTAACCCGCCAGCAGTTTTTAATTCTTTGCGTCGTCTTGGTCTCCAGACCTTGCGTTCTTACTTCTTAGCGACGACCCGCCCTAAGGACGTTTGGTTCCATATATCAATGTTAATTCAATCTTGAGATTGGTTAATTAAACATGGAATGCCCAATCAATACGCAACGTTCCTTTTGAAGAGAAAACGTTGCTGAGAACGAAAAATAGTTTTCAGCTGCAGGTCAGGAGACCATGCAGCGGCGGTACCATTCCGGTTCGTGAGCACACGAGCCGGGGCGGCAGTGAGGAAACAGCTGAGAAACAATTATTTATTCAATTTATATACTAATCACTCATTCCCACCGTTTACTATTTGGTTTTTCATAGGATATTGGATTAATACGGGCCGGGATTTCTATCTTGGCTCCTTTTTTTTACACCTATGGTACCATCATAGGCATAAAAAAATCTCCCAAAAGGAGATCTTAATTTTATGAATACGGGTTTTATTAGATGATCAGCATCGAATCACCATAGCTGAAGAAACGGTATTTATCTTTAATCGCTTTTTTATAGGCTTCCATCATCAAGTCGTAACCGGCAAAGGCACATGCCATGATCAGTAAGCTGGTTTTGGGCAGGTGGAAATTGGTCACCAAGGCATCAGCGATATTGAAATGATATGGCGGATGGATGAAATGATTCGTCCACCCCTCAGAAGGTTTCAGCAATTTCTGTGCAGTATACGAAGATTCCATGGCTCGCATGGTGGTGGTTCCGATGGAACATATGCGATGGTTGGTTTCCTTGGCTTTGTTTACAATGGTACAGGCCGTTTCATCAATCTTATAATATTCCGCATCCATCTTGTGTTTGCTGAGGTCTTCCACTTCAATAGGGCGGAAAGTACCTAATCCGGTATGTAAGGTAACTTCGGCAAAACGGATGCCCTGGATTTCTAATCTTTTAATCAACTCTTTACTGAAATGCAATCCCGCAGTTGGGGCCGCAACAGCACCTTCATGTTTGGCGTAAACAGTCTGATATCTTTCCTTATCTTCTTCTTCAGGCTTGCGTTTGATATATTTTGGCAAAGGAGTTTCGCCCATCAGTTCCAGCATCTGGCGGAATTCTTCATCGGTACCATCCCAAAGAAAACGGATGGTTCTGCCGCGGCTGGTGGTATTGTCGATCACTTCAGCAACCAATTCATCGCTTTCCCCAAAATACAATTTGTTGCCCACCCTGATCTTACGGGCAGGATCTACAATCACATCCCAAAGCTTATTGGTTCTATTAAGTTCCCTGAGCAGGAAAACCTCAATCTTGGCTCCGGTTTTTTCTTTCCTTCCATACATCCTTGCCGGAAAAACCTTGGTATTGTTTACCACAAAAACATCCTTGTCGTCAAAATACTCCATGATATCATGGAAAAGCCTGTTCTCCATCTGACCGGTTTTACGGTCGATCACCATCATACGGCTTTCTTCACGTTTTTTGGCAGGGTGCTGGGCGATGAGATTCAGGGGTAAATCGAAACGGAATTGTGATAATTTCATCAGGTAAATTTGTTTTGAATGGTTGGTTTATTTTTTTCAATCATTCACGCCTGAATTGACTTAAGCATCCCAACAAACGGGGAAGCGGCACATCATGTTACGGCATGACTAAAAGTGGGCAAAATTAAGGTTATTTTGCCACTGTTGATTTTCTATTTTCAGTTTCAGGTAAAAAAATCAATTTTTCAAATCTATCTTTCTAAAATCAATTGGTAAAGAAAGCTCTTCCGGGTATGGCATCCACCAGAGATTGGGTATATTTTGCTTCTGGGGCATGGAGGATCTGATCGGCTGTTCCCGATTCAATGATCACCCCGTTTTGTAATACCAATATCCTGTCGCTGATATAATGAACCACGGGTAGATCGTGCGAAATGAATAAACAAGTAAGCTTCAGTTGGGCTTTCAGTTCATTGATGAGGTTCAAAATCTGGGCCTGAATACTCAGATCCAACGCAGAAACGCTTTCGTCGAATATCAAAAATTGAGGTTCAGTAGCCAATGCACGTGCAATACAAATACGCTGTCGCTGGCCACCACTAAACTGATGGGGATAACGGCTCATCGCTGTTTCATTAAGACCAACCTGCCATAACAGTGCTCTTATTTTTTCCCTTTTTTCATCTTTGCGGATACTGCGATGTTTCAAACTGATGGGTTCACCCAAAGCGTCACCTATGCTCATTCTCGGGTTTAGCGAGCCATAAGGATCCTGAAATACGATTGCGGTACGGATTTTTTTTTCTACCGATTTCGAATTCATCTCCTCATTATTCCAGGATATTTTTCCTTCATCAGGCTGCAACAAACCTGCAATGATTTTGCCAATGGTGCTTTTTCCTGATCCGCTTTCGCCAACCAGTCCAACGGTTTCTTCCGGCCATACCTCAAAAGATACCTCAGTTAAAGCCCTGAACGCTGACTTTTTTTTACCAAATGCATTGCCTGCTGATTGATAATATTTGCTCAATGCTTCAACTTTAAGCATGGGTTTTTGGGATGTAAAAGTCTTTACAGCCCCATGGTTTACCAATAAATTTTTTTGATCAGTCTGATCTTTTATATCAGTATCCATCGCTAATGGCTTTCCCTTAGAAGCCTCAGTAGGCCTTGCCAGCAGCAGGTTTCGGGTATATTCATGAACCGGGTTTCGGAGTACATCATTTACAAGCCCGGATTCTACCAACTCACCTGCTTTCATTACATAAATATCATCTGCCACATCAGCAACCAATCCCAAGTCGTGAGTGATCAGCAGCACCGCCATTCCGGTTTCCTGTTGGATGGAACGGATCAACGCAAGGATGCTTTTTTGTACCACCACATCCAATGCAGTTGTTGGTTCATCGGCAATCAACAATTCCGGACGGCAACTGATGGCCATCGCAATCATCACTCTTTGTTTTTGTCCCCCACTCAATTGATGCGGATAGCGCTGATAAACCGATTCCGGATCAGGAAGTTCCACCCTTTCAAAAAGGGCGATGGTTTTTGCTTTGGCATCAGCCCAGTTTTCTTTGAGATGAAGGATGATGGCTTCGGCTACCTGTTCTCCACAGGTAAGTAATGGATTAAGGGAAGTCATCGGTTCCTGAAAAATCATACCGATCTTTTTTCCTCTGTAATGCCTTATTTGATGTTCGGGGAGCTTTAATAAGTTTGACGTATATTTTTCTCCAAAATAACCGATGGCACTACCCGACACTACAACATGTGGCGGCAATAATTGTAAGATGGAAAGGGCTGTTACAGATTTTCCTGATCCGCTTTCCCCAACGAGTGCTGAGATTTTTCCTTTGTGCAGTGAAAAGGAAATTCCTTTAACAGCCTCATAGCTGCCGGTATCCTGTGGAAATGATATGCTTAATTTTTCGATTTCGAGAAGCGCATGCATCGCATCATGGTTTGAGATGATGAGTGGGGCAAACTTAAAATTTCAGATGCCTAACCGTCATTCCGTCGTTGATGAGTTGTTTCAGCGAGTCGATCCCAATTTTTAGATGGTTTTCTACGTATTGTGCGGTTACGGCAATATCGCTTGCTTCTGTTTTCACACCTTCGGGAACCATTGGCGAATCGCTAACCAGCAGGAGGGCGCCTGTTGGAATTTTATTATAAAAACCAACGGTAAAAATGGTAGCAGTTTCCATATCTATGGCATGTGCTCTTACTTTTTGCAGGTAGGCTTTGAATTGTTCATCGTGCTCCCAAACCCTTCGGTTAGTGGTATAACAAACGCCCGTCCAGTAATCGCATTCATAATCACGTATGGTTGTGGAGATGGCTTTTTGAAGGGCAAATGCAGGTAAAGCGGGAACTTCAGGAGGAAAATAGTCATTGCTGGTTCCTTCTCCCCTTATGGCAGCGATAGGTAAAATGAGGTCGCCTATTTTATTTCTTTTTTTAAGTCCACCGCATTTACCCAAAAATAAAACCGCTTTCGGTTGGATGGCTGTAAGCAAATCCATAACGGTTGCAGCACCCGGACTTCCCATTCCGAAATTGATGATGGTGATATTTCCTGCAGTAGCACATTGCATAGAACGTTCGGTGCCAACGATATCCACCTTGTTCCATTCTGCAAATAATTTTACATAATTAGAAAAATTGGTCAGCAGAATATATGCACCAAAATTCGAGAGCTTTTCCCCGGTGTACCTGGGCAGCCAGTTTTCAACAATGTCATTTTTTGTTTTCATGATGATTTATGAAAGATAAATGTACATGATTTCGAGGTTTTCTTCTTGAAATATGTTAGCTTAAACTAAAGAATCATCAGTGTAAAAATGGAGTAATCTTTTCAAGTTTGCCTAATTTTAAATCTTAAAATAAACATTATGAAAAAATGGATAACAATGACGATTGTGGTTTCTCTGTTTTTAGTAGCCTGTAAAAAATCGGCAATTGAAGAATCCCAACAACCAGCAGAGGATTTGATGAGCAGGGCTGCTATTGATGCATTTATCAAATCAAAACTGAGTGAGCATAAAAAATTTGAATGGAGCATGGGTTCCGATAATTTAGTGTGGAGCGCTTTACAGCATACCGACCAGATCATGTCGGTAGGTTACCAGCCTGAAGGAATGGGTAATATAGATGACCGTTTACACCTGATCAATGTACATGATAAAGAATGGTTAAATGCGAAAGATAAGTTGCTTCAGCTCATCCTTGCTTCCGAGCAACAATTGGATAAAACCATCACCCTAAATCAGCTCATCCCCTGGGAAGAACAATTCCTGCCCGTCATCAATGTAACGGTGAAAAATCCGGCTACGGTGAAACTCTTACGTGCCCTTAAGATGGTTCGTTATGCAGAGCCGATGGGATATGAGCCCGAAGATGCAGTTAATGCAGCAAACAGCAACCAGAGCAATGCAATAGCCAGCAGCAGTGGTTGCGGCAGTAATACCCCAACAACCGGTTTGATGGTGAATATCGATTATGCTGCGATTAGCCCTAACAGTAAGCAATCGTGGAATCATAATTTCCATAAAATTTCAAATGCCTGGACGAAGTCAACCGGCGCAGGTACCAAAGTATTTATCATCGATACCGGCTGTGAATTCGACCAGGAGAATCTGGGTTCAGCCTTCAATCAGGGTGCTTCAGCCGGCAGAACGGTGGAAAAGATAGTCACTTTGCCCAGGGCAACCTTTTTAGGTATTCCTACCGGCCCTATTGAAATTGCTGATGATGGTTGCGGACATGGTACTTCCATGGCCGGGGCATGTGCGGCACCAAGAGGAACAGATGGGAATGCCTGTGGTGTAGCTTACAATTGCAATCTGGTTACCTGCAGGGCTGCTGAAGATGTTTTTCTGGAGTCGAGCCGCGAAGCAAAAGGTGTTTCGGATGCATTCACCAATGCAGGCAACCGGGCAGATGTGAAAATCATCAGCATGAGTATGGGCAGGATTACCAGCAGTTCGCAGATACGCGATGCCATCAATTATGCTTACGGAAAGGGCAAACTGATTTTTTGTGCTGCAGGCACTTCATTTAGCTGGACGAGCGGATGGTATGGTGTTATTTTTCCGGCTACCCTTGCTAATGTAAATGCGGTAACCGGGGTGAAAGACAATAATTTCAACACTACCTGTGATGATTGCCATGATGGAAGTGAAACTGATTTTACGATTGTGATGGAAAAGGCAGTAACCGGACGTTTCCCTTTAACCACAGCTATGAGTGGCGATGTTCCTTCTACTGTTGGTGGTTCATCAGTGGCAACTGCAACCGCAGCAGGTATTGCAGCGTTGGTTTGGAGCCGTTTTCCCGGATTTACCCGCGATCAGGTGTTGAACAAACTGATACAAACCAGTTCTAACTATCCTAACCGTAACGCCTACCTGGGATGGGGGAATTTGAATGCTGATGCGGGGACGAATTAGTTGGGTGGTTTTTGGGATTAGTTGATTAGTTGATTAGTTGATTGGGTGATTGGGTTTTGGGATTTGTGATTAGTAGTTGGGGATTTGTTGATTAGGTGATTAGTTGATTAGTTGATTAGTTGATTGGGTTTTGGGATTAGTAATTGGGGATTTGTTGGTTAGTTGATTCGTTGGGTTAGTTGATTGGTAAGTAGGATTTAGTAATGAGGGATTGCCAGGGCTTAGTTATTTGCTCAGTGGATATGCGGCTGATATTATATGCTTTGCAAAATTGGAACTGCTTAACTTGCAGCTGAATTACAATCTAAGATGCATGTTAGCTATCCAGTTTCCTGATAAAAAGCCACAACTCAAGAAAGAGAAGGGTAGGGTGCTAATTTTCTGTATCATCAGGAAACGCTGGGTATTGCTAACTCCTGAAGAATGGGTGCGTCAGAACTTCCTCCTTTATCTTACTGAAATATTGTATTATCCTCAGGCTGTTATTGCGGTAGAAAAGAAAATTAAGATTGCCGGGGTTGAAAAACGTTTCGACATCGTTGTTTATGATAAAAAAGCTCACCCTTTTATTATTGTGGAATGTAAAAAAATGACAGTTCAGCTTTCTCAGGAGGTGTTGATGCAGGTGTTGAGATATAATGTATCGGTGGGCGCAAGGTTTCTCCTCATTACCAACGGTTCTTTTACTTATGGATTTGAAATTGCTGAAGGTAATTTTACCGCTTTAACAGCTATTGAACAAATACAACACAGATTGTGTTAACTTTACGCCTTACCATCTGTATTTTGTGTTAGTTCATGAAAAGATTTTTAAAAATAGCCATTTCCGTTCTACTCATCATTTTTACTATTTTAACCGGCCTTTATTTTTATGTGATTAATAATGCCAAATCCCTCATCAAAGCGTATGTAGCCAAACATTCCAATGGAAAGCTAGCTGTTGATATGGACAAGGTAGTGCTGAATTCGTCAACTTTAAGGATTGAAGTTATCCAACCTCATCTTTACAGCACCGATAGCCTTACAGTTGCGAGCAGTTATGATATCAGGGTTAAGAAAATCACACTTGATCTGGCTGATTTGAAACCCCTTATTTTCAAAAAGAAAATTTTGATCGACAGTATCATCTGTATGCGGCCTCAAATCAACATCAGCAAATGGAAAGAGCAGGAATCAGAACATTTTTCTCTTCCGGCACAGATGGGGAAAGCTTACAACGAGCTGAACGGCATCTTGAAAAATCTGAATGTAAAATACTGCCTGATTGATTCAGGAAGTTTTACGTTGACCGATAAACTTGATAAGAAGAGCAAGCCGGTTGCCATCACCGATTATTATCTTCGGATCGATAACCTCAGTAAAGAAGCTGATACGAAAACAGGAGAACGATACCTTTTTACCGACCGAATCAAGTTTTATTCCTCTCACCAGGATATTCTTGCTCCGGATGGCAAACATGGGTTGAAATATTCAAGACTCCGGATTAATTCTCAACTCCGCTCAGTTGAAATGGATAGTTGTTACCTCTATGGCAACCGCGATGGTGCAGGCTTTAATGAGTTCAATATCTTTTTCGATACCCTTCGTTTGACGCAGGTAGACTTCAACAAGCTGACCCTTACCAGCCTGTTCAAAGCTGATAGTGCCATTTGCATCAATCCGGAAATAAACATACGCAGTATCATCAATAAGAAGCAAAATCAGGCTGATGAAGTAAGAAGGGTATTTCCTAAAGATTCCCTTCAGGCAGCTGTGAAATCTCTTTTTGGAAATATTAATATCGGTTATATCGGAGTAAAGGATGCGGTGGTTTCTTTGCAAACAAAGCAGGAAGAAAAAATCAATTCCTTCAAAACAACAAGGCTCGATTTTTGGTTAAGGGATATCAGGATCATTGATGAGCCGGCCATACCCGTAAGCATTGGCAGTCTTTATCTCGGATTAAAAGGGTATGAGGCTTTCAATTCTGATAGTGCTTATGTGATCAGGTTTGATAGTATCGTATTCAACAACAAACTTCTTACCCTCACCAATTTAACGGTAATGCCAACCGAGCGAAACAGGCATGTTCCGGGCAATCGGGAAATGAGTATGCCTATCTTCCAGTTAAGTGATATTTCCTGGTACGAACTGGTGGTTAACCGCAGGCTGATTGCACAAACCGCCATCATGCTACAGCCAAAAATTCTGGTGCATGCCAACCCCTCCAAAACGAAAATCTCAAAAACAACTGAAAAGATGGTTGATGGCATACACCGGGTTTCTGAAAAGTTGTATATCTCCAGGCTCAGGATTATCGATGGATCGGTAGATTTCTTTACCAGGAATAATAAAGAACTGACCCTTGATGCCGTGAATGCTGATATCGGCGTTGGTGCTTTTCTTCAGGCGGATAACCTTATTGGATGGGTTCAGGCGGTTGATTCACTTTCTTTTGCAAATGGGAATTTCTTTTCCGGAATCAACGTGCTCAATCTGGATCATGGGAAGATTTTGGGTAAACAGCAATCTATCCATTTAAAAAAAGCCAGCTTAATTGGAAAAGGTAAAATACAAGCCAGTTTTGATCATTTACAGGCAATCAATCTCAGCCAATCTGACGAAAATCAATATGCTATAGGAAATCTCAGCTGGAATAAGGCTGTACTGAATTACGACCAGACGAAAAACAGTATTGTGCTCAAAAACAACAATGAGAAAAAAGTGAAATCACCCATTCAACTTAAGGTTAATGCCATTTCAGGAAAGCAGACCAATTTCAGTTTTAAGGGAGAAAACAGTACTGCAGGTATTCATATCCGTGAGTTAAGAGCCAATTCAGTTATTTGGGAAGGGAAAGGTATTCCCGAATTCAGTGGCTTTTATGCTATCGGCGACCAGCTTTATCTTAAAAGCCCGAAACAACATCTGCAGGTGAAGCAATTCAGATTAGCAGATAAGAAGATTTCTACTTTTTCTGATCTGCGATTGCTCAAACCTGCATTAAATGATAGTTTGACGGTTAATATTCCTGAGTTGAAATTTGTACCTGATATTTCGGCCATGCTGCAAAAAGATATCCGTATCAATGATATGGTCATCAGCAAACCTGTTATTCATCTTCCACAGGCGGATACTTCGCATACCGTGGCTGTTAAAAAAGCAGCCAATCTACCTAAACTCAATATCAATAATATTGAAATAGTGAACCCCGATTTCGGTACGTTGCCGGGGAATGCCGGGAAGATTGCAAACTTCTCCAATCATCAATCAAAATGGCAGCTAAAGGGAATCCATATGCATGAAAATGACCTTACTGTAGAAGGAGTTGCCGTGCAGTTAAACCAATTTCAAATTCAAACTAAGGGCTTGGCGGTTGATGTAAGTGAAGGAGGAAATGCTCATTTTAAGTTATCGAAAATAAAATACACTTTGCCGGGAGAAGGGAATGCCGGAAATTTATCGGCTACAGTTGATGATCTTGATATCAAGGAGGTAGACTTAACTACTGGGCAAAAAGACAGTTTCCAAAACCGGATTAAAGTAAACAGTTTAGTTTTAAAAAACCTTAACCTGATTAAAGGCCAGAAACTATCTCCTGAAGAATTGCTGAAACAAAATACTGCGCTTGAAATTAGCAAGGGAGATTTTACTATTACAAATCCTAAATCGGTTAGCCGCATCAATGGTTTATCTTATCGTAACAGCAATAAACAACTGATATTCGATTCATTGAGCCATCATCCGGCCATCGACCGGGATTCATTCAACCGGGTTGAACAATATCAGAAAGATTATATCAGTGTGAAAACAGGGAAGGCTGTTATTTCAGGAATTGAGCCGAATAGTTTCAGCAAAGAAGGTATGGTTCATATTCGGAATGTATCGGTAAGCGAGGCAAATTTGCAAATTTATAAAGACAAAAGATTGCCCTTCAAAGAAGGTATTATCAAATTGCTCCCTACAGCGATGCTGCAACAGGTGAAGAAAAAAATTCAGGTAGATAGCCTGGCTTTGAAAGATGCTTATATCAGTTATGAAGAAATGAATGATAAAACCTTGAAAACCGGTTTGGTTTTTTTCCATCATACCGATGCTTTGGTTAGAGGCATAAAAACCTCAGGTTATAACGGCAACGATAGTTTGAGGTTATCAGCGAGCAGTTGGTTTCTTGACAGTGCCTATCTGAAGATGCGCTTCAATCAGTCGTATGCCGATACGCTTCACGGTTTTCTATTCTCGTTGCGCATGAAATCGTTCCATATGCCCAGCCTGAACCCCGTACTTGTTCCGTTGGCATCCGCTAAGATTCTGGAAGGGCAATTGGATACGTTGAGCATGAATGCCATCGGCAGGGAATTTGTTTCGCATGGTAAAATGAAAATGTATTACCGCGATTTAAAAATTCAGTACCTCGATAAGGGGGAGGAGCGAAAAAAAACACTCAAAGCAAAGCTCATCAGTTTCATAGCCAACAGTTTGATTTTAAAACACAATAACAGAAAAAGTTTTGGCGAAGTTTATGTAGAAAGGCTCAGGGAAAGGAGCGTATTCAATTATTGGGTTAAAATGATACTAAGCGGCGTAGTTTCAAGCACCGGCGTAAAGTCGAATAATAAGCAGTCTAAAAAATACAGGAAGTCAATAAGGAAATTGAAAGTTCCTGAGATTCCTGAAACCGATTTGTAGTATTGGCCTGTTATAGCTTTTTTTTCTTACTATCAGAAATGGGGGTTTATGCTTAGAATGCACCTAAAGATATGCTTGTTGTAAAATTCAACTTTATACCGATTGGACAAACAATATAGTCCAATATCGGCTATCGCCTCATTGTACTATTTGTTTGATACCATC
>JAPLEF010000147.1 GCA_026391525.1 Sphingobacteriales bacterium
ACAACATTGTTCAGCTTAATAAAATACTCTACACAGATTTTGATGAAAAAATTTGGCTAGCAAATTATGATGGCACCGGGGCTAGTCAAGTTAATATTGCTTTTCCTCCGAATGTAGTATTTGAAGTTTCTACACCAAGATTAGCTCTTAAGATTTCCCCAGACGGAACAAAACTTTTCTTTTCAGGTAGAAATACTTTAACTACTGAAACGGGTATCTATTCATGCGATTTAACTGGAAATAATGTTCAAACCGTTTTTGTTACTTCAGGAAATTCACAACCAATTCTTCAAGGGGTATACTAAACTGCCTGCAAAAATCGCTTTGTCGCAATTGGGGCTGATAGTTGTAACTTCTTTTTCTTCTCATAAACGTTTTCCGGAGGAGACGTTGATGAACAAGGAATGATGAACAAGGAATGATGAACAAGGAATGATGAACAAGGAATGATGAACAAGGAATGATGAACAAGGAATGATGAACAAGGAATAAAGAACAAGGAATAAAGAACAAGGAATAATGAACAAGGAATAATGAACAAGGAATAAAGAACAAGGAATGATGATTTGGGCCACGAAGGCACGGAGGCGCGAAGTTTTAAGTACGGTTTTTTGGCATGCTACTCACCCCATTTCCTTATAAACAAATAGAATGCGTACATTGCAGGGTATTTTGCCAACATTTTAAAGGATGCGTAACTGGTTCTGGATGCAAGTTGGCTAAACAATTCATATGAGTAAAGCAAAGAAAAAACCCGGTGCTTCATCTTCACAGGTACAGGTGGTTAAGGGTAGGCTGGATATCAGCCGCAGCGGCATGGGCTTCGTAATCGTAGAAGGTTGGGAGAAAGACATCGTGATTCGCCCCAACGATTTTGGTAAAGCCTTCCACGGCGATACGGTAAGGGTTCAGGTGCCTAAAGGCTTACCTGCAGGTAAACGAATCGAAGGCAAGATCATCGACGTAGCCGAAAGAAAACAAACCAGCTTCGTAGGTAATCTCCAGATCAATAAAAACATCGCCTTTTTTGTTCCCGGCAGCGAAAAGCCGATACCCGATTTTTTTATTCCTCCTGAAAAGCTTAACGGCGCCAAAGATGGGGAAAGGGTAGTGGCAAGGCTCGTTAAGTGGGATAAGGACGATAAGAAACCACAGGGCGAAATTGTTTCCGTAATTAAAGCCCAGGATGAAGCCGATATGGCGATGAAGGAAATTTTACTCGATGCCGGTTTCCCGCTAGAGTTTGAAGCCGTACTGATTCCTGAAGTGGAGAAACTATCTGGCAAGATTACCCGCGAAGAAACCACCAAGCGGAAAGATTGTCGCGATATCCTCACCTTCACCATCGACCCTGCAGATGCTAAAGATTTTGACGATGCCATCTCTATCCGAAACCTCGATAACGGCAATTATGAAATCGGCGTGCATATCGCTGATGTGAGCCACTTTGTTACGCCCGGCAGTTTGCTCGATAAAGTGGCTTATGCCCGCGCCACTAGCGTTTATTTACCCGACCGCGTGAACCCGATGTTGCCGGAGAAAATCTCAAATGAGCTTTGTTCACTTCGCCCTAATGAAGATAAATACACATTCTCAGTTATCTTCCAGATCACCAATCGCGCAGAAATCAAACACAAATGGATCGGCCGCACCATCATCCATAGCAATCACCGCTTCACCTATGAAGAAGTGCAACAAACCATCGAAACTAAAGACGGTCTTCATCATAAGCCCATTCTCTTGCTCAATACCCTTGCTCAGCAGTTCCGTAAACAACGGTTCGATAACGGCGCCATCAACTTCTCCTCAACCGAAGTGAAATTCCAACTCGATGAAACGGGTAAGCCCATCGGCATCGTGGTGAAGGAAAGCAAGGAAGCGCATAAGCTCATTGAAGAGTTCATGCTGCTGGCCAACCGTACCATTGCAGAATATGTTTCGAAGATAAAAATCAATAAGGAACCCATTCCCTTTCCGTACCGCATACACGCTACTCCCGATGATGAGAAACTGCGTCCATTTGCCTCTTTCGCTAAAAAATTCGGGTATAAACTCGATATCCACGACGAAAAACAGGTAGCCGCTTCCTTCAATAAACTCCTTGCAGATGTGCAGGGCAAGCCGGAGCAACATGTACTGGAGCAATTGGGCATCCGCACCATGGCCAAGGCCGTGTACACTTCTCAAAACATCGGCCACTATGGATTGGGCTTCGATAATTATTGCCATTTCACATCACCCATACGTCGCTATCCGGATGTGATGGTACATCGCATCTTGCAGGAATGTTTGGATAAGAACCTTCAGGTAGACCAGAAGATGGAAGAGAAATGCAAACATTGCAGTGATCGTGAAAGGTCGGCCATGGAAGCCGAACGCGCCGGTAATAAATACAAACAGGTGCAATACATGCAGCAATTCCTCGGAGAAGATTTTGAGGGCGTGATCAGCGGCGTTTCTGCATTCGGTTTTTGGGTAGAAACGGTGGCTCACAAATGCGAAGGGCTGGTGAGTGTAAAAGACCTTTATGATTTTGATGATTTCAAACTCGATGAAGCCGATTATGCACTGGTAGGCCTTAAGAGCAAAGTGAAATTCAGGATGGGCGATAAGATCACGATCAAGGTGGTGGCTGCTAACCTTATCAAACGTCAACTCGATTATATGTGGGTTATGCCGGCTACTAAAACCAAAACAAAAAAAGCTAAATAAACTACTGCTCCCAAAAGGAAGACTTCACTATGCAACCATTTTCTGCACTTGCCGGTATATTTGAAGCGCATTTCAACAGAAGGCATTTTCCGGAGCAACCCCAAAACCTATATGATGCTTCGCAGTATATTTTGCAGATCGGGGGCAAACGCGTTCGTCCGGTTGCCTTACTGATGGCCAATGAACTGTTTTGTGAACTCAGCTCCGATTCTTTTGAAGTGGCCACTGCCATTGAACTGTTCCACAATTTCAGTTTGATACACGATGATATCATGGATAAAGCGCCACTGCGAAGAGGCCTGCAAACGGTGCATACCAAATACGGCGAACCTACTGCCTTGTTATCCGGTGATGTGATGCTGGTTGCTGCTTACGAAGCCATCAACCGTATTGATCAATCGCTGCTTCACCCGGTAATCAGCCTGTTCAACCAAACCGCCCGCGAAGTATGCGAGGGCCAACAAATGGATATGGATTTTGAACAACTGAAGGAAGTGAGCCTCGATGAATACCTCCGCATGATTACTTTAAAAACTTCCGTGCTCTTAGGTGCTTCCATGCAATTGGGAGCCATACTTGGGGGAGCCGGATTGCGCAACCAGCAACAATTGTATGCATTCGGAAAGAATCTGGGCATCGCCTTTCAGATCCAGGACGATTATCTCGACGCTTATGGCGATCCGCAGAAATTCGGCAAACAGCTTGGCGGCGATATTCTGGCGAATAAAAAAACATTCCTGATGATTCATACCCTAAATGCAGCGGATGATAGTCAGAAAAAACGCCTCGAAGTATTGAAAGATACCAATGGGCAGGAAAAAATTGAGGCCGTGCTCGAAATATTCAATGCCTGTAATGCAGCCGGGTGGGCAGCAACCCAAAAGGAACATTACTTCCAGCTGGCCATGAATCACCTCGAAGAAACGGCAGTATTGAGCTCCCGGAAAAAAGAACTCGAACAACTGGCCAGGTATCTGTTGCAAAGAGAATCCTGATGACGCCTTTCCGGAATTATTCGCTATTTTCCATCTTAAAACTGATCACATGAGCAATTCCCTATTTCGGAGAAAGTCTATCTCGAATATCCTCAACGAAGGAGCTGATGATGTTCATGGCTCTGGCGGATTGAAAAGGGTGCTAACGGTGAAAGACCTTACCTTCTTTGGTATAGCTGCCATTTTAGGTGCAGGCAGTTTTAGCAGTTTGGGTGGTGCGGTATTCAATGGTGGCCCCGGCGTGGTGATTCTTTTTATTATTACCGGTATCGCATGTGCCTTCACGGCATTCTGTTATTCTGATTTTGCCAGCAGGATACCCGTTGCCGGTAGTGCTTACACCTACGCTTATGCGAGTTTCGGCGAACTGTTCGCCTGGATTATCGGATGGGCTTTGATCATGGAATATTCTATCGGCAATATTTATGTGGCCTATAGCTGGAGCGATTATTTCACTTCCTTCCTCAGCAAACTCAATATTCACATTCCTGCTTATCTGAGCACCAGCTATATGGAAGCCAAACACGCCATAGCAGCCGGTAGTAGCAATGAAGAATTATTGTCGGCCTGGAACAATGCGCCTCAATTAGGCGGGTTGAAAATCATTCTTGATTTGCCTGCACTGATTATCAATATCCTGATCACCGGCCTGGTTTACCGTGGCATTAAAGAGAGCCGCAATTTCAGTAACCTCATGGTGATACTCAAGCTGGGCGTGGTGTTGCTGATCATTGCCGTAGGCGGTTACCTGGTTTTTGCCAATGACCTTACGGCGAACTGGATGCCTGCCAACAACAAGGGCGTTACTTCATTCATGCCTAATGGATTCAGTGGCGTGATGGCGGCTGTTGCCGGAGTGTTTTTTGCTTACATTGGTTTTGATGCAGTGAGTGTGCTGGCTGAAGAAAGCAAAGATCCGCAGCGCGATCTGCCCAGAGGGATGATTTACTCTTTGGTGATCTGCACTGTTATTTATATCCTGCTAACGTTAGTGCTTACGGGCGCCGTGAATTATCAGAAATTTGAAGGCGTGGGCGATCCGTTGGCTTTTATTTTTGAAGAGCAAAACCTGCATGTAGGCTGGATGCAATTCCTGGTGGCGATCATCGCCGTAGTAGCCATGACGAGTGTGCTGCTGGTGTTTCAGATGGGCCAGCCACGCATCTGGATGACGATGAGCCGCGATGGCTTGATGCCGCCTGCTTTCAGCAAAATACATCCCAAATTTAATACGCCTTCATTTTCAACCATCGTTACCGGTTTGGTAGTGGGCTTACCCATCTTGTTTACCGACAAAACCTTTGTGCTCGATTTCACCAGTATTGCAACCCTATTTGCTTTTGTGTTGGTTTGTGGTGGCGTATTGTTGTTGCCAAAGAAAGAAAAAGTAGCCGGTCATTTTCATCTGCCTTACCTCAATGCTGCTTACATTTTTCCGGCAGTTATTATAGCGGCAATAGCCATATTGCTATATTCAGATGACCATTATTTTGCAAGCCTCTTCGATTTTAATGCCACCGATGCCAATGTAACGTATAAGGTTTCCACACTTATTTTCTGGGGACTCTGCATTTTATTGGCCATAGGGGCTTTCATCAAAAAATGGTCATTGATTCCATTGATGGGTTTGGTTACCTGTCTTTATCTGCTCACCGGCATGACCGCCATGAATTGGGCATGGTTTGGAAGCTGGCTGGCTATCGGACTTGCATTTTACCTCTTGTATGGCCGCAAACACAGTAAGCTCGCAGTATAGCTTCACCACGATGGGTTTGGGTGGTTCAGGTTATCTTTGCAAAAAATAGGGTAACCTGAAGGGCTATGAAATACGAGATAGGAGATAAAATTATCGTTTTACATTCTGATGAAGAAGGCAAAGTGATCGATATCATCAATGATAAGATGGTGATGATTGAAGTAAGGGGCGTGAAATTTCCGGCCTATATGGACCAGATTGATTTTCCGTACTACAAGATGTTTACGGCAAAAAAAATTGTTGAGAAAAAGAAGATTTTTGTAGATGATCTGCGAAAGGAAAAACCGGCACCTAAATCATTGGTCGGGGAAGGGGTAAAACTTTTGTTTATTCCTGTTTTTGAAAAGGATGTATTTGATGATGATGTGGTGGAGAAGCTGAAAGTGTATCTGATGAATTATAACAAAGAAGGATATCGCTTTACCTACCACCTGGTTTTTAACGAAGAAACCAATTTCCTCCTCGAAAATACCATCAGGCCACAAACGGATTTTTATCTGCACGATATCAGTTTTGAAGACCTTAATGATGCGCCACGGTTCGATTTTGAATTTTCGCTGATGGAGCCGCATGCTTCCAAGGCCGAGTATTTTGAACGCAGTTTAAAACTGAAAGGCAAACAAACTTTCAGGCGAATTGAAGAGATGAAGGCAAAAAATGAAGCGTCGTTCCAGATGGAATTGTTTACCGTATATCCTGAAAAGATCAAAGAAGAAAAAGTAGATCTCAGCAAGCTCAACAATGCCGGTTATCGTATTTATGAAGCCGGTAAAGTGCGGGAACATTTACCTCCTCCAAGAACTGTGGTTGATCTTCATATTGAAAAACTTAGCGATCATTGGCAGGAGATGGATGTTTCAACCATATTGCAATTTCAGTTAGAGAAATTTCAGCACTATTATGATTTGTCGGTATCGCATCGTCAGAATGAGCTGGTAATCATCCACGGCATCGGGGAAGGGCGTTTGCGCGATGAAATCCATCTCATCCTGAAAAATAAAAAGGAAGTGAGCAGTTATGTGAACCAGTACCATCACTTGTATGGATTTGGGGCAACAGAGATTTTCTTCAAATACTGATCAGCCTCAATGGGCTTCCTCACTTAGATGCGTATGCGCTTTTTTTTAAAATTTGATCCGACATCATCAACAAAGAAGAAAACAAAATCATCCGGATGATGAGCGATTTATTCATGCCGGGAATGGCATAAGATGCAGGGATACATACGAAAAGTGAGATGCTGTTTCAACTTAACGGGCACAGCAGCAATAATATGTATATTTTTGCAGTTCTATCAGCCGGTTATCGTTCCGTTTTTACGGAAAGGAAAGTCCGGACAGCAAAGGGCGACACACCGGTTAATCGCCGGCGGCGGTGCATAACCGTTAGAGACAGTGCCACAGAAAATAACTTTCCCGTTACTTGTATCGGGATAAAGGTGAAAACGTGAGGTAAAAGCTCACGGCAGTTTTTAGTAATAGGAATTGCGGGTAAACCTTGTGTGCTGTAATGCCACGTAGTTCAGCGTAGGAGAGCGGCCCGTTCAATCACCGGCTTGCCGGTAGCGCTGAAGGGTAGGCAGCAAGATTGTACCAGTAATGGTGCAGCCAGATAAATGATAACCGCCTTCATGTTTCATGGAGGTTACAGAATCCGGCTTATGGCTGATAGATTTTTTTTATAGATGCTGTTCTAAAACCAGCGCTGCAACGATCTTATCGATAGGTAAGCTTATCATTTCAGGAGAGAAATCATTCCAGTTGATGAATCGGAAGGTTTCGGTTTCGCCTTTCTCTGCATATATGGCTTTTTGCTGTTCATCAAAATCGAATGGCTTATTGCGCAAAGGAACAGTGATGGGTTCCAAAGCCTTAACATAATAATAAATAGACAGGATCTGATAAGCAGCATTAAAGGCGCTTTGCTGATAAAAATCGGTGGTATATAAATGATCCAGCACTTCAATCCGCAGGTTCATCTCTTCTATGAACTCGCGTTTTAGGCAATCGCGGGTTCCTTCCCCGATTTCCAAACCACCTCCACAAAATTTGGTGTAGTAGCCTCCTCTGATCCATTCATCACTTACCAGCACCTGCTTTTGTTCATTGATAAGAATGCCGTATACCCTTACATTGATCATGCTTATCGCTTTAATCTTCTAACATAATTATATAAGGCGAAGCCCAATATCAAAAAGCATATGAGTACCGGAATCCAAAAAGCATGGGTGGATTGCTGAAAGGGCAGTGGCACATTCATGCCATAGATACTGGCAATCAATACCGGAACACTCAGGAATATCGTAAGTGTGGTAAGCCTTTTCAGCACTTCATTCTGGTTGTTGCTGATGATGCTGGCAAAGGCATCAAGGGTACTGCTGAGAATATTAGTATAGGTGTTTGCAGTTTCAAGGGCCTGTGAGGTTTCAATCACCAGATCGTCCAGAAAATCTTTTTCATCCTCATCCAGGTTAAGGAAATTGGTACGGGCCAGTTTCATCATCAGCAGTTCATTGCTTCTTAAGGCCGTTACAAAATACACGAGCGATTTTTGGATCC
Source organism: Sphingobacteriales bacterium (assembly GCA_026391525.1). GTDB lineage: Bacteria > Bacteroidota > Bacteroidia > Chitinophagales > Chitinophagaceae > Ferruginibacter. Next base: position 8,022 of record JAPLEF010000147.1, read on the forward strand.
GCATGAGCTGGAACAATTCCTCATTTCGGTTGGCATCGTATAGTTTTTGTTCGAGGGCATTTCGCCGCTGGTTGATCTCTTTCAGGTGTTCCTGAAAATTGGTAGTCACCTTCTCGAATATTTTTAACACCATCATGTTTTTTTTATCCGGATGCCGGTTCTGAAAACTATTCAGGAATTTTTTGATGGCTTCATTCTCGAAAGAATTTACGGTTACGATTTGTCCGGAAGTGAGGATGATACAAATCGGTATGGTGATATAGAACGCATCACTTTCATTGAAGGAATTGTTTTCGGTAGGGGTTTTGATCACAACCAGTTTCACATTATCTTCTGCTTCATAGCGGCTGCGCTCATCAATATCGAGAGAATCTTTCAGGAAGTCGATTGGAATATCAAGGGTGGTGCTCAGTTCAGAAAATTCCTCCTGACGCAAAGGAGGAAGGATATTCACCCAGCTTCCTGTGGTGGGCTTTTCTATGGCGATGGTCTTGTGGTCAACTATCTTGAAATACTGGATCATTGGTGGCCAGGGTATTGAGTTTAGCGTTTATGGGCAAAGGTAACCTAATATTTTACCACTTCATGTTGATCTTTCCTTCAAATACCATTTCTGCTGGTCCGCATAGCCAGATGTTTTCAAAATCTGTTTCACTGATTTTAGTGAACTCCACACTCAGGAAGCCTCCCGGTGTTTTCACTTCTACCCGGTTGAATCCTCTGGGGTTGTGAGCAGCTATCAAAGCGGCTGCGGTTACTCCGGTTCCGCAGCTCAGGGTTTCATCTTCCACGCCACGTTCATAAGTGCGCACGAATATGGAATCGGGCCCGATCTGTTCTACAAAATTCACATTGATTCCTTCTGCAGCATAGGGCTTGTTGTTTCGGATATCCCTTCCCGTTTCTACCACATCCACGTTTTCGATATCAGAAACGAATTTCACAAAATGAGGCGAGCCGGTGTTGAGTATGAAATGGTGATGATGTTGTTCCACACGCGAAACATCATTCATCTTCAAACGGATGATGTTATGGTTATCGATTTCGGCTTCATGGATGCCATCGCTTGCGGTGAAGCGGTACGTGTATTTATGTACGCCCATATGAAAGGCGAACTTAACGAGGCAACGGCCGCCATTTCCGCACATGCTGCCGGGTTTGCCATCTGCATTGAAATAGGTCATCCCAAAATCATAGCCTGCTGCTGTGTTCATCAACAAGAGCCCGTCGGCACCAATGCCGAATTTTCTGTCGCACAAATGCAAAACCTGTTTGCCGCTAAGGGAATCGTAGGCTCCTGTTCTGTTATCAAGAATGACAAAGTCGTTTCCTGTGCCCTGGTATTTATGAAAATGGATGTCCATATGATGACTGATCTAATTTGCTGATAAGCTGACGCTGATTTTATATTATGGATAAAAATACCTTATTTTGCATCACCGAAAGGAACATTTAACGGATGTTTTTTATGGTCCTTTGGCCGAGTGGCTAGGCAAAGCTCTGCAAAAGCTTCTACAGCGGTTCGAATCCGCTAGGGACCTCAAACATTTCAAGCCTGTAAGCTCACCCTTATAGGCTTTAATTTTTATACTATGAAATACAGCAAATGGCTGGGGGTTGCAGGTTGTTTAGCATTGATTGCTGCTTGTTTTATGCCATGGACCTACCATGCAGATGTTGGAAAAGATTTTACCGGATTTTTCAGTCAGAAAAATACTTACGGTACCCCGGGAAAGTACATTGCTATTTTTGCGGGAGTTTCAGCGATCCTCTTTCTTATTCCAAAAATCTGGGCGAAGCGGATTCAATTGCTGGTTTCTGCCATCTTAATGGCCTATACCATCAAATCGTATATCCTCTATACTTCCTGCTACAATGCTTATTGTCCTGAAAAACGTGCCGGTATTTTCCTGATTGTAGGATTATCCATTTTCCTGCTGATTGTTTCTTTTTTCCCTGATATCAAGGTAAAGCAAACTGATAAGAAAAATTAGTTGCCATCAACCGTTATTATTTAGTTTGATTTTTTCACTTCTTTCGTCCAGGCATCTTTGAGTGTAACTGTTCGGTTGAATACGGGCTTGCCGGGTTGGCTATCTTTATCCAGACAGAAATAACCTTTTCGGATAAACTGAAAACGCTGTTCGGGTTTCGCGTCCAAAAGTGAGGTTTCAATCATGGCTTCGGGAATAATTTGCAATGAATCGGAATTGATATACGCTTTAAAATCACCTTCTTCGGAGGCGGGATCTTCTACACGGAACAAACGGTCGTAAAGTCTTACTTCGGCTTTAGCGGCATGTTTTGCGCTAACCCAATGGATGGTGCCTTTAACCTGGATGCCGCTGGTATCCTGCCCGCTCCGGCTTTCCGGAATATAAGTACAATTTATTTCGCTGATGGCTCCTGAATCATCTTTGGTAAAGCCATCGCAACGTACGATATACGCGCTTTTTAAACGAACCATTGCGCCGGGGGCAAGGCGGAACCATTTCTTAGCGGGTTCTTCCATGAAATCTTCCCTTTCAATCCATAATTCATTACTGAACTGAAGATTTCGGGAACCCATTTTTTCATCCGGGCCATTTTCACTAATCAGGGTTTCGGTTTGATCATCAGGATAATTGCTGATGATGAGTTTCACCGGATCGAGTACTGCCATCACCCTGAAGGCGGTTTCATTGAGGTCTTCGCGAAGGCAGAATTCTAGCAGACTGAGGTCGATCAGGTTTTCTCTTCGGGCGATGCCGATGCGTTCACAAAAATTACGGATGCTTGCCGGGGTATATCCTTTTCTGCGGAGACCGCTGATGGTAGGCATTCGGGGATCATCCCAGCCATTCACATGACCTTCATTCACCAATTGCAGCAATTTGCGTTTACTCATCACCGTATAGGTCATGTTCAACCGCGCGAATTCATATTGATGCGAAGGGAAGATGTTGAGTTGTTCGATGAACCAGTTGTACAATTCGCGGTGTGGGATGAATTCGAGGGTGCAGATGGAATGGGTGATGTTTTCGATACTGTCGCTTTGCCCGTGTGCAAAATCGTACATCGGATAAATACACCAGTCGTTGCCGGTACGGTGGTGATGGGCATGTTTGATGCGGTAGATGATGGGGTCGCGCATAAGCATATTCGGAGCCAGCATATCAATTTTGGCACGGAGTACTTTTTCGCCATCCTTATATTTGCCTTCTTTCATGGCGCTGAATAGTTGGCTGTTTTCTTCAACAGACCTGTTTCTGAAGGGGCTGTTTTTACCCGCCTCAGAAGGGCTTCCTTTGAGGGAGGCTATTTCTTCCGCCGAGCTATCATCTACGTAAGCCAATCCTTTATTGATGAGCGTATGGGCATATTGGTAAAGGGTTTCAAAATAATCGGATGCATATTTCTCTTCTGCCCAGGAGAAGCCCAGCCAGCGGATATCGTCTTTGATGCTTTCTACATATTCGGTGTCTTCCGTAACGGGATTGGTGTCATCAAAACGCAGATTGGTAGAGCCGCCATATTTGGCTGCGAGTCCGAAATTGAGACAAATACTTTTAGAATGGCCAATATGCAGGTAACCATTAGGTTCAGGTGGAAAGCGGGTAAGGATGCTTTTGTATCTGCCTGCTGCTAAATCGGCTTCAATGATTTCTTCCAGGAAGTTCAGGCTTTTTTCTTCTTCAGACATATCTTATAAATGAGGGGCGAATTTACAACAAACTCTATTCAAATGGGGAACTAAGAAAGCTACTATCCAAGCATTCAGTACTTGATTGGCATAAAAAAAACCGCATCTTGCGGTTTTTTGATAATGCGAGTTGTATCTTAAGCTACTCCCATTTTACGGAGATAGCTGGAATGCGACATGATGGCATCACGCATATGCTTGTATTCAATGTATTTGATATTGAATTCTTCGCAGGTGCTTTTAATAATTTTGCTGATTTCTGGGTAGTGGATATGCGATATTTTTGGAAAAAGGTGATGTTCTATCTGGAAGTTCAATCCACCCACGAGCCAGCAGATCAGTTTGTTTTTAGTAGCGAAATTGGCGGTGGTTTGTACCTGGTGTATGGCCCATTCGTTTTCAATATCATTGTTTGCTGCAGGCGTAGGAAAAGCGGTTTCTTCAACGGTATGCGCCAACTGGAAAACAACACTCAGGATCAATCCGGAGAACATGGTTAGGGTGAGAAAACCTACCAGCCAACTGAGGAAGCCAACCATATATATAGGAAGGGCGATCATCAAAAGGTAATACCCGATTTTGGCTGCCCAAAAGGCAAAATGGTCGAAGGCGCTTAATTTGCGGATAGGAACGATACCCACTTTTTTACGGAAATATTTTTTGTAATCAGAACCAAAAATCCATACAATGAGGAGCAAGGTATAAAGCAACCAAACATAAATATGTTGAAAACGATGGATCGGTAACTTCTTTTGGGTTGGACACAATCTGAGCAAAGGTTTGATTTCGATATCATCATCTACACCATCGATATTGGTATAGGTATGGTGTACGATATTGTGTTTTATACTCCACATTAAACCGCTGGCTCCTAATGCATTAACGGAGTATGCTGCAATTTTATTCCAAACCTTGTTGTTGCTGAAACTGCCGTGTCCGCCATCATGCATCACATTGAATCCGATAGCGGATGTGAGACCGCCCATTACGAGACATTCCAATATTGCAATCCATGGAGCAGGGGTAAAAAACACTACATGCACGAAAAGGGTAATGTAAAGCGACCAAAACAAAACAGCTTTGAAGTAAAGGGAAAAATTACCCGTACTTTCTTTTTTGTTTTCAATAAAATAATTGTTCACCCTTGTTTTGAGTTCCTGGTGAAAAGTAGAACCGTTGGGGTTTCTGAATTTTGGGGTTACCATTTGTATTTATTTATGCTTTTAGGTATTTTCTTTAATAAGGGCGTCGAAATTTCGGAGCCCGATTTTTTTTTGGGAGATGAAACCTTCAGCGTATTTCACTCCAATCATTTTTCCAAACATCTTATACCGGTACACCACACTATCTAAGAAATCGGGTGTTGAGATATAAGTTGCCGGTCCATCTTCCCCAGGCGTATAAAACTGTGTTTTAAAAGCCCTTATGGCTTCGAGTTTCTGTTCAAAAACATCCGAAATATCTACAACAAAATCTGGTTCCAAATACCTGTCTTGTATGTAATGAAGTACATATTTTGGTCGCCATGCTTCCTGGATATGCCCATCAAAATGGGTTTCAATTTTTTTTAATCCCGAAAGAAATGCAGCATCGTTTACCAAACCGGCACTACGCCCATGATCCGGATGCCGGTCTGCCGGCGCATTACACAACACAATTTCCGGACGATAGTTGCGTATTGCATAAATAACTTTTCGCTGTGCTTCCTCATTGTTCTCAAAAAAGCCATCAGCGAGTTTAAGATTTTCCCTTACATCTAATCCCAAAATCAGAGCAGATTCGGCTGCTTCCGCATAACGGGTTTCTGTAGTTCCTCTGGTACCGAGTTCGCCTTCTGTAAGATCGATGATTCCTGTTTTTTGTCCACGCTTTTTTTCAACCAATAACACTCCTGCGCAACTCAATTCAACATCATCGGGGTGAACACCAAAAGCAAGTACATCTAATTTGATCATCTATTTAACGAATAAACGATGCAATTTAGGTTAAATATACCGATATAGGATTAGGTATTTGAATCTCGAAGATAAAATAAATAGTTGTACAAATCTAATATATTTAGTATTTTAGTGCTAAATATATTAGTTATGTTTAAAGGTATAAATGCAATTGAGTTTTCTAAGCGTTTCCAGACCAATGA
>JAPLEF010000073.1 GCA_026391525.1 Sphingobacteriales bacterium
ATCAAAACCCCACTCCTTCTCAACCCACCCTCAGCGACTTCTGCCAGCCCGATAATTGCTTGGATACTTCCTCTACTTTTTGATTGATATGCACAAACTTTTTTAAACTCATCTGCTTCATATCGTTCATCAATCTTATGAATAATCTAATCACTTCTATTCGTTCCCTAGCCTCTTGTATTACTGCTTGTTTATCTTGTCTGCTGCTTGCCCTGAATATCAAGGTAAGTAACGCTATCGTCTCTTTTTTGATACTTTCACCTACAGTATATTTATATTCTTTGTGAAAGTCTTTTGTAAATTGGAATACCTCCAACAACAAATCGTAACTCGCTTTATATACTGGTAACTCACTGTATATGGCCATAATTTATTGAGATGTTTGAGCAGTTTAATGGATTCAAAAAAAGCTGTGCCCTATTTATAGTGCACAGCCAATCATTAAATCCCTGAGGCAACGAACAGAGAACCCATTTGTCTTATTGTTGTTGTTTCTGTTTACATTGCTGTTGTTGTAGTTCAGGTTGCGGTTCCAGGCGTTTGTTGTATTGTTCTCCGTAGAACTCCACCAGTTTCCATTGTTGCCAATGTTGTTGAATGTTCCATTGTTGTTACGGTTGCCACCCGGAAGGCCTGCAATTGAAGTAACCACTGTTGTTTTAGCTACTGCATACCACTATTTTAATTTTCATGGACTTTATTGCAATAGCGGGTTACCGGATTTAATAGACTCTCTTCTGTATGCCTTAACACACAAAACGCTGGTCTTTACCTTTTCAAAAAACGTATTTCCCATTATCAAAAAACTGATTTTTTATGAACCAAAATTACACCCCCCTCTGCCTTCAGGAGAGGGGTTGGGGGTGAGGTTTTTCAAAAATCGACCCGCCGCGGCGGGTGAGTGTCAATGAATCAATGAATCAACCCTTCCGCACTTTGCACGCCCTACTAATCCCTGAGGCAACGAACAGAGAACCCATCCGCCTTACTGCCGTAGTCTCTGCTCACATCGCTGCTGCCGTAGGCCAGGCTGCGGAACCAGGCGCCTGGCGCAGCACTGCCCTCCGTAGAACTCCACCAGTAGCCACCGTAGCCAATGTCGTAGAACGGACCATTGTAGTAACGGTAGCCACCCGGAAGGCCTGCAAATCCACTGCTATTTGTAGCGCCTGTATTTGGACTTAGCCAATGCATTAAACCTGCTTCCTTCATTGCTCCTCCCGCTACTGATGATCCTCCCAAACAAGTTTCTAAGGTAGTCCATTCTGCATCTGATGGTACATGGTAGCCAGTAGGCGCTAATCCTCTAACATCATTCACAGCATACCAATTATACAACTTGCCATAAATAGGGCCGTTAGCTGCATCATTGTTGTAATAACACCAGGCGCCTGTGGTTAAATTTGCCCAAGCTGTTGGGTCTGTAACTTGAGGTATGGCATCACCATTTCTGTAAGTGGACACATCCAAATTCTTTGTAGACCATATTTGATTGCAGATGGTTACAGTACTTCCTGTTGGGATAGTACCTCCTGTATTGATAGACCATTCGTTTGAATAAGTTAATGAACTACCCACTGCATTAAAAGATTCTACTCTGTATGTATAATTGGTATTAGCTGCTAACCCAACATCACTAAAATTAAGTACATCCGCATTTACAGTTCCTACTACAGCAAAATTTCCACCATCTAATCTCCTTTCTATTTTAAATCCTGTCTCATTAGTAGAGTTGTCTGTCCAGGTTAAATTCACTTGGGAGCTTGATACCAATACTCCTGTTAAATTACTCGGCGCCAAGGGTATTACAGTGGTGGTAGAAGCGCCATTGTTATTGGGGCTTTTAGAACAACTCATTAAGATTAATACAGCTGAGGAAATTGATAAAATAAATTTCATACTATAAATTTTATAGGATTAGGTATTTGAATCTCGAAGATAAAATAAATACTTGTACAAATCTAATATATTTAGTATTTTAGTGCTAAATATATTAGTTATGTTTAAAGGTATAAATGCAATTGAGTTTTCTAAGCGTTTCCAGACCAATGAGGATTGTTACCGATATCTCATGAATCTCAAATGGGGTAAC
>JAPLEF010000006.1 GCA_026391525.1 Sphingobacteriales bacterium
TACGTCTTAAAAGGAATGTTTCGTTTGCGCATAAGATGAAAACAACAAAAAGTATTCTCAGTTTATTCAAACTAACACTATCCACATACTTGGGGATAAAAAATAAAAAAAGAGGCTACCCTTTTGAGACAGCCTCTTTTTTGTTACTAAAGAGCTGCTGTTTTTTTTACAGCAGCTCTTTTGCATTTATTCTTTCCATTAAAATGTGGTGCTTCCGTTAGCCTGAAACGTATATCGGAAATTGTAATATCGTTGGGTATTGATTTTAATATTATCCGGTGCAGTTGAAGAAGGAGTGATACCTGTTTTATAGTAGTTTAAAATCTCCAGTTTTGCATATTTACCTGAAGCAGTCCTGATCATCATCACCCTGCCCGGTATTGGCGTCAATAGGTTTGATGCGCCATTGTAGTTATACCAACCTTTACCTGAACCCAAAGGAATGGCATATAAAGGTGCCGCATCAATACGAAAAATAGAATCAGCAGATACGGCATTGATGGCGTCGAAAGTGCCCACTTGTACAAATGCCCCACCATTTCCCGGACCACTGGTACCTGCATTGGTTAAAATACTGGTGCCGCGAAAGGCAATATCCCAGCGGTTGGTAGCCGAATCGGAAGATGGTACTAAACTATTGTTTTCAATGCTGTAAAAACTGTATTTTCCAGTACCGTAAGGCTGGCCAATGGGAGAGATACCAATAATGGTATCGGCAATCAGGTTTTGTACAGTGGTTACCTTGCCCTGGGTGAATACTTTGAAACTACCGTCGTTGGTAGTATCGACGGGGGTAACTACATCTTCTTTTTTGCAAGATGAAAAAGCAATAATTACTGCAGCAAGCAGGATAGAAAATTTACGCATAGATTTCAGCATGATGTTTTATTTTTTTATGTTGTTGGAAGATTGTTTTTTGAAATTCCAATTCACTCCGGCAAAAAAGGTACGCCCTGGTGCATTGGGCAGATTGGCGGCATCTGTGTAATTGAGTGCGTTGTCGGTTCCCGCCTGAAACCGCAGTCCGTTTTTAAGTTGATAACCTGCACTGAGGTTGAGTTGAACAAAGCCATCAGCAAATTCATCCTGCCGGTTATAGATACCATTTCCGTCTTTATCGAATACCACCCATTTGTTGCGGTAAAGGGCACGCATATTCGCAAACCAACGTGCATTGGGGGCTTCAAAACCGATTTTGAAATTACCCATATGTTTACTCCGGTTGGGCAGGCCGATATAATCTTTCCGGCTCAGCAGCCTGGTATTGTTATTGGCATCGCGGGTATAATAATAATTGCCTGCTTTTACTTTTTGCCATTCGTCTTTATCAGCGGTTTGAAGAAACTGATAACCTGCATTAATCGTCCAGCAAGGATGAATCAGGAAGCTGATATTGGATTCAATGCCCTGTGTGAAGGCTTGTTTCACATTGATGTAGCTGTAAATTTGAGTATTGTCGATTCGTGTGGCAACGAGTCGCGATTCTATAAGGTCTTTGATATCATTGCGGAAAATATTGAGTTGCCATTGTAATTTCTTCAAAGGGAAAAAAGTAAATCCTGCATTGAATCCATTGGAGTATTCTGGCCTAAGGTTTTGCAATGCATAAAAATCATTTTCATATTGCTTAATCAAACCGGCTGCATCGAGTTGTGCAATGGTTGAACCCGCTTCCAATGCTCCGTAAACTGAATAACTGCCAGCACTGCTATTGGTGAAATTCAGATAGAGTTGCCTGAAATCGGGAGCCTTGAAGCCTTTGCCATACGAAGCACGTAGCTGCAACCGATCGCTGAAAGCATATTTGGCTGCAATTTTCGGACTAAATGCTGCAGCGTAAACTTTGTTTGCATCATAACGTAATCCGGCAATCAGCGACAATTTTTGATAAGGCGACCATTCGGTTTGAAAGTATCCATAGCCAACACTGTTTTCTTTTTGGCTGTTTTTATCATCATATCTGGATGATCTTACCTTTTCCTGCTGGTATCCGATACCGGTAGTGATATTGATTTGTTTGGATACCTGAAAATCGGTCTGGTTTTCTGCACGCATAAAATGTTGAAGAAAATAATCATCATAACCACCAGCATTGGTAGTGGTCAGTTTTTGGGAGCCTTCAAAACGCGTTCCATATAGCCTAAGGCTGTTAAAGACGGATTTACTGAAGCGGTGTGTAAGTGCAGCACTTACATTGAGGTCTTTGTTGATTTCTCTTCCTGAAGAATTCACGGTTTGTCCATTATTCGAAATGGTCAGTTCGTTCTTGATATGTTCGTAATTATAGCGAACAGAGGCATTCAATGCAGTCTTTTCATTCCATCTGTACTGCATTTGAATTTGAGCCGTACTTCTGCTGATGGGAAGGGATGTTCTTTCAACACTGTAAGGACGTATACTGTACCCGTCGGTATTATACTGGTTCAGAAAGGCTTGAACACTAAACTTACCAATACGGGTAGACGCCGTAAGGTTCCCATCAAAAGTTTTATAAGTGCCATAGCGCAAACCAACCTCTACATTAGGTTGAAAAGATTTATCGGTGATGATATTGATCACTCCTGCCATGGCTTCTGATCCATACAAACTGGATGAAGGGCCTTTTACGATCTCTATTTTTTTGATATTGCCAACACTGATGCGGTTGAGGTCGAGTACGCCGGAAGTGCGGCCAATTAAGGGTTCCCCATCAATGAGTATTAAGGTATAATCCGGATTTAACCCTTGCATCTGCACACCTGCACCAAATCCATTGGTGATGAATAAGCCGGCTTGTTCCTGCAAAATGTCTTTCAAACGTAAGGAAGCTGCCTGGCGAATGGTTTTCTGGTTGATCACGGTAACGGGTACTGCCACATTACCCAATTTTCTTTCATTTCGGGTTGCAGTTACCACAACTTCCTGAAGTGATTTTTGAAAAATACTATCGGGAAACGATTTTTCCTGTGAAAACGCATTTTTACAACAGCACAGCAATAAAACAATGTAGACGATCCCTTTCATTCAGAGCGCAAAGTTGATGGTAGAATCAAATGCGATTATCATGGAATTGTCATAAGCTTATTAAAGTTTTCCGGAGATGCTAGGTTTTACAATTTCATGACAAGCATCGTTTCATTGTCAATATGCTAGATGATGAAGGTTAGTTATTTGAAAGGAAAAATGATCGATTGGAATCAGTAATTGGCCATTACAGAAAAAACGATGTGCCAACTCCATTGAAAAAAAAAATCAATGCAACAGCAATTCACAGGGTTTGATGCCGGTGTGTTTTTTAAACGCCGTGCTGAAATGGGAGATGGAAGAATAGCCCAATATCGAGGAAACTTCAGTAACACTTAATCCTTTTTCGTATAAGAGATACTTGGCATGTTCCATGCGCTGGCTCTGGTAAAAATCGAAGATGGTGGTGCCAAAAATTTCTTTAAATCCTTTTTTCAGGTAACATTCATTGATGGCTACTTTACGGCTGAGTGCCTTGATGGTGATGGGTTCGCCGATATGCTTCAGCAAGATTTCCCTGGCAAGGATAATTTTTTCGCGATCGGCTTCATTGGATAAGAACTTACAGGTAAATGTAGTTTCCTCCTTATCGCCTAACATGCAATCGGTGCTGTAAAGAAAAAGGATCTGCGTTTGTGCGTTGATGAAAATATTTTCGAGGGTATCGGTATACGTATGATTAAGCAAAGCTTCAATGGCCATTCGTGTTTTGCCGCACAAGGGCAATTGCTTTGAAAAAGAAGTTTCATGCGTGAAAGACACCACCTTATCAGTTAAGGTTTGTGCCATTTTATTTGCCTTGGCAAATTGTTGGAGATAGGCAGGTGAAAAACTGAAGCTTAGTACATCCACACTGTCAACTTTTTCCACACAGGTTTTTGAGCTGCTGAACTTGCAGAAATCACATTCCGTTTGCTTTTGCCGGCAGTACACATTACCGGTAACACAAAATTTCAATTCCAGGCGGTTGTTTTTGGGATTGTTTTTTTCGTAATGGTAAATCAGCATCCCGGTGTCTTCCATGTTCCAATGCGGTTGCTTGCGAAACCGTTGGATCACATAATGAACTGATCCGGGCACCGTGCGGTCTGTTTCCTGCAAACAATCTAATTCTTCCTGCATCACAGGTTGTTTATAGGCAAGGCTGAATATATCTGTAAGCTGATTCATCGAAAAATTTCGATGCAAATATACGGAGGAATTGCTAATTCTTTGCAGCCGAGTCCCACGCCTTGGTTCGTGGGGACACGAACCAATATCTTTTGAGCATGGCATGGCATGTTGGTATAATCAAATTGATACAAGAAAAAGCCCATTTGTTTTTGTATAAAACAACAGCATTGCAATAGCATAAGTATGTAGTTTGTGATGATGGAAAAGCAATAAAGAAAATCACATACATCAACAGGTAAAATATACTTTTGGACAGGTACGATACATCATTGGTATTATTTATTAGGGGATGCTTTGAATAAAGAAACGATACTTGATTCATTAAGGACATTATCAGGTAAAAAACTCATAACCGTGTATGCTTTTGTTATTATGCCAAACCATATTCACTTGATATGGAAATTAAATAATAAAAATGGAAAGGAAAGTGCTAAAGGGAGTTTTATGAAATTTACTGCACATGAATTTAAAAAACACCTAAGATTGAATGGTGGTTTTGAAAGGTACAAAGTAAATGCTTCAAACAAAATGTATGAATTTTTGCAAAGAGATTCGCTGGGAATAGAAATTTGGAGTCGCGAAGTTGCAAGGCAGAAACTGGATTATATACATGCTAATCCGGTTTCAGGAAAGTGGCAATTGGCAAAGGATGATATTTCTTACTTTTATTCATCAGCAGGATTTTATGAGTATGATATTGATGAATTTGATTTTTTAAATAACCTGTATGAAGTATTTGATGGCAAATGATTGAAACTAATGGTTCGTGGGGACACGCACCAAGGCGTGGATTTGACGTTTCGTTGAGGAGACTCGTCTGCAACAGATTTACCGCTCTAAAAACCATTCTTATCGACTAAAAAAATGCTCTTTTTCCGTTAAAAAAATGTTTACAAAATGACTCTAAAATAACCTCTTATTTATTGCGCCACCCCCTTTATTTTCGGTATATTTGCAGGATTACACAATTTCATCTATTTAAAGAGATTTTCAAGCATTTATGAATATAGAAACAGTTGAAATTCCCACCCCAGCCACCAACGGCTATAGTGCAGACAGTATTCAGGTTTTAGAAGGGTTAGAAGCAGTACGAAAGCGCCCCGCCATGTATATTGGCGACATCAGTGTGAAGGGTTTGCACCACCTCGTTTATGAAGTGGTAGATAATTCCATCGATGAAGCACTTGCAGGTTATTGCAAAAACATTACTGTTACCATTAATGAGGATAATTCCATAACTGTGGAAGACGACGGCCGGGGTATCCCCACAGGAATGCATACCAAAGAAAACCGCAGCGCTCTTGAAGTGGTGATGACGGTTCTTCATGCCGGCGGTAAATTTGATAAAGGTTCTTATAAAGTATCAGGCGGTTTACATGGTGTGGGCGTAAGTTGCGTGAATGCGCTTTCTACCAAATTGCTGGTTACGGTGCACCGCGAAGGAAAGATTTTTGAACAGGAATACGCAATCGGAATTCCTCAATATTCAGTAAGAGAAACGGGTAAATCTGATAAAACCGGCACCAAAGTTCAATTCTGGCCTGATGGCAGCATTTTTACCACCACCACTTATAACAGGGAAATCCTGGAAGGCAGGTTAAAAGAACTGGCCTATCTGAACCGGAAAATCACTATCATCCTCAATGATTTGCGTGAATTAGATGAAGAAGGAAAGGCTTATACCAAAACTTTTTACAGTGAAGGAGGTATCGTAGAGTTTGTGGAATCGATAGATAAAATAGCCAACCGCAGCGCGCTCATCCCTAAAACCATTTTTTGCGAAGGTTACGACGAAAAAAGCAATGTTACGGTAGAAGTAGCCATGGTGTATAATGCCAGTTATCAGGAGCACATTTTCAGCTATGTAAACAATATCAATACAATCGAAGGCGGAACGCATGTGGCCGGCTTCCGAAGGTCGATCACCAGGGTGTTTAAAAGTTATGGCGACAAGCAAGGGATGTTTGAAAAGGCCAAAGTAGCTATTGAGGGAGATGATTTCCGTGAAGGGATTTCTGCTATCATTTCGGTGAAAGTGCCCGAACCTCAGTTTGAAGGACAAACCAAAACCAAACTCGGCAACTCCGAAGTAATGGGTATTGTAGATGTCACCCTCAGCCGGGTACTGGAAGCTTATCTCGAAGAAAATCCACGGGATGCCAAAACCATCATCCAAAAAGTGATTCTTGCCGCACAGGCCAGGGCTGCAGCTAAACGTGCCCGTGATATGGTGCAACGCAAAAGCGTTTTAGTAGGTGGAGGTTTACCCGGTAAACTGGCCGATTGTTCAGAAAAGGATCCTGGAAAATGTGAACTGTTCCTAGTGGAAGGAGATTCGGCAGGCGGAACTGCAAAACAGGGCCGCGACCGAAGCTATCAGGCCATTCTTCCCTTGAGAGGTAAAATTCTTAATGTAGAAAAAGCAATGGAACATAAGATTTACGATAATGAGGAAATAAGGAATATGTTCACCGCTTTAGGTGTAAAAATAGGCACCAGTGAAGATGCTAAAGCCCTTGATATCAGCAAATTACGCTATCATAAACTGATCATCATGACGGATGCCGACGTGGATGGCAGCCATATCGCAACGCTTATCCTTACCTTCATTTTCAGGTATATGATAGAATTGGTAGAACAGGGCTGTGTGTACATTGCGCAACCGCCACTTTACCTCGTTAAGAAAGGGAAAGACCAGGAATATGCCTGGAACGATGAAGAAAGAAAAGGTTTAATTGCCCGTTTTGGGCAGGGTAAGGATGATAGTGTAACCACCCAACGATACAAAGGTTTGGGCGAAATGAATGCAGAACAGTTATGGGAAACCACCATGAACCCAGCTACAAGAACTTTAAAGCAGGTTATCATTGATAGTTTGTCGCACGCAGACGGTGTGTTCAGCATGTTGATGGGTGATGAGGTGCCTCCCCGCCGGGAGTTTATAGAAACCCACGCACGTTATGCCCGCATCGATGTGTAATTTCACTAAATAAACTTTACACAAACTGTGAAGAGTTCTGCATAGGGAATTTGGGTGCATCCGATTTTTTTCATTAGCTTGTAGCCGAAGTCTGTCTTCAAACCCATTTACTAACCATAAATTCTAATCAAATGTCAAAAATGTTAACTGCCTATTGCATGAAGACCAAAGAAAAAGATGTTCCCATGCAGGATGCTGTCATTACCAAAACTTCCCGTGGAGGTTATATGGCACAGGGCCATGATGGCAAAGGAAATAAGATGACCACCATGCTAGGGGAAGCCAAAGCCTTACAGGCTGTTAAGGATGGTGTAGCCAAAAAATCATGGTAACATGTATTCAAATTTTTTAGAAAGCCGTTCCGAATTGGACGGCTTTTTTTCTTTTTTGATATAAACCTTATCTTTATTTCACTTTGAATAAAATCACTTTTCTTTCGGCACTGCTGTTATTAATTACAATTATGGTATCAGGCCAATATACCATAAATGGAAGCGCATCACAAAATAGCTGTAACTGTTATACCCTGACACAGAATTTACTTACCCAAAGTGGTTCCGTCTGGAACAACAACCGCATTAACCTCTCTCAGTCTTTCAACTTTAAATTCGATGTGTTTCTGGGATGTAGCGACGGAGGCGCCGACGGTATTGCATTTGTGCTACAACCCATCAGCACTAGCGTAGGTGGCAACGGAAGCGGAATGGGATATGGTGGAATTTCACCCGGAGTAGCCGTAACTCTTGATACTTACCAGAACAGTAGTCCGGATAGTGATCCCTTTTATGATCATATCGCCATTCAGTTGAATGGGGATGTGAACCACAACACTTCAAATACGATTACGCCTTTAACTGCCATTTCAGCTACGAATAACAATGTGGAAGATTGTATTTTTCATCAGCTGAATATTATCTGGGATGCTCCAACCAAAAATATGCAGGTGCTTTTTGATAACCAGCCCAGATTGAATGTTACCAACGATTTTGTAAATACTGTATTTGGAGGAAATCCACAGGTGTTTTGGGGATTTACAGGTGCAACCGGAGGATTATCTAATCTACAACAGTTTTGTACAAGGCTCAATCCGGGCTTTCGTTTTTTACCTACCCAGAAAAAATGTGTTGGCCAGCCCATCCAGTTTTTTGATTCTACCAGTAGTTTTGGCGGACTCTTAAAATGGTACTGGAATTTTGGAGATGGCAGCCCGCTCGATTCTATTAACCTCAATCCAATTCATACCTATACAACTGCAGGAAGTTTTACTGTCACCTATCGGGTAATAGCTATCGATGGTTGCGAATCTACTTTCACCCAACCGGTGCTGGTAGGCAGCAAGCCTATCGCCAATTTTTCTATCAACGACAGTTGTGTATCGAACCTGGTTCAGTTTACCGACCAGTCAACCGTACCCAACTCCACCATCAATCAATGGTATTGGGATCTGGCAAATGCCGGATTATCCTCAACTTTACAATCTCCCAACACAACTTATTCTACGCCCGGCACAAAAGTGATCAAACTAATTGTTACCAGTGCCCTGGGCTGTTCTTCGGATACGCTTTATCGTGATATACAGGTAACCCCCAGGCCCAATACCGATTTCACTTTTATTGATTCCCTTTGTTTGGGAAGCACTTACACGTTCACCGATCAGAGTACTTTAGTAGGAGGTACGGTAAATTATTGGGCCTGGCGTATCGACAATGTTCCGGTACCCAATGGCACTTCCATTCTCAATCACGTTTTCACTACAGCGGGTAACCACACCGTTAGTCTGGTTACTTCCGGTACCGGAAATACAGGATGTGCCGGTACACTCATCAGTAAAAATGTTTTTGTAGTGAACAAACCCAGGGCCAGGATGCGAAACCTCCTTCCTTGTGAACAAATTCGATATCAGCTCTTCGATTCTTCTTTTACAACGGATGGATTCCCGGTTACTTCCTGGTGGTGGGATCTGGGTAACGGGCAATTCTCGAACCAGCAAAATCCCTTCGTTACCTATACCACTCCGGGCCCTAAAACCATATTACATGTAGTGTACAATTCCAGAAATTGTAAATCAGACACTATGCGACAAGTGCTGCAGGTAGCGGATAAGCCAATAGCTAATTTTGGATTTGATCCGCCATCCTGTTTCAATAATCTGCTTTTCTTCCACGATTCATCTACGGTACAATCGGGTACGGTAAACCAGTGGGATTGGATATATGCCGGCAATACATTCAGTAACATACAGCATCCTAATGATACGTTTCCTGCAGGATCTGGCAGTATCTTACTATCGGTAACGAGTAGCCGTGGATGTAAAAGCGATACGGTTTCTCGTCCATTCCTGATGAAAACCCACCCTTTAGTTGCCATGAATTTTGGGGATACCTGTAAGTATGCGCCTGTTGTTTTCACGGCTACTGAAACCACTACTTCAATAGGGATCAATGAATGGTATTGGCGTTTTGGGGATGGTACATCTTTAACTGGCAATCCGGTTACGCATCAGTATAACAATAACGGTCAATACCAGGTGCAATTATATGGCATCAGTACGGAAGGCTGTTCCAGTGATACGTTGAAAGCCTCAATCAATATTTACGGAACCAATGCTTTTGCCGGTTATGACACCATCGCAGCAGCTAACCAGCCTGTTCGTTTACAAGCCTCTGGCGGTATCAGCTATTCATGGTCGCCTCCGGAAGGTTTAAGTGCAACCGATGTATATAATCCGATCGCTACCATACCTCAAGACAAAACCTATTATCTGAAAGCCTTTACTCCGGAAGGTTGTGAAAGCTACGATACCATCAATATCAAAATCTATAAAGGCCCGGAAATTTATGTGCCCACTGCATTTACGCCCGATGGAGATCAGTTGAATGATATTTTACACCCGATACCCATCGGAATCAAGCAGTTTTTACAGTTTTCAGTTTATAACCGGTATGGGCAACTCGTATTTTCTACAGATAATCCGGAAAGGGGATGGGATGGCCGTTTGAAAGGTGTTGTTCAGCAAGGTACATTTGTTTGGATGGCTTCTGCTATCGACTTCAGGGGAAAACCACTTTTCCGAAAGGGAACGGTTATGATTATACGCTGATTTGCGATTTTACCGATTGTTGCATCCTCTGGAGAAAATGATGCATGTCCTCCATATTTTCAATCTTGTCTACCATCAATATCCCATTCTTACCCACCTGTTTCAATCTGGCCTGATTGGTTCCGGTTTGTAGGAAACCAAGGATGCCATTGAAGGTTTCACTTTGGAAATAAGGAGAATCGGGGTTGCTTACAAAAAAGCATTTCATGGCATTGTTGCGTAGGAATATTTTTTCAAAACCCAGTTCTACAGCTATTTTTCTGCAACGAAGGGTGGTAAACAAGTCTTCTGCTTCCGGCGGTACAGGGCCAAACCGGTCTTCAAGTTCTTTCCTGAATGCCTGCAATTCTTCTTCATTGCTGCATTGATCTAAACGGGTGTAAAGGCTCAATCTTTCGGTGATGCTTTCTACATAATCATCCGGAATGAGAATCTCGAGATCAGTATCCATACTGCAATCTGAAACAAAATCATCCTGCTGAATGATTTCTTCTCTAAACAGATCTTTAAATTCTGACCTTTTCAATTCGCGTATGGCTTCATCCAATATTTTCTGATACATTTCAAATCCAATTTCAGCAATGAAGCCACTTTGTTCACCCCCAAGCATGTTGCCTGCACCTCTGATATCCAAATCGCGCATGGCGATCTGAAATCCACTGCCCAAATCGCTGTACTGTTCGAGCGTACTCAAACGTTTTCTGCTGTCTGGAGGCAAAGTACTCATCGGTGGTGCCAGTAAATAACAGAAGGCTTTCTTATTGCTTCGGCCCACTCGTCCCCGCAATTGATGCAGATCACTCAGCCCGAATTGGTGGGCATTATTTACGATGATGGTATTTACATTCGGGATGTCTACGCCACTTTCAACAATATTGGTACATACCAGCACATCATATTTCCGGTCCATGAAATCGAGTATCGTATCTTCCAGCTGATCGCCTTCCATTTGCCCGTGTGCAAAAGCGATACTGATATCCGGGCACAATCCCTGTATCAAACTTTTCATTTCTGCCAATCCTTTTACCCGGTTATGGATGAAGAAAATCTGGCCACCTCTTTCCGTTTCATAGTAGATCAGGTCGCGGATAACGTCTTCATCAAATACCATCACTTCGGTTTCTATCGGCTGACGGTTGGGTGGTGGTGTATTGATGATGCTCAGATCACGGGCGCCCATCAAACTGAATTGCAAAGTTCTGGGTATAGGCGTTGCCGTTAGGGTAAGGGAATCTACGGTGGTTCTGATCACTTTCAATTTCTCTTTAGCAGCCACCCCGAATTTCTGTTCTTCATCAATGATCATCACACCTAAATCTTTAAATTTAACCTCCTTACTCAACAAGGCATGCGTACCAATGATGATATCTATTTTTCCTTCTTCCAAAAGCCGGAGGGTTTCTTTTTTCTCTTTACTTGATTTGAAACGATTGATGAAATCTACTTTTACCGGAAAATCTTTCAATCTTTCACTGAACGTTTTAAAATGCTGATAGGCCAGAATGGTTGTGGGAACCAGCACCGCAGCCTGCTTTCCGTCGCAACAGGATTTGAATGCCGCACGTATGGCCACTTCCGTTTTACCGAATCCTACATCGCCACAAACCAAACGGTCCATGGGCGCATCTTTCTCCATATCTCTTTTTACATCATCAGAAGCCTTGGCCTGATCGGGTGTATCTTCATAAATGAAACTGGCTTCCAGTTCGGTTTGCATGTAATTATCCAGACTATGCGAAAATCCCTGCTGGCTTTTGCGTTGTGCATATAATTTGATAAGGTCGGTAGCGATATCTTTTACCTGGCGCTTCGTTTTTTCCTTGAGTTTATTCCAAACATCGCTTCCCAATTTATTCATCTTTGGCACACTGCCTTCTTTGCCGCTATACTTGCTGATTTTATGGAGCGATGAAATATTCACATACAACAGATCACCATCCTTGTACTGGATCCTCACGGCTTCCTGAGTCCGGCCATTGGCTTCAATTTTTTGCAGACCGCTGTACACGCCAACTCCATGATCGATATGGGTTACATAATCGCCGGGTTGTAATTCCCGTAAGGTTTTTAAGGTAAGCGCCTTGTTCTTACTGAAAGCCTGTTTCACCTTGTATTTATGGTATCGCTGAAATACCTGGTGATCGGTATAGCAAACCATTTTAAGATCGTGGTCGATGAATCCTTCATGAATAGATACCGGTATCGGAAAAACCTGCACCTCCGCTTTCAGGTCGGTAAAGATGATATGCAACCTTTCCAGCTGTTTCGGGTTTTCGGCGAAGATGAAAATACGGTAATCCTTTTTTTCATATTCCTGCAGATTTTTTATCAGCAAATTGAATTGCCGGTTAAAGGCAGGTTGCTCAACACTGTGATAATTGATTTCATGATGATAGTCCGATTTTGATGGCCCCGGAAAATCAGGTTTTTGTCCAAAAGAGATGAAATGTTTCTGGCAGCAGGCAGATTCGATCATGCCTGAGGTTACAAAATCAGAAAGTTCAACGGAAGTTTTAATATTGATGGCAACTGTTTCATCAGTTTCATTTTCATATCGCATGGAAGGAGCACCCTGTTGAAGAAAGATTTGGAGGTTCTCTTCTTCCTGTTCTATTTTTTCACGTACAAACGACCAGTCTTCCATCCATATCACCGTATTATCGGGCATAAATTCGAGGAGAGATACTTTTTCACCAGTATCAAACTGGGTTTCCACATTCGGGATAATGTTTACCTGAAGCAGTTTTCTTTCACTCAACTGCGTTTCGGGATTGAATATCCGGATACTGTCTACTTCATTTCCAAAAAGTTCAATACGGTAAGGTTTTTCATTACCGAATGAATAAATATCAAGGATGCCTCCCCGAACGGCGAATTGGCCGGGTTCATAAACAAAATCGGTTCGTACAAAACCCTGACCATGAAGTTTCTCAAGCAGGCCGTTTACATCAAGCTGTTCTGCTTGCCGGATGCTGATGATATTGGCGGAGAGGGCAGCAGATAGCACCACTTTTTCGAAAAGTGCTTCCGGATAAGTAATGATAACTTTTCGGGCTGCATCTTTTACCGGGTTCATTTGTGCTGCGCTGATTCGCATCAATGCTTCGGTGCGCAACATTACGTGGCTGCTGTTGAGCAGTTGGTAATTTTTCCGGTTTTTAAATGAAGAAGGAAAATAAAAAAGGTCGAGTGCCCCGGTGATGTTTTCAAGGGAGTTGTGGAAATAGGCGGCTTCTTCAGCATCGCGCAGCACCACCAGATGATTGGTTTGTGCCGCCAATGGATGTTGAAACAAACCTGCGAATACAAATTGAGAAACACTTCCTCGTAATCCGGTTAGCGAAATTTTTTTTGGGGCAGACATAGTGATTTTATCCGCCAGTTGAAAACAGCGGGGATCTTTCTGATAACATTCCTTCAACTCATCCAGGTTCATTCACGCAACAATTAAGCCTTTTAAGGGTTTAACTTTACAGGCTTCGGCAAAGATACATATACACATGCATTTGCCGGGATTTACCCTTAATTTAGTTATTTCAATTTTAAACCTATGGCATTAAAACCCTGGCAAAAAGGCACGGTCATCCGTATAGAACAAGAAACAGCAGATACCAGAAGATTTTGGATACAAGCAGAAGGAAATGCATTCGATTTTGAACCTGGCCAGTTTATCACTTTCGATCTGCCCATACACGAAAGGCCTAATAAAAGGATGCGGAGTTATTCCATTGCATCCTGGCCTGATGGTACCAATGTATTTGAATTGATCATCGTACTGGATAAAGCCGGTTTGGGTACCAATTATCTTTTTAATGAAGTGATTCCGGGAACCGAACTTACATTTCGTGGTCCGATGGGCGTGTTCACGTTGAAAATGCCTGTAGAAAAGGATCTTTTTCTCGTTTGCACCGGAACCGGTATTGCACCATTCAGGAGTATGGTGCAACATATCAGGGAAAAAAAGATAGAAACCGGTAATATTTATATGGTATTTGGTTGCCGAACCAAAGCAGACCTGTTATATTATGATGAACTGACGAAGCTTGAGAAAGAAATGCCTCAATTTCATTATCTGCCTACCCTTTCGAGGGAGCGATGGGAGGGGCCTACCGGTTATGTTCACCAGGTTTATAGCAGGTATTGTGAAAAAAAGCAACCGGCACAGTTTTATTTATGCGGATGGAAGGGAATGATAGATGAGGCACGTAAAACCCTACTCGAACTGGGTTACGGAACACATGATATTCATGTGGAGATTTATGGATGAACAATGAAAATGATTGCTGTATACCCGATTTGAATTTTCACAGCTAAAATTTATTAACTTGTACAGGTTATCAATTTTTTACAAAAAATTGTTTTATGGGCGCTGCTTCCATGATTGTACTAATACTGGCTGCATTGGCTTTTTCCATAATTGCCATACTGGTATCTAAAATAGTCACCAAAAGCACTACCAACGCCCAAAAGCAAGAGCCTTATGAATGCGGCATTCCAACTCAGGGAAAAACATGGACGCAACTGAATGTGGGTTATTATCTTTTCGCACTGATCTTCCTGATTTTTGATGTAGAACTCGTTTTCCTCTATCCCTGGGCGGTAGTGGCTAAATCGGTTGGATGGTTTGCATTGATTGAAGTGCTGATTTTCTTCTTTATATTATTTATCGGGTTTTTATATGCGCATAGAAAGGGGGGGTTGAAATGGAGTTGAGAGCAGTTGATAATTGACAATGGATAATTGATAATGGATAATGGATAATGGATAATTGATAATTGACAATGGATAATTGACAATGGACAATTGATAATTGAGGATGGATGGTTTTTTGTCTGAAGTTTTTGGAAAGGGAAGCAAATTTTCAATAAAGCAAATGAAGACAAGGTCGAATTCCCTGTGGCCGCTCACTTTTGCTACGAGCTGTTGCGGGATTGAAATGATGTCGACCGCTTCAGCGAAATATGATTTTTCACGTTTCGGTTTTGAAGTGGCCCGTGCCTCTCCCCGTCAGGCAGATGTGATCATCATTGCCGGAACGATAGTGAACAAGATGGCGCCGGTGCTGAAAAGATTGTATGATCAGATGGCAGACCCAAAATATGTAATTGCAATGGGTGCCTGCGCTATTAGTGGCGGTCCGTTTTTTTATAATACCTATTCGGTGGTTAAAGGAGCCGATCATATCATTCCCGTAGATGTTTACGTGGCTGGTTGTCCACCCAGGCCCGAAGCTTTGTTGCATGCACTGATCAGCCTACAGCAAAAAATCAAAGAAGGAAAAACCAAAGAACAAATACGCAGCTAAATTGAATCGTATGACGGATGAATGGCTACAGGAAACATTATTAAATTCTTTTCCGGATTTGGTTTTCGAACCGGGTACTGAATGGCTGCAAGTAACCGTGCAATCACAGCAATGGCTGCCATTGGCCAATACTTTACGTTATAAAGCCGATATGGATTTCGATTTTCTATTTTGTGTTACTTGTATTGATTGGAAAACGCATCTGGCAATGGTTTATCACCTAAGGTGTACCACCACCCAATTGCATCTGGTAGTGAAGGCTACACTCAATCCGCTAAATCCTGAAATTGATTCGGTTACGTCAATCTGGAAAACGGCTGATTTTCACGAACGGGAAGTTTATGAAATGTTTGGCGTAAATTTCAAAGGGCATCCTGATTTACGGTTATTGATTTTACCCGATGGATGGGAAGGCCGGAATCCATTGAGAAAAGATTTTGAAGACCCTATTAATATGATCAGGCTTTAAAAGCTGCATGTAAACTTTATGTTTGAAGAAATAGGAACCACCACCGATGGCGATTTGATCATCAATGTAGGCCCGCAACATCCTGCCACACATGGTGTATTGCATCTGGTGATTACGTTGAATGGCGAAACCATTCGGAAAGTAGAACCACACCTGGGTTATATTCACCGCTCCATTGAAAAAATGTGCGAAAGCCTTACCTATCGACAGTTTATTTATGTCACCTCACGCATGGATTATCTTTCTTCTCATATCAATAACCACGCATGTGCGATGTGTGTAGAAAAAGGTTTACAGATTGAAGTTCCGGAAAGGGCAAAAGTAATCAGAATACTTCTTGATGAACTCACCCGCATTGCTTCGCATGAACTATGGTGGGGCGCTATGGCCATGGATCTCGGTGCTTTCACTCCTTTTTTTCACGCTTTTCGCGAACGGGAAAGTATCAATGATATCATGGAAGAAACCTGCGGTGCAAGGCTCACTATGAATTTTATTGTACCGGGTGGTTTGATGGCAGATATCCATCCCAATTTCCAAAAACGGGTGAAAGATTTCATCCGGCTTTATAAATCAAAATTTGAAGAGTATAATGAAATGGTTACCGGAAATGTAATCTTCAGGAACCGCATGGAAGGGGTGGGTTACCTTTCTAAAGCGGATGCCATTTCTTTTGGTTGTACCGGACCAACGGCAAGGGGTAGTGGCGTTTCTTGTGATGTGAGGAAATGGTTTCCTTATGAAGGGTATGAAAAAATCGCTTTTGATGAAGTTATCGAAACCGGTGGTGATTCATTGTCCCGGTATATGGTACGCGTCAGGGAAATGAATCAGTCTATTCGAATCATCGAACAATTGATTGATGCTATTCCGGAAGGTGAATATCAAGCTAAAACAAAAGCCGTATTGAAATTACCCAAAGGAGAATTTTACAGCAGGGTAGAAACTGCACGTGGTGAATTCGGAGTGTATATCGTGAGTGAAGGAGGTACCACACCCTATCGCATTAAATTTAGATCACCGGGATTTTCTAATTTATCGGCGCTCGATCAAATGGCCAGAGGCAGTAAATTAGGCGATCTGGTGGCCATGATGGGAACATTAGATTTGGTAATACCTGATATAGACAGATAAACTTTTTGTAGAAAAAATATGTGGAGTTTAGCCAACATAACCAACAGTATTCATGAAGCATTGAACAATCAGTTCTCTGCAGGTTGGGCATTGTTTTTCGAAATGTTGATGGCTGGAATTGCAGTGATCAGTTTATTTGCCATACTCGGTTTGGTTTTGGTATTAATGGAGCGCAAAGTTTCAGCATGGATGCAGATTCGTTTGGGGCCTAACAGGGTTGGTCCGAAGGGCATGTTACAATCATTTGCCGACACCTTAAAATTGCTGGTGAAAGAAGGGTTAACTCCCGGTGGCGCTGATAAGTTCCTTTTCAATTTTGCACCCGTACTTGCCATTATTGTTGCCATGCTGCTGATGGCACCTATCGCTTTTGCAAAGGATTTCCAGTTATGGAACCTGAATATCGGTGTGCTTTATGTTTCGGCTATTTCATCAGTTTCTGTCATCAGTATTTTAATGGCAGGCTGGGCCAGTAACAACAAATATTCACTCATGGGAGCTATGCGAAGCGGTGCACAAATTGTAAGCTATGAACTCTCTGCAGGGCTGGCGATACTTTCTGTTGTAGTGCTTACGGGTAGTTTGAGTTTGAACGATATCATCTTATCACAACAAAATGGCTGGTGGATCTTTAAAGGTCATCTTCCTGTATTGATCGCATTTGTGTTATTCATGATCGCCGTTACTGCTGAAACCAATCGTGCGCCATTCGATCTGGCGGAAGCCGAATCAGAATTAACTGCCGGCTTCCATACCGAATACTCCGGAATGAAATTCGCATTGTTTTTTCTGGCAGAATATGTGAATGTATTTATCGTATGCTGTATCGGTGCAACGCTTTTTCTGGGTGGTTGGATGCCATTCCATATCGGCAACTGGCAACAGTTTAATCATATTATGGATTATATTCCATCCAGTATCTGGTTTATGGGTAAAACATTTTTTCTCATTTTTCTGATCATGTGGTTCAGGTGGACTTTCCCCAGGTTGCGGATCGACCAATTGCTGACTTTAGAATGGAAATATCTGTTGCCTATCGGGATGATCAATTTATTAGTGGTAGCAGCTATGGCCATTGGGGGCTGGCATTTTTAATAAATAATAATCGTATTGCGATGTTTATAAAAAATTATTTCAAAGAGGTGTTCAGTGCTATCCGTTCGCTATTAAAAGGGATGAGGCGCACGGGCTATTATTTTACACATCATAAAGAAATCATTACCCAGCAATATCCGGATAACCGGGATACCTTAAACCTGCCTGATAGATTTAAGGGTGAAGTAGTAATGCCCCACGATGAAAAAAACGAACACCGTTGCACAGGATGTACAGCTTGCGAACTGGCTTGTCCGAATGGAACAATTAAAGTAATTACCAAATTTGAAATCAACGCAGAAGGCAAAAAGAAAAAGGCTATTGATAAACTGGTGTATCACCTCGAACTCTGTACCATGTGCAATTTATGCATTGTAGCTTGCCCTTCCGATGCCATCGTAATGGCGCAAACCTTTGAGCACAGTGTATTCAACAGAAGCCAATTGACCAAAATATTGAACAACCCCGATTCTAAAATTATGGAGGGTATCGAATAATGACAGGCAATCAGATCATATTTTATTTGCTGGCTTTGCTTACGCTGGGTAGTGCGGTGTTGGCTGTAAGTACAAGGCATATTTTCAGGGCGGCTGTTTTTCTTTTATTCGCTTTGATGGGAATGGCAGGCTTGTTTTTTTGGATGAACTATGCTTTCATTGCTGCTGTACAAATTGTAGTTTATGTTGGAGGAATCACCGTGCTGATTATTTTCTCTATTTTTCTTACACAGGAAACCGGCGAAAAGTTGCCCCAACAATTATGGAGCAGGCGTTTCATCGCTGCTTTGGCTTCATTTTGCGCTCTTGCATTCACCCTTACACAAATTTTTCAACATACTTTTAATGCTTCCAAACAAACAGCTATTGAAGTTAGTGTACAACAAATAGGATTACAAATGTTGGGTACCAATCAATATGGTTATGCCCTGCCATTTGAATTGATTAGCATCCTATTATTAGCCGCAATGATAGGCTGTATTGTAATTGCTATACGATTAAAACCAACATCATGACGTTAGAGCCTGGTTTATATCATTTACTTACTATCAGCACCGGTTTGTTTTTTATCGGAGTATATGGATTTCTCACCCGAAAGAATTTGGTAACGATGTTGATGAGCATCGAATTAATCCTCAACAGCGTAAACCTGAATTTTATTGCCTTTAATAAATATTTATGGCCACATCGGTTGGATGGTGTTTTCTTTACCTTATTTGTAATTGCCATCGCAGCGGCTGAAGCGGCTGTTGCCATTTCCATTGTAATAAATATATACCGAAACAACCGTTCTATAAATGTTGAACAAACTGAAGAAATGAAATATTAAGCATGATGACATTGCAGCAGATGATATTATTGATTCCCGGTATTCCGTTATTTGCATTTTTGATGCTGGGGTTGTTTAGTAAAAAAATTCCGGGTAATTATGCAGCTACAGCCGGAACGATTCTGATGGGTGTTACTACGGTTTTGTCGTGCTTTGTTGCATTCGGTTATTTTACAGCATTTGGAAAAATCGATGGTATTTACCAACCTATGATTCCTTTTTTATATCATTGGTTACCCCTTACGGATTTGCTTGAAATCAATATGGGTATATTGTTGGATCCCATTTCAGCCTTGATGTTGTTTGTGGTAAGCTTCATTTCATTGATGGTGCATATTTACAGCATGGCGTATATGAAAGATGAATCCCGAATCGCTGTGTATTATGCCTTTCTTTCGTTATTTACCTTTGCGATGCTTGGCCTGGTGATGGCTTCCAATATTTTTCAATTGTATATTTTTTGGGAACTGGTAGGATTATCCTCATTTCTGCTCATCGGATTTTATTATCAAAAACCCGCAGCAGTTCGGGCCGCAAAAAAAGCGTTTATTGTTACCCGTTTCGCTGATTTGGGTATGCTGATTGGTATTTTGATTATTTCTTATGAAGGGAAGAGTTTAGATTTCATTTCCCTTATTGATCATTTTACCAATTCCCCTCAACAGATTTCCGGTACCTTTTTAGGAATCGCTTCTTTACAATGGGCACTGGCACTTATTTTTATTGGCGGAGCAGGCAAAAGTGCCTTGTTCCCGTTGCACATTTGGTTACCCGATGCAATGGAAGGACCAACGCCTGTTTCAGCATTAATTCATGCGGCTACAATGGTAGTAGCCGGTGTATTTTTAATAGCCCGCCTGTTTCCGGTTTATGCTATAGCCGCTCCGGTTTTATTAGAGGGCATCGGCTATGTGGGAGCACTTACGGCCCTTTTCGCAGCAATCATCGCCTGCACTCAAACAGATATCAAACGAATCTTAGCCTATTCAACCATGTCGCAAATTGGCTATATGATTTTGGCTTTGGGCGTTGCAGGTTATGGTGCTGAATCGGGATTGGGTTTCACGGCATCCTTGTTTCATTTGTTTACACATGCCCTTTTTAAAGCACTGTTGTTCTTATGTGCAGGAGCTATCATCCATTATGTACACAGCAATGAAATGCGCGATATGGGCGGGTTAAAGAAATTAATGCCCATCACCCATTTGTGTTTTCTCATCGGGTGTTTGGCTATTGCCGGCATTCCGCCTTTTGCAGGTTTTTTTAGCAAGGAAGAAATGCTGTTTGCTGCGTACCAGCATAACAGAATAATTTATTTTGTATCGTTGTTTACAGCCGGCTTAACTGCTTTCTATATGTTCCGTCTTTATTTTTCCATTTTCTGGAACAAACCTTTTCAACAACATCATTCCCATCATGGGGAAGGAGGCCCTGCCATGATGTTGCCACTGATCGTACTAGGCATCGGAAGTGTAAGTGCAGGATTCATTCCTTTTGGAAAATGGGTAAGCAGTGATGGAAGGCCGTTGATCAGCCACTTCCATCTCAGTTTCTCGATTCTTCCTGTGTTACTTTCCCTTGCCGGTATTGCAATTGCTGCTTTCTACTTTTTTAAGAAGAAGGAAACTGTGGAAACCACCGTAAATGCAATGGGTGGATTATTCCGCGTAGCTAAGGGCAAATTTTATATCGATGAAATCTATCAATTCGTAACAAAAAAAATTATTTTCAATTTCATTGCAAAACCTGCTGCATGGATAGATAAAAATCTTATTGATGGACTGGTAAATGCAATGGGTAACAGTACCGTTTCATTATCAAATCATATAAAAGGCATACAATCGGGTAAAATACAAATGTATGCAGGCATCTTTTTAATAGGAGTGATTGGCCTGGCTATCCTGGCTATTTATTATTGGAACTAAAACTTAAACGGCGTTTCACCCATGCCGTTATATAGTATTGCTTATGAATGTAAGTCTTTTTTTATGGGTACCACTTGCCACAGCGCTTTTATTGCTGCTAATCCGCAATATACACTTGGTTCGGGTTGTAGCATTGATTGGCAGCGTGATTCAGGCATTTTTATGCATTTTTTTGTATTTCATGTATTTAAAGGAAAGGGCCCGTATAGGAGATGCTTTTATGTATTTTGAACAGCAGTTCAACTGGTTTCCATCACTTGGCATCAGCTATCATGTGGGGGTGGATGGCATTTCCATTGCAATGATGCTGTTAACTTCTTTTGTGGTTATTGCAGGTGTGCTCATGTCGTGGCGGGTAGAAAAAATGACCAGAGAATTCTTCTTTCTGCTTATTTTACTAAGCTTAGGGGCTTATGGTTTTTTTCTTTCATTAGATTTATTCCTCCTATTTTTCTTTTTGGAGGTTGCCGTAATACCCAAATATTTACTGATTGGCATTTGGGGTAGCGGTAACCGTAAGTACAGTGCCAACAAACTGGCCCTGATGCTGATGATGGGTTCTGCATTGATTCTGGTTGGAATTTTAGGCTTGTATTTTCTTTCCGGTAAACCGGGTTTTGATATCACTCAACTAAAGGCAACGGATGTTCCCGAAAAAGTACAGCAGGTTTGTTTTCCTCTTTTGTTTATAGGCTTTGGTGTTTTTACCGCATTGTTTCCGTTTCATACCTGGGTGCCCGACGGACATTCATCTGCACCCACTGCGGGTTCGATGTTTCTGGCAGGTATATCGATGAAATTGGGTGGCTATGGATGTTTGCGTGTGGCCTGTTTTTTACTTCCTGCGGGCGCTAAAGCTTTTGCCGAACCCATTATCATCCTTTCCACCATCGCTATCATTTATGGGGCATTCGCTACCATGATGCAGAAAGACCTGAAATATTTGAATGCCTATTCTTCTATCAGTCATTGTGGATTTGTTTTGCTTGGATTGGGGATGCTCACTCAAACCGCATATACGGGTGCTGTTTTACAAATGGTATCGCATGGTTTGATGACGGCTTTATTTTTTGCTGTGATTGGGATGATCTATGAACGCACCCATACCCGTACGATCAGCGAAATGGGGGGCTTGCTAAAAGTAATGCCGATGGCTTCCGTATTGTTGATCATTGTGGGCATGTGCTCGCTTGGATTGCCAGGGCTCAGTGGTTTTGTAGCTGAAATGACCATCTTCACCGGCGCATGGCAAAATAATACGATCCTGCCTCGTGTAGCAACCGTACTGGCATGCATGTCGATTGTGGTAACAGCAGTGTACATTCTCAGGGCAGTGGGAAGCGTAGTAATGGGGCCACTGAAAGAAAAATACCAATCATTGACAGATATGGTTTGGTACGAAAAATGGGCAGCTTTTGTATTGTTGCTTGGTATCCTGATAATGGGAGTTGCTCCGGGATGGCTGGTAGCCTTGATTAAGCCTGCAACACAATTGATCATGCAAAAAATACAGCAACCTTAAATTAATTTTTAGCGGTCACCAGAAAAATATTTTATCCTAAAGATGTCATTAGAATATCTCATATTGCTTAAAGCGGAGTTGCAGATTTGCTTGCTGATCTTCTTTTTGCTTTTGCTGAAGATAACACGCACTATTCCCAACGAGAAACTCCTTCCTCTCATCCAATTACTTTTATTGGCCAATTTTGTTGGAGGGTTTTTTTACAATCAATCCGGCGATTTATTTGATGGAATGTTTGTGAGCAATACATTGATCCATTTGCAAAAGCATATCCTCAATTTGGCCGTTTATTTTATCTCCTTATTATTTTCGGGATGGTTCAGGAGATGCTTGCATTTGACCGAATTTTTTGTGTTAATGCTTTCGGCACTCTTAGGCATGTATTTTCTATTATCTTCCGGAAACTTGCTCATTTTTTACCTTTCCCTTGAGTTGGCAACGATTCCCATTGCAGCCATGGCAAATTTTGAATTAACCCGTAAACGTTCTGCAGAAGCGGCTATGAAATTAATATCATCAGCAGCTTTTTCTTCTGGTATATTATTATTTGGTATCTCTCTGATCTATGGTACAACAGGAAGCATACGGTTTCCTGAAATTCCCTTATTGCTTGATGGAAGTGCATTACAGGTAATGGCATTTGTGTTTTTGGTTACCGCTTTTGCCTTTAAATTATCGATTGTTCCCTTTCATTTGTGGACGGCAGATGTGTATGAAGGATCACCGGCTGCTGTTACGGCATTCCTATCTGTTGTATCGAAGGGGGTGATAGCTTTTGCATTTCTTACTATCTTATACAAGGTTTTTCAGCCCTTTAACGGCATATGGTATCCTATCCTTTTGTTGCTGTCTATCTTAACTATCGTTGCCGGAAATTTGTTTGCCTTACGTCAGCAGAATATGAAACGATTTCTGGCATTTTCATCCATAGCACAGGTAGGTTTTATATTAGTGGCTATGATGGGCAAGTCACCCGAATCTATAACAGCCATAACTTATTTTGTATTGATTTATGTGTTCTCCAATTTGGCAGCATTTGGGGTAATGGAAATAGTAGCGCAGCATACAGGTAATGAAAACAGGAATGCGCTTAAAGGTTTGTATAAAACCAATCCATTATTGAGCTGGGTATTGGCATTGGCTATGTTTTCGCTTGCCGGTATACCGCCTACCGCCGGATTTTTTGGAAAACTATTTCTCATCACTGCAGGTGCGTCTACCGCCTCTTATGGGTTTATTATTTTTGTTGCACTTAACCTGGTGGTATCGCTGTATTATTATTTACTTGTTGTGAAGAATATTTTCATGGATGATGCCATAGAGCCACTGGAGAAAATCCCCATTTTTGGCTCTGCTAAATTGGGATTGGTTTTATGTGCCGCAGGGATACTATTAGTGGGTATATTCAGTTGGATATATGATTACATCGCTGCACAGGTATAAAAAATAACGTTTACGAATAAACGAATTGATATGGCCATAAATAAGAATCATGAATTTGAAGAACTGGATGGCATAAAGTGTGGTATCGTAGAAAAAAACGTTTCGGCCAGCAGGGCTGATTTTCTTCGCGCTATTCTGGAAAATAACGGCTATGCTGTAATAGTAGTTCCTTCACCGCCACCCAAACCGGCAACCGGTGCCGATGAAGTGACAGAAAAATTACCGGAGACTTTTACTATCGGGGTAACAGATTATACGTTTAATGCTATAAATGCCATTTTCGGACGATTACTTAAAACGGCTCAGGGGCAGGTGGTAACACTTGCTTACTGGCAACAAAAAGTATCGGTGAATGATGAAGAGAAGCCTTATTTCGAATAGCTGTCTTGTTTTAATTAGGTTCCTGAGTCACCAGCCAGGGCAGAAAATAATTTAGAAATGGCTTTAAAAATTGTAACCTACACTTACACCTCCTGAAGGTTGTATATAACCGTTTGTGATGATCGGAGTAAATCCGACCCTCCAGGAAAACCCACCATCCTTTGGTTGCCTGCGGTACATGAAAGATGCTGTTCCATAAACAGAACTGGAATCCTTATTATCATAGTTAAAAATGCTGATTTTCTTTCCAGTGATCGTAACACCTGCTCCAACCTCAAAAGAATGCACTGAGTTGGATTTTCCAAATATGTAGTTGAGTTGAAGCGGTAGGGTGACTACCGATTTCATACCTGAATAACCACTGAAATAATCATACCGGTCTATTGTTACAAAACCAATCCCTATCCTGCCACCGAAGCCAAGTTGTGATTTGGTAAACCTGCCGTCGATATTTGCTGAAAATAAGATGCCCGGGCCCCCTAATTCGGCATAAAAGCTCATTCTACCGGGTATTTTGGCTGCATTATTTTCCTGCGCCATCAGCATCGTACTGAATAATAAACAGGCGGCAAGTAATTTTAGTTTCATAAATCATACGCTTTTATGGTAAACGAGTATTGAGTGTTTTATGAATTGTTTCGCTGCTTCAACTAATGTTAAATTGTTTCTTCCCGGAACAGCCTCTTCTTCCACGGCATACTTCATTAGCCCTAAAATATTTTGAGGGAGTCGTCTATAAGTTTATTGGGAACAAAGGATTGGCTTGCTGACAACAGATTACCGTTGCCTTCTTGTACTAAATAAAGTTCAGGAAAAAAACAGGAAATAGCTGATAGCTTTATCCATAAAAGCTATGGAAATACATGCCAAACCCATACTTCACAAAGGGTTATCACAACTTGCTTTATATTTTTCCAGGGATGAAGAGATGAATCAGCAAATCCGTTCCTTACCTGGAGCGGGTTGGAGTAAAACCTATCAGGCATGGTTGGTGCCAGACAATGAAGAAAACCGCAGACAGTTTAACTTGCCAATTGCAGCTGCAAAAAATTCTTCAGGAGATTTTAGCGCTTCACATGCTCCTGCCAGTGAAGAGCCTGCAATCGGGAGATCTGAAAATCGGGCAATTCAATCGGTATTAAGTAAAGAAGTGTCTGAAAAAGTAGAGCACTTTATTTGCTGGTTGCGTTCTAAACGATATGGGGATCAAACCATAAAAACATATGCAGAAGCCATTAAAACGTTTTTGGCATTTCATTCCAACATACCATTGGTAGAGATTTCAATCAATCATGTGATTGCATTTAATAACGGGTATATACTCAAAAGAAAGTTATCGGCTTCCTATCAGAACCAGGTTGTAAATGCGGTTAAACTTTTTTTTTCAGTTTTGGAACATACTACATTAGCTGTAAAGGAAATTCATCGACCGAGGCGGGAGCATCATTTGCCCAATGTGTTGAGCAAGGCGGAAGTGAAGCAAATACTGGAGGCGCCAAAAAACATCAAGCATCGAACCATGTTGTGTTTACTTTACAGCTGTGGATTGCGGAGAAGCGAGCTACTAAATTTATTGCCCGGAGATATAGACGGCAATCGGAACATCATTGTCATCAGGCAGGGAAAAGGTAAAAAAGACCGGATTGTTCCTTTATCGGATAAAATTTTGCAAATGCTGAGGGAGTACTATAAAGCTTACCGGCCAAAGCATTTTGTATTTGAGGGAATAGTACCGGGTACAGCCTACGACGAAAGAAGTTTAGCGAATGTTTTGAAACAAAGCGTGTTAAAAGCAAAGATCAATAAACCGGTGAGTTTACATTGGCTCCGTCACAGTTACGCTACACATTTATTGGAGGCTGGAACCGATTTACGCTATATACAAGAGATATTGGGACATAAGAGCAGCCGAACTACCGAGATATATACCCACGTAAGTACCCAAAGTTTACAGAAAATTAAAAGCCCGTTTGATGATTTATAGCCAAAATTATCCGCTATATTGTCAATATATCATACGCCACATTTTGGCTCCAATACAGCAGAAATTGTGGGGATTGGGGAGAGAAAGTGGCTGGTATAAGTAAGTTAGCAGTAATTGTAACAGACCATGGAACCATTAAAAGACTTAACAAAAGGACTTGAGATTTTGGTGCCGTTTTTAGGACGACATGGATTTACATTGGACAATTACGAAAATGGTAATGGTTCAGGCGGACATTTTACTGTGGCGACTTTTAAAAACGGACGCAAAAGTTTTATTATTGGTTATCGGTTTTCAATCGGTGAACTTGGTTATCAGTTTGACAACTATCAAGTAGGACACACTTTTTATCTTGACCACCTTGGACTTGCAGACAAAAGACAATTCCCAGACTTTCAAACAGACGACAAATTACTTGCATTCAGACACATTTTACATGACCTTGACTATTTAGTTGGCGACTTTTTTGAAGGCTCGTGTGACAAATTGGTTGAAGCGGCTAAACTTCAAGAAAAGTTTGTTAAAGACCATAATGAAAAAGCACAGCTGGACTATAACAATCATTTTGATCTAATGAAAATTGACCGAGCTAGACATAAATTCAAAGAGAAAGATTACAAAGGGACTTTAGATATTTACAAGACAGTTGAATATAAAACTTTGCTTAACGACCTTGACAAAAAAACAATTGAATACTGTAAACGACATGCTTGACGGACGAAGAACAACTACTGCTAACAGGCGGTTGGCAAAAAAGCGGTTTCAGTGCTTGAATGAAGCTTTGTGCTTCTTATTAAGTTCAGTGCTGGCAGACAGTTTAGTGCTTCGAAATCCGCTTCTTCGCCAAGCGCCAAAACGTTAGCGGTAATTGTGTTGAAGCAGTTCACTAATCATAACAGACAAAAAAGTGACATATTTCATTTTACTGACAATAAATGTCTTGTTCGTTTTCTTTGTTAAGTCAGACAATAAATATTGGTTGTTATCAATTCCTTTGTGGTGTTTATTGATTGGGACATTCTTAATATGGAGAAATATTAACGACACAAATATTACACGACTTGACACAGCATATTGGAAAAGTGCGGACGATAACAAAATAAAAGACTCGACAAATTGGCGTGGAGACGAGGGTATTTATAAGCAATTAGAGGACAAAAAAGCTTACGTTAAGAAATACAATTTCAGTTTTCTTAACTCTATTTTTGTCCAGACTATTTTGACTTTTATTTTTCAGCTAATTGGATATAAAAGAACTTCTTTTAAGACAACTTACAGACGAACTTCAATTATTTTTGGAATAGCGCTATTGATAAATTTGATTTTGGAAATATTAATATCGATTGTGCCGACTGGACCGCTTATTTAAGACAATTAAATGAAAGCAACTACCGCTAACATTTAGGGCTTAAACGAAGTGTAGTGCAACGGAACTTCGATTTAAGCCTGTGTTGACTGAAGCGCAAGTAGCCGGGTTAATAATTATGGGTTTTGAATAATTGGTTTGTACTTACCAGTGGTTCTATGATGCA
>JAPLEF010000180.1 GCA_026391525.1 Sphingobacteriales bacterium
AACCAAATTAAAGAAAAGATCAAAACTCAGTTACCGGGTTATGAAGATTTAAAGCTAAAGGAATTGGCATTAAATGAAGAAAGAAAAAGGCTTGATGCACTTGAATCATGGCAAAAAAATACAGGTTATCTGCAAAAAATTATAGAAGAAAAGGAAAAAAATCATTTTCAAAAATGGCGTATCTCTGAACGTATACGAAAAGATAGTTTGGAAAAGATTTGGCGAAATGAAGATGGTAGCTCCAATCCACAAATGGATTCCATTTTATCATTGAAAGGAAATATAGATTCATTGAGTTCAATAACCAAAAGCTTATCAGATGTAGATCAAAAAAGATTGGATCTGAAAAGTAATATTGATGGAAAGATTGATTCAATTGGAACCTATGCTGCTAATTACAAAGCCAAAATCGATTCTCAACGGGTTAAAGTTCAAAGCATGCAGCTTCAGGTTGATAGCTTATCAAAGAAATATTTACAAACCGCTAATGCATTAAAAGATCAATTTAGTGGCACGGTAAATCGGGCACAACTAAAAAAGTTTAAGGAAAAATATGGCATTACCTATGATTCTCTGAGCAAACTTCAAACAGCCTTAGCATCTATTGAAAAACTGGAAATCGGTCGTACAGTAGTTTCTTATACAGATCTTACCATTTCGAACCTTGTGGTTACTGGAGTAAATGTTGTATACAATCCAGGGTTGTATTTTGCTTTTACAGCAGGGAAAATTGATTACAGATTTCGTGATTTCTTTAACCGTAGCATAGGTAAGAACAATCAATATGTGGTTATGGGCAGAATGGGATTAGGAAACCCCCAAGGAAATGCAATCATATTTTCAGTGTTTAAAGGGAGAAAAAATCAAAGTGAGTTTAATATTCCTGATTCTGTCTCCAATAGTATAAATGTTATTGGTTATTCAGTTGAAGCAATTCTGCGCAAAAATGCGTACACCACTATAAGCGCTGAATTTGCAAAATCAACGAAACCTTTTCTTGGAAGTGTAGCAAATGAAAAATTACTGGATCCATTGTTAAAAATGCGAGACCAGAGTAATACCGGCTTAAGTTTGAAGGCGCAAACAAGAATTGCCGCAACCGATACCCGTCTTTCAGGATTTTATAGGTCAACTGGTGAGCATTTTAATTGCTTCAGCTTATTTAACTATCAAACTGCCCAAACTGCATGGCAAGTACGGGCAGATCAGTCTTTTTGGAAGAAGCGTGTTTCACTCATTGGGATGATACGTAGAAATGATTTTGTAAATCCTTTTCTTTCTGAGGCATATCAATCAACTACAATATTTGGAAGTGCCACTGCAACAATACGAGCTCCGAAATGGCCCATATTGAGCGTGGGATATTATCCGGGAACCCAACTTTATTTTGTCAACCGCGAAACCCTTCGGGAGAATGTTTATTATGTTTTGAATAGCTCAATAATCTATAGTTACTGGGTAAAAAATATTGGGATGAATACTACAATCATTTATAATTCTTTTACAAATCAAGCAACAGACTCTGGCTTTATCGCTTCAAAAGGTAAAAATTACTATCTATCCCAGTCCATATTTCTGCCTAAACTACAACTTCAAGGTGGATACAACTATAACTTTCAGGAAGATTTCTTGATCAATACCTGGGAAGCGATGGCCGATTTTTCGCCAAGCAATTGGTTCAAAATTGGATGGGGAGGTAAGTACAATAAGGTTACTGGTGGAGAAAGTTATCTCGGTCAACGTGCACAGTTAAGCATCGATGTAAAGAAAATTGGTTCAATACAATTTCAATACGAGAAAAGTTATTTGCCATCAACCGGTAAAGAGCTCTACCCAATTGAAAGTGGTAGGATTATTTATTATAAACAATTTTAATCATGAAATACTTGTATCTATTTTCAATAATGCTTTTCCAGAGCTTTTCCGGAATATCGCAAGTAAATATTAGTGCTCAGGTTCCATCCTCAGGGTTGGTGCAAAAGCAGCAATTATGGAATTTAGTCATCGTGAATACCAATGATGAGTTGCTTGAGTGCAAACTATTGATGAGTATTCAGGAACCCTCTTCCGGCCAGGTTATGTTAACTGCCGAAACAGGATCGTTCAGTTTTACTAAAGGAACCAGAGTTTTAACTGAAAGTGCCCTTCAGCCCATTCAGTACCAGTATAATCATCCTGACATGAGCCGTAATTTTCTTCCTTTAGGCTCCTTCATTGTATGTTATCGTTTAATAGATGCCAATGGCAAAGAAAGGCCACTAGCAGAGGAATGTATTGCTCTTCAGATTGATCCTTTGAGTCCGATCATGTTAAGTTCACCTCCAGACTTATCTACAATCTATTCAACTTATCCTTTACTAACATGGATACCTCCAACTCCTATTGATATGTTTTCAGGATTAAGTTACCTGTTACAAGTTTGTGAACTGAAGGAAGGGCAAAAGCCAATTGATGCGTTAATGGAAAATATCCCGGTTTATACCAGAGGATCTTTAACACAACCGAATGATCAAATGGTGGGTTCTTTCAAAGCATTAGAACCTGGAAAAACTTATGCCTGGCAGGTAACTGCAGTTAATGGTAGTCAATTTGCAAGCAAAAGTGAAATATGGAGTTTCAAAGTTGTTAAGGATGATTTGAATATGAAAATTGTTGAACAGAGCCCCTTTTTACGTTTAAAGAAATGGGATATTGAAACAGG
>JAPLEF010000119.1 GCA_026391525.1 Sphingobacteriales bacterium
ACTAACAAAAAAATAATAAAAATTATATTTTTTGAGTTTGAGAATTTTTTACCCGCATATTTTAATAAAATTCCTTCGCCTTTATTTTTGTAATACCCAAAGTAAAGCATAAAAAAAAGTACTATAACCATAGGCAATAACATAAGTTTTCTTTGTCCATAATTTCCACTAAAATATGGAATCGTAAATCCCGTAAAATATCTTAGTATATTATAAAGCAATAACAAATGTATAATTACGGCAAAAGCTACCATCGTTCCTGATATAAAATAAGATTGAAAACCTTTACGCCATTCAAAAAACTTATAAAAAAACCAAAATATAAAATTATACATTGACTAAAATTATTTATCAAAAAGATTTTCTGTTATACTTTTCTCGGTAATACCAAGGCAAATCCCCATCCAACAGGGCCACTTCCTAGTAAAAATGTTTGCGCTCCACCAATTATTAAATCTGCTGTATGATGATTTTTCCAACCTGTTAAGCCTCCGTCAATTGCTGTCACTACCATACCTCCAACACCTAAGCCGGTAGAGGCCTTAGAAGCAATGTTACCTACTTTCAATATATCATCAGCCACACCTGATG
Organism: Sphingobacteriales bacterium; assembly: GCA_026391525.1. GTDB lineage: Bacteria > Bacteroidota > Bacteroidia > Chitinophagales > Chitinophagaceae > Ferruginibacter. The sequence goes on from JAPLEF010000119.1 coordinate 592, forward strand.
TTGCTGTTTTTTTAATTACTTCAACCCCCATAGCAACGGTACTTGGTGCTGCGTCAGCAGCAGCTAAACCATTATTTACGTTATTTAGTGTTTTTGAAAGTTCAGAATTGGCAGGCTTTGTAGTTGGCTCTGCATTTGCTTTATCTGGTTTTGTAGTAGATTGTTTTGCAGTAACTGCCTTTCCTTTATCTGGCCTTGCTGCATGGTCTCTATTTTCAACAGAGACTTCAGCACCTTCTGAAAGTTCATGCCCAATATTTTTTCCGTTTTCATCTTTTCTAAAGAAAACTTCTCCTTTCTTTACTGTGTAAATTTCATCGTAAGCTTCTTTGGTTTCGATGCGTCCTATTTCTTTTCCTTTTTTGTCGCGGTAAATGATATCATCTGGCGACGACCCATCAGGGTTATTATCAAATGCGTAGTTATATGGAGAAAACCTTCGCATCAAATCTGCAAGTGGGTCTATATGATTCCACCTCCCAATCTGAGCATCATACATCCTCGCCCCATAATCATACCATTCCAAACCTGAACCATCAGTGAACTCTTTTGTCTGTTGCTCCTTTCCGTTGTACTTATAATTATTTGTGAGTGAGCCGGCTGCTTTTGAAGATATCCCAGCCATCGTTAACCCAAAAGGATAATAATGCGTTTCCTCCAATATCCTACCCCGTGTATGAACCACTTGTAAATTATCAAAGAACACATCAACCGGACTTTGGTTGCTACAGTAAATATAAATAAATCCATTCTTTTCTATGGCAATATCTTGTAAATCCTGAAAATGATCTTCTTTTAGTAAGTTGGCTTCACCCACCTGACTGAAATCGAACTTCACCGCATTAAATTGCTCATCAAAAACAATGTAGTTTATATATGCCCTTGGTTTGGTGCCATTGGGTTGATTTATATCATGCTGATCTCCCAACATATCCTGGAAAACTCCTGCTGTTATAGCATTTGAGTTTAATAGTTCTAAATTCATTCCTGGCTTGATGCCTGGGATGAATGATGCTGATGGCCCATTGAGTAGTCCGGAAAGTATTCCATCCAAATTCAATGGTTGTGTTTGGCTGTTGGTAGTGTTTTCAAAATAATACGACTTGCCAAAAATATCAATCCTGTCACCGCTCATTACTCTTAATGTAATGCCAAGCCCGGTAACACCAACACCATTGGCCCTTAAGTTGTAAAGCTTTTCACTAAGTGCAGTGGTATTTGAATAAGGATTATTGTTCTGTATGGGAGAATTATTATTTTCATAATCTGTAATACCAGTCGCATCCGATTTATGAGCAACTGAACCGCCTCCTTGGAATATATTGTAATAATTTTTCTCTACGTTAACGGCATTGGGAGAAGAGGCATAATCAGGTAATCCTTCCATTGTAGCTGCGGGATAGATATCTACCTGTGTTTCTTCTGTTAGTAACATCCGTATATTACCCAAATGGTCTTTCAACATGTAATCGTAAATGAATGATGCCGGCAGATTTCCCTGCTGCGGTTTTAACCTTATACGACCTTCCTCATGCGGAATAAACTGTAATTGTGATTGACAATCGGTTGGTGAAGCAGATCCACTTACCATCGTAACCCTTGTTTCATAAACCAATCCATTGATATAATTTGTAGTACTCGTTTTTATATCTGTTGTATTCAGCGTTTCTCTAACCTGCTTTTTCAGTTTATTCCCCACAGCATCATAAGTATAAGTAATGGAATTGAATGTTCCAG
>JAPLEF010000038.1 GCA_026391525.1 Sphingobacteriales bacterium
ACCTCCACCTATAAGACTTGGGACAGCCTGCATAGTGTTCCATGTAGCGAATGGTGCACCGGAGGTTGTTTGATTAGATGATACCACAGCTATATTATCATGAGTTATACTGGTAAATTTTGAAGGTATAGGATTAGCACTTGGACGGCCTTTTAAAGTCTCAAATGAATGCACGCTCCAACCAGGACCAGCTGCTACAACCCATTCAACTGCTTCTGTCTCAATGGGAGTTTGAGGTAATGATGGCCCATTTGATCCCACCAAAACACCGCTTCCATCTAATTCATCACACAGTTGGTTTGGAGGACATGTTGAACAAGAAATTCCCAAATCCTCAATATTTTCTTCAATATTTACCAATTCTCCATCTACGTAATAAAATGTTGTGGTGATCAAATACCATTGGCTACAATACAAATTTTGACCTTCGCTATTTCTATCAATACTTCTCATCTGCATCATTTTCCCTCCATCAATTTCAAAGTCAAATTGAAATACATCTGCAACAGAAAGGAATACATACTTCCCATCAGCTTCTAAATCCTTATGATTATAAAAATCATGAAAAGAACTTACCGGAAGATCTGGAAATGCATTCCCATTTTCAGGTAAGTATTGTATAATATTTCCCTTGCGGATTTTGCCTTCTTCATCTTCAATGAATAACAAGTAATTTTTTGGGCCGTATTGGGCATTGTGTTGAGACTGAAAATCAGATGACAATGGAACGATGATCAAATTCTCCTCTTCATTCAATTCCTCTACCCACATCTGTTCAAAAATAGAACTGCTTTTTAAACTATCAATCATGGAATTCTTAATAGGTGTTACCTCTGACTTTTGCTCGTCCAGCCATTCGAAAATCTGCTCTACCCCAACGGTACTGTTCCTATTGAATAAACTGTTGTTGATTGTTGTGTTTTCTGTTGAGGAAGAAAGTTCTTTCAAGTTAGTTTTTTCGCAACTGGTAAAAATGATAAGAAGAAAAAAACTTAAAATGGCTACTAGCTTGATTTTAAGGCGAATTGGGGGGGGTATTTGTTTGCATTGTATTTGATTTAGGTTATGAATATAATAACATTAATTGAGAAATGCAACTGTTTGATAAATAAATAATGATGCTGTAGTAGCGGATTATGTAGCTATCGATACACAATGTCCCGTTCCGGAGTCCTTTGCTAAGAAATCAACTATAATCATGCCTTAGGTTTTCATGTTTACTTTTATGTTTAGCTTTGACGTATCAGCCCGTTATTTTTATGTTCAATTATTTTGATTTGCTGCCGGAACCTGTTCGTACAAGAGTGATATCCGGAAAGGATTTTCCTTTCTCTCAACAATTATTCTGGGATGCCGCATTGGAAAATATCGACAATGAAAAACACAAGAATTACATCATTGAAAGGGTAATCAGCAGGGGTGGACTTGCAGATTTTTTTTATCTTTTAAAAATTTATGAGCGGAGCGAAATTGTGGATGCAGTAAAAAAAAGCAAGGTACTCGATGCCAAAACCGTTAATTTTTGCAGCCTATATTTTGATATCCCCTTAAAAGAACTTCATGCTTCATCTTTTTACGCTGAATGATAAAACCGTTCAGTTGCTTAGGGCTATCTCAGCAGTACCATATGTAAAAGAAAATTTTGCATTAGCGGAAGGCACTGCTTTGCTTCTTCATTTCCAAATACAATAACACAACTTCAATTTTTTTATGGCGAAGGATTATGCATTTTAAAGATGCAGCACATGATCCTGATATCAAAGGAATGGCTCCTTATGAGGTAAGTTGGGAAGAGATAAAAAGCTATATTTTGAAAACTTGTTTAGGCAGATAAACCTTACCAACTGCCGCTCGATCCGCCACCACCGAAGCTTCCACCCCCGAAGCCACCAAAGCCGCCACCACCTCCGGAGCTGCCTCCACCCCATCCACCGCCACCACCGGTTGGGAAAAATACCGGTCCGCTAAAGCCACGGTAGCCTCTTCTGCTCATAAACGTACCACCACCTCTTCCCCCTCCTGAAGTAAGGGCAAGGAATAGGATTATCATAATGATGATGAGTAATAATTTACCGAATCCACCACCGGTGCCCTTCGCACGTGGGGTTTGGTATTCGCCTTTTACCGCTTTGATGATGGCATCGGTGCCTTCATCAATTCCGCGGTAATAATCGTCTCCCTTGAAATTAGGTACAATGATATCTTGTATGATGTGGCTGGCGGTTACATCAGTCAATGCGCCTTCTAGTCCATACCCCGGAGAAATATTGAGTTTCCTGTCTTTTTTCGCTACCAGCAACACTACACCACTGTTGTTCTTTTTATCTCCAACGCCCCATTTTCTACCCAGCTCTATGGCTGCATCAGCAACATCCATTCCATTGGTGGAAGAAACAATCACTACCGTAATCTGCGTAAATGTGCTATCGTCGAGCATCACCAGTTTGCGCTCTAAGGCTTCACGCTGGTCGGGCGTTAACGTGCCGGTATAATCGTTTACCAAACGGGGTGGGTTCGGGCGATTGGCAATCACTTGTTCAATAGACGGGCCTTGTGCAAAAAGCATTTGCATCGGCACCAAAAAAGCGAGAAACAATAATATGAACCTGATTTTTTTCATGTAGGATTTATACCTGCTAGTTACCGAATACGATATCATCCGGCAGTTCGTTTTTATCTTCTGTTGGAATGAAAGGAAATTTTTGTGATAAGGTGTTACCGATATGCCCAATGCATTGCACCAACCCATCCACAATGTGTTCACCGCTGAAAGCAGCAATCATATCTTTTACAATAGCATCCCAGTATGCTTTTCCAACTTCACGGTGAATACCTTCATCTCCAAAAACAGCCAGTTCATGGTTTTTCATGGCCACATAAATCAAAACAGCATTGCGGTGATCGGTTTGTTCCATCTTCAATTTAAAAAAAACTTCAAATGCACGATCAATTGGATTGACGAAAGGATTTTTGGTTTCTACAAACAAGCGGATTTCTCCACTGGTATTTCTTTCGGCCAACCTGATGGCTTCCACAATCTTCACTTTTTCTGCTTCAGTGAAGAAGTCCTTTTTTTTGCGAAATGAAGAAAAAAGTGCCACTTTATTGTTTTTATTGGAATGAAATTTCTACCGCTTTATCGGCCCCGGCATCTGATTGAAAACCGTCTTTTGGATGAAAGCCCAATAATCCTGCAACTATTTTGGTTGGAAAGCCTTTCACATAGCTATTGTAATCTGCAATAGCCAAATTGAAATCTTTTCGGGCTACTTTGATTCTTCTTTCGGTACCAACCAATTGCGTCTGTAAATCAGAAAAGGCTTTTGTGCCTTTCAGATCGGGATACTTTTCAACTGCAATCATCAGGCGATTGGCAGCTCCGGCAATTTCATTTTGTGCATTGGTTTGCTGGTTATATGATTCAGCAGTTGGAAGGCCTGTTATCTGTAAACTACCGGCTTTTGCCCTTGCTTCAGTGAGTTTTTGGAGCGTGGTTTGCTCATAATCTGCACCTCCCTTTACCACATTCACCAAATTGGGAATCAAATCGAGCCTGCGTTGATAAGCATTCTGTACTTCATTCCATTGCAACTTGAGTTTTTCTTCCTTACCTACCAATTTATTGTAAGTACTGATGAAATAGATCAACAATAGAATGAGGATGCCCCCGATAATCCAGGCGGATAAACGTGTATTCTTCATCAGATTGGTGATTAGAATTCCACTTTAGGAGCCTTATCAGAACCTTCATCAGCTTTAAATCCTTCCTTCATTTTGAAACCAAACATACCGCCGAGGATGTTCATCGGGAAAGATCGAACTTTAGTATTGTAGGAATTGATTTCTTCATTGAAGATTTTACGGGAATTCTTGATATTGTTTTCGATACCTTCCAACTGACCCTGCAATTGGGTGAAATTTTGCGTGGCTTTGAGTTCTGGATAAGCTTCTACAGTTGCCAGCAAACGGCTTAATGAACCGCTCAACTGACTTTGTGCAGCCTGATACTGGGCCATGTTTTCCGGTGTAAGGTTATTGGCATCCAGTTTGATGCTGGTTGCTTTTGCACGGGCTTCTACCACATCAGTGAGTGTTTTTTGTTCAAAATTGGCAGCACCTTTTACCGTGTTTACCAGATTACCAACAAGATCGGCCCTGTTCTGGTACTCTGTTTGTACATTATTCCATGCTTTTTTTACGCTTTCGTCTTGCTTAACAAGACCGTTATATCCATTACAACCCATAAAGCCCACAATGCCCAATACAGCTAATAAGATTAAGATTCCTCCTTTCATAAAAATTTATTTTTTAGGTTTACTCAATAAAATTAGGTAATTCTTTGATAATGTGTAAGGAAATTTTTAAAAATGATTGTTTGTACCTCAACAGATCTTGATCGTTGTCCATCATCAATTATCCATTATCAATTATCCATTATCAATTATCCATTATCAATTGTCCATTATCAATTATCAATTGTCAATTATCAATTATCCATTACATTCTAATATCCCCCCCTCCCCCCACCAATATTTTCAATCGGGTGCCAGGTGGTTTTTACTTCCTGGAAGTCGCTTATAAAATAAGGCGACTGTCCTTCGCTCTTCAACCAGTCGGTTCTATCATAAAACCGAACACGCTTCATGTTATTGGCTGCTTTTTCAGGAACCATTTTTTTATCAGCATCCTCGTTACTGCACATGGCTACGGCATTCACATCCATATGATCTGCAAAAAAAGGAAGTAATTCTGTGGGGTTTCCGGTAAGGATATTTACAACTCCACCGGGCAAATCAGAACTGTTGAGCACTTCTGCAAATGTTACGGCACATAATGGCTTTGGGGAAGATGCCAGAACAACACAGGTATTTCCTCCGGCAATGATTGGAGCGATCAACGAAACCAATCCGATTAAAGCTGATTGCTGATCAGCCATAACAGCTACTACACCGGTTGGTTCTGATACCGAAAAATTGAAATGAGATGAAGCTACCGGGTTTACCGTACTAAAAATCTGCTGGTATTTATCGCACCATCCACTATAATATACAAGGCGGTCGATAGAGAGGGTAATTTCTTTTTCTGCAGCTGCTTTTGTAGCACCTTGTTTGATCAATTCCTCTATGAACTGTGTTTTTCTTCCTTCCAGCATTTCGGCAATACGATATACTATTTGACCGCGGTTAAATGCAGACCTGCCGCTCCATGCCGCGAGTGCTGATCGTGCGCTAACAACCGCATCCCTGAAATCTTTTCGGGAAGATAAACAGATATTCGCCAGCGGTTCTCCTTTACTGTTAGTGGCTACATAATACCTGCCAGATTCCGTGCGGGGTAATTGTCCACCGATATAGATTTTATAGGTTTTGAGTATTTCGAGGCGGGGGAAGGAACGGGGCATGGTTTATGGTTTGGGGTTTATGGTTTATGGTTTGGGGTTTATGGTTTATGGTTTGGGGTTTATGGTTTATGGTTTGGGGTTTATGGTTTGGGGTTTGGGGTTTATGGTTTGGGGTTTGGGGTTTAGAGTTTTAGGTTTATGGTTTAGAGTTTTAGGTTTATGGTTTATGGTTTATGGTTTGGAGTTTTAGGTTTATGGTTTGGAGTTTCAATTTCTTATTTAATAATATTTTTTCTTCTTAAACCCTCAATTTTTGAACCTTGTAAATAGCCAATAAATTTTTGCAACATTCGGGTAATAGAAATTGTCATTTCATTTAAGATGATGAACTTTTCTTTATTAATATAATTTCGATCCCACATCCTATTTAGCTGTGATCTCAATTCACCGCATGACCCTTTAGCATAACCTAAGAACTGAATGAATTCTGCCTTAGTTCCTCTTTCAAATCCTTCAGCAATATTATCCATTATCGAACCAGAAGCAGCCTCAACTTGCCCTATTAATTTAAAGTTA
>JAPLEF010000076.1 GCA_026391525.1 Sphingobacteriales bacterium
ATAATAAGTTGGAGAAACATAAATACTAAAATTAGGTTTGTTTTGCTCGAAACCTTTAGGGACATATAACTTCCCGTTTATGAGGCATCCAAAGGAATTTCTACCTTCTTGTGTTATTGGAGGTAAAGTGTCATTGCCAAAATTGTTTGATTTTTTGCACCCTGAGAAAGCAAAAGCATTAAGCAAGAAAAAAAATAGATATTTCATAAATACCTCTTGTAATTAAGCTAATGTAACTAAATAATCTGATAGTATAAAAAGAAATTTCAGTTATCGAATTATTAAAAAAGGTAAATTTGCAAAGCAAGCACTTAGTCGGGCGATGGTAAAACAGTGCACTTACGCAATTGGAGCTGACAATGAAACTTCAGCTTTAGTTCTTTTTTCTTCTTCAGTCTTCGGCATGACGGTCATAGCCCGCCACGGCAGTTTTGCTATCCTCCCCTGGCGGTCAAGCGCTCCTAGTGCCGGGGCTACATTTTGGTGGCATCGAAAAGTTCCGTACATTCAATTAAAGGCTGTCGGCAGACGGTTCTCTGTTTCCCCATCTGCGTAAATGCTTTTCGAAAGCGACATTGAATAATATAGCATTTTTGGTCAACTCCTTTTTTGCCTTCTATTTTATAAACAAGTCTATGCTCAGCTGTAATTCGTCTAGACCAATATCCCTTTAAATCGTATCGCAATGGCTCAGGCTTACCAGTTCCATGAAATGGATTTTTCCTGATCTCATTAAGTAAGTCTTTGATTTTTTCTACTATGCTAGCATCTGTTTCAATCCAGTATTGGAAGTCTGCCCAGCCATACTCTGTAAACTCGAAATTCATGCAGCAACTTATTGTAATTTGTATTTTCGGGTTTTACCTTTTTTTAATTGATCGATTGATTCATGAAGTCGTTGTCTGTTTTTGGTTGTAGAAAGTAAATGGCCGGTTTCATGAAGTGAGTTGTATTCTTTCAAAGATAATATGACTACCGCTTCTTCTTCAGATGCTCCGGAAACAACAATGATATCCGACGATTTAGAAACGTCATCCAGATATTTTTTCATATTTCGCCTCCGTTGGTCTTCCGTCAAACTCACTGTCATTTTAACGCCGCCGCCTGGTGTTTTTCACCAGCGGCTCGAACCACAAAAGCCAACAAGCATAGGTGGCCGGCAGGAACAAAATCTTCGATACTTGGTGGAAGTAAAAATAGTTGATCCTTGATTACAGGCTTGAATTTTTTCATGAAAAGAAAACAAAATTTATATCTTCTTTGTTGCTTTATATTTACTAACAAATATGAATTCTCGGTCACCCTCAGAACACCAAACGACGGCGTCTGATGGTTGTGGCTATTTTTATTCCGAAATTAGCGAACACCAATAGCGGAAAAAAAACCTGTTGAAAAAGTATCTTCAATTGAGGTATTTGATCTTACTAAGAAACCAATTTCTAAAATACATACCCGTTTTTGAGCAGGAATAAATAGGGCGCATACATATGATGCACAAAAACATTTTTTGAATCTGCCGGAAAGAGCTGCCAGTAAGCCTCATTTGGTTTGAGAATGATGGGCGCACCCGCTGTCATATAATTGCTGCTATTGCTGTATTTTGGAGGTACAAAACCTGGGAGTGATTTCCTGATTAGTTTTCCAACACCTTCACCCAGGTATTGATGATAATGCCTGGCCGCCTTAGCACTGCCTTTACTCATTTTGTTGTACATATGTTTCATCACCATTCGGTCGGGCCATTTTTGTTTTCTGATGGTTTCTTTTGCTCCGGCCAGTGGGTTTGGAAGATTAAAATCATTCAGACTCTGAACAGTAACCGGCGTTTCCGGTACCCAATCTTGAGCGTTTACAACACGGAACCCATAACCGTTTCCGGTAATATTTTCAAAATCATAAGCATAATGAAGGTTGCCGGGTTTAGGTGCCGCACTGGCATAGGTTTTCAATTTCAGATTGGGGTATTGCTGTTTAAAATGATAATAGATAAAGGAGGTATTTAAAAAACTCAAAGCCCCACCCTGGCTATGTCCGGTAATGATCAGCTTATGCAAGCCACGGGCAAGAAGAGGTTCCAGAACCGGAAGGTAAGCCCTGGAGAGAAAACCGGTTCCGATCGTCCACCCCGTATGCACCAGCGCATCATCGCCAGAAGCAAACTGATACGAAAAATTAAAACTGTCGCTCAATTGTATCGAACCACGGGCAGGAATCATTCCGGCATAAAAATTCTCAAGCCAGCTTTCAGCCTTAGCAACTGTACCACGCAGGCTGAGTATAACAACAGAATCACTTCTAAGGTAAATTTCGCATTGATTCAACAGCCCAACATCTTCAGATCGCCATAATCTTTCATAATGGCCACTGTTAAGAGTGGTAATCTTTTGATCTTTCAGGCTGTCTCTAAACCCATAAAAAGCCAGCCAAAGCATATCGGCATATTCAGGCGCATCAAAACCAGGCTTGAGGTTCTGGCTTTTTGTTGTACTTAAACTGAAAAAAATCGCTGCAAAAAGCAAGCCTAGTCTTTTAGTAATTTTCATCCCTACCATTAAAGAAGTGAAATATGATTAACAGGCAATTTATCAAACATTCTTTATTTTATGAGATCAATTGGTTGATTTGATCCTCATCATTCCGGAAATCATGAATAAATTTCAATGAAAATATTACCCAATATTCAATAAGTGTAATTAAATATCCTCCTTTGGCGGTTAAATCTGGATTCCTTTTTCAATAACCTCAAACTACCTTCTTCATTTTCAACCGGTTTTTTAAAATATCTTTGCGTAAATTGATGGATTCAGTATGGATAAAAATTTTAACCCCGATAAGCAACACACCCTTGCTGCCCCGGTTAGCATTTCAGGTACCGGGCTTCATACCGGAATTAATGTAGATATGACCCTGCGGCCGGCCTATCCGGGGTTCGGTTTCCAGTTCCAGCGTATCGACCTGCCCGGAATGCCGGTAATCAAGGCCGATTGCGACCTCGTTACCGATACTTCCCGTGGCACCACACTCGAATTACAAGGGGTGAAAGTGAGCACAGTTGAACATATCCTTGCCGCTCTCGTAGGCATGGGAATCGATAATTGTCTCATAGAAATCAATGCGCCTGAAATTCCGATCATCGATGGCAGCAGTTATCCCTTCGTAGAAATCATCGAACAAACCGGTGTTCAGGAACAGGAAGCTACTAAAGTGTGGTACAGCATCGATACCAATATCACTTTTTTTGATGAAAAGAAAAGGGTGGAAATGACCGCACTTCCCGCCACGAGTTATGAAATCACCACGCTTATCGATTTCAATAGCCCTGTATTGGGAACCCAGCATGCCAGCTTAAAAAAGATGTACGATTTCCGCTCTGAAATTGCACCATGCCGTACTTTTTGTTTTCTGCATGAACTGGAAATGCTCATTGATCATAACCTCATCAAAGGCGGAGATATCAATAATGCCATTGTTGTGGTAGACAGGCCCGTAACTGAAGAAGAAATGGGCCGTTTGGCAAAAGCCTTTGGCAGATCAAAAGTGGAAGTGAAATCGGAAGGCTACCTGAATAACCTTGAACTGCGATTCCCCAATGAGCCTGCCCGCCATAAGCTGCTCGATGTGGTTGGCGATCTGGCACTCATCGGTTATCCGATCAAATCGCATATCATCGCAAACCGCCCCGGCCATAGCTCGAATGTGGAATTTGCAAAAAAAATAAAACAGTACATCAAAAAAAATAAACATACCAGGGATATCCCGGTTTATGATCCTACACAACCTGCCGTTTACAATTTGCAGCAGATTGAAAAAACACTGCCACACCGTTATCCGTTTTTATTGGTAGATAAAATCATTGAACTTACCGACAAGAGCATTGTAGGCATCAAGAATATCACTTACAACGAATTTTTCTTCCAGGGCCATTTCCCCGGAAACCCGGTAATGCCGGGTGTTTTGCAAATTGAAGCACTGGCGCAAACCGGTGGCATCCTTTGTATCAATGCCATGCCTGAAGGTACTTATGATACGTATTTCCTGAAAATAGACAACTGTAAATTCAAACAGAAAGTAGTTCCGGGAGATACTATGATTTTGAAGATGGAATTGATAGAACCTATTCGCAGAGGTATCTGTGTAATGAGGGGAACGGTTTATGTAGCCAATAAGTTGTGCACCGAAGGCGAGTTCACCGCACAACTCGTAAAAAGACAATAATAACTAACGGGAGCAGCACCTGAACCTATTCCGGTGTCTGCAAACAGGAAAACGGCACTTATAAAAAAAAGCAATGATTCATCCACACACGTACATTCATCCGAATGCTAAGCTGGCTACCAATGTAAAGATTGATCCGTTTAGTGTGATTCATCAAAATGTTGAGATCGGAAAAGGAACCTGGATCGGCAGCAACGTTACCATCATGGAAGGGGCACGTATCGGGAACAATTGCAGGATTTTTCCGGGTGCTGTTATTGCCGGTATTCCGCAAGACCTCAAATACGAAGGTGAGAATACTACAGTAGAAATTGGTGATAACACTACCATCCGCGAGTTTGTAACCATCAACAGGGGCAGTAAAGATAAATGGACCACCAAGGTGGGAGACAATTGCCTGATCATGGCATACAGCCATATCGCACACGATTGTGTGATTGGCAACAACTGCATCATGAGCAACAACACCCAGATGGCAGGCCATGTAATGCTTGGCGATTATTCTATCCTTGCGGGCATGTGTGCGATCCACCAGTTTGTACATATTGGTCAGCATGCTTTTGTAGCCGGAGGTTCATTGGTAAGTAAAGACGTGCCACCCTATATCAAAGCAGGCCGTACCCCATTGAGTTATGCCGGTGTAAATTCGGTTGGCTTGAAAAGAAGGGGATTTTCGTTAGACCGGATCAATCATATTTTAGATATCTACCGCATCATCTACAACAAAAACCTGAATACTTCACAGGCGCTTAATTATATTGAGGAAGAATTGCCTGCCACTGATGAAAGGGATGAGATTGTAACCTTCATCCGCGAAAGTGGAAGAGGCATCATCAAGCGTTTCAGCAAAGGAAGCATGGATGACGAATAAAGGTTCTTGCCCTTTCGGGGAACAGCAGCTTCAGCCATATGATACAGATAACCCTTACCAATACGGGTAAACGCTATAACCGGGAATGGATTTTCCGGCACTGCAATACTGTATTCAGCTCCGGCAAAGCCTATGCCATCACCGGCAACAATGGTTCGGGGAAATCTACTTTGTTACAAGTGATCGCCGGCGCCATTCTCCAATCGGAAGGTTCAATATTATATGAAGAAATCCATAATGGCAAGAGCATCACAATCGAGGAGCCTTATGCCCGATTATCCATTGCTGCACCTTATCTCGATTTGATTGAAGAAATGACCGGCCGTGAAATGCTGGCTTTTCATACCGTATTCAAACCGCTTGTGTTACCAATTGAAGAAGTGCTTTCAAAAGTTGGACTGATAAAAGCTGCGGATAAGCAAATCCGTTATTACAGCAGCGGAATGAAACAACGGTTAAAACTGGCTCAGGCATTTTTTAGCGACACGCCCGTTTTGCTGCTTGATGAACCCACTACCAATTTAGATGCGGAAGGCATTGAATTATACCAACAACTGATTAAGCAATATCAGGCAGAAAGACTTTTGATTGTTTCCAGCAACAACCCGGAAGAATATGGTTTCTGTGGAGAGATGATCAGGATGGAAAGTTTTAAGTAGTTTTTTAGTTGGATTAGTTGATTGGTTGATTGGTTGATCAGTTGATTGGTTAATTAGTTCATTGGTTATTCAGTTCATTGGTTAATTAGTTCAAAGGTTCATTAAAACTAAGGGTTTGATTGATTGTAATTGCTTCTCGTTAAACGATTTAAACCTTAAACGAATCAACCCTTTCCTTCAAACCATAAACCTAAAACCATAAACCTAAAACCAAAAACCAAACTCACCTCCTGCTCGCAATCAACAGATTCAAATCAGTGTATTTTAATCCGAAGCGTTCACTCAGATGCACATTGGTAAGGCTTCCTTTAAATATGTAAATGCCACTACGGATATTGATCTTATGCCACACGATATTATCCACGCCTCCATCTTCACCTGTTTCCAATAATAAGGGCATCAGTACATTGCTGATGGCCTGTGATGCCGTTCTGGCAAATCCGCTGGGGATATTCGGCACACAATAATGAATCACATCAAACTTTGAAAACACCGGTTGCTTATGGGTGGTTACCATACTGGTTTCAAAACAACCGCCATGATCGATACTTACATCTACAATTACAGAACCCGGACGCATACTGCTTACCATCTCTTCGCTTACCACCACAGGAGTTCTACCCGAAGCGCCACTGAGCGCACCGATCGCCACATCGCAGGTCTTGAGCTGTTTCCCTAAAATCTTCGGCTCAATAACGGAAGTCCATAAACGAACCCCGATATTGTTTTGCAAACGTTTCAACCGGTAAATGCTGTTATCAAAAATCTTTACGCTTGCACCCATTGCCAATGCGGTTCTTGCGGCATACTCGCCCACAATACCGGCACCGATGATGATCACTTTTGTTGGAGGTATGCCGCTAATGCCACCTACCAGTACGCCTTTACCATGATTGGCATTGCTGAGATACTGGCCCGCTACCAACATCACAGCACTTCCCGCAATTTCGCTCATGCTGCGTACAATGGGGTTATGGCCGCTGTCGTCTTTCAAATTCTCAAAACTCAAAGCTGTAACCCGCTTATCGATCATCTTTTCTAAAATCTCCTTTTTCATCACTGCCAGATGAATCGGGGAAATAATATAAGTATTCGGCTTCAGTAATTCACAGTCCTCCTCACTTACCGGTGCACTTTTTACAATCACCGGACAATCGAAAATAGCTTTCTTGTCGTACACAATCTTTGCACCCGCTTCCGAATAATCCTTATCACTATAATTGGCGCCTCTTCCGGCATCGGTTTCCACACATACCTCATGTCCATTTGCAATTAATACACCAACTGCTTCAGGTGTGAGGGCAATGCGGTTTTCGTTGAACGAGGTTTCTTTAGGGATGCCTATCAGCAAGGCTGCACCTTTGGGTTTAACATCCAGTTTCTCTTCCAGCGTTTCATACGAAAAAGAACCAGACACAAGGGGTTTTGATACTGCCATAAGGGTTGTTGTTGAGGGTTGGGCTTCGCCCGGATGTACAAATTACAAATTTATTTGCAGCTTTCTGCTATCCGTTCCAATCACCGTAAAATAACAATGAACAGTGGAAGGAGGAAGGATAGAAATGGCGTTCTCCGGCCACTCTACAAAACAGTATTCCCCACAGAACAGGCAATCTTCAACCCCGGCAGCAATAGCTTCCTGCCCGTTCTTTAACCGGTATAAATCGAGGTGATAGATGATACCGCCGTTAGCCATTCGGTATTCGTTGATGATGGAAAAGGTGGGGCTGCTTACGGCGTCTTCTACCTCCAACAATTGAGCAACGGCATTTACGAAACTGGTTTTGCCGGCACCCAGTTCACCGTGTAAGGCAATCACCCGATGGCCTTCAATGGCTTTGAGGAAAACTGCTGCCGCTTCATCAATTTCTGCCCAACTGTAATTCACAACCATGATGCAAAGATATTTTCATATTTAGTAAATCTACCCAAAGGGAATGAGATAATTTTGTAGTATGGAAAAAGTGGAATGGAAAGTGGAAGGGATGACTTGCAGCAATTGCGCCTTAAGTGTTACCAAATTGCTGCAAAAAGAAGGTATGCAAAATGTAATGGTGAACCCTATTGACGGACAGGTGCGTTTTGAATCTTCAGAAAAAAAAGAATTCAGCCAAATCAAATTAGGTATTCACAAGCTGGGTTATTCGGTGGTTGAAGAAGGTTCAGTTGCCGCTGAAAAAAAAGGATTTTTACAAACCCATAAACAACGGTTTCTTTTCACACTGCCTTTTACACTCATCCTCATGCTGCACATGTTGCATGGCATCATTCCATTGCATGCGCTGATGAACCCCTGGATTCAACTTGCACTTTGCCTCCCGGTTTTCCTGCTGGGGATGAACTACTTTGGCGCAAGTGCCATCAGAAGTTTAAAACTGGGTATCCCTAACATGAATGTGCTGGTTGCGTTAGGTGCAGCAGCGGCATTCGTGTATAGTTTGATTGGGGCTATTTACGGTTATGGACAAGATTATTTATTCTTTGAAACATCGGCATCCATCATCACATTGGTATTTCTGGGCAATTATCTGGAAGAATCTGCTGTTGGCGCTACCCAACGTGCAGTTAAAGCATTGACGAAATCGCAAGAGGTAATGGCTACCATGATCGCTTTTGATGATCAGCACCAGGAACAATACTTCCCCATCGAAAACAGCCAGCTGCAGGTTGGTGATCTCATCCTCATCAAAACAGGCGAACAGGTACCCATAGACGCAAAAATCATCTGGGGCGATGGGTTGTTGGATGAAGCTATCATCAGCGGTGAAAGTTTGCCCGTTTCAAAACAAAAAAAAGATTTTATCATCGGAGGTAGCTTACTGGTATCCGGTGTGTTGAAAGCACAGGTAACTGCCGTCGGAAAAAATACTGTGCTATCAGGTATTTTACAAATGGTAAAAAATGCCCAGCGTGAAAAACCACCGCTTCAGCAACTGGCTGATAAAATCAGTGCCGTTTTTGTGCCGGTAGTGATTGGCATTGCAATACTTACTTTCCTCGTAAATTATTTCGGGTTTCAAATTTCATTCACCCAATCTCTCATGCGGTTTATTGCCGTACTCGTGATTTCCTGCCCCTGTGCGATGGGGTTAGCCACACCTGCAGCCATTGCAGTTGGTCTCGGCAGGGCAGCAAAGAATGGGATCCTATTCCAGAATGCAAACCGTATCGAAATATTCAAGGATATCCGGCAAATGGTTTTCGATAAAACCGGCACCCTCACTACCGGAAAGTTTGCCGTAGCTGCGTATCATAGCGAAATAACTGAACAAGATTTCAAATCACTGGTGTATGCATTGGAAAAATATTCAACCCACCCTATTGCGGTATCGCTCTGCGAAGCATGGAAAACCACAGTACAGCAGCGTTGGAAAAGCATCGAAGAAATAAAGGGTAAAGGTATCCGTGCTTATGATGATGCAGGAAATTGTTTTGAAGCGGGTTCCGCAACTTTTCTTTTAAATGATACTGGTAAAGATGAGCATGATGTATATATCATCAAAAATAAAAAAATACTGGGCTGGATAGATATCAAAGATGACATTCGCAGTGAAGCGCAAACCGTAATCAATTGGCTCAGGGCGCATCATATCAAACCCATTATCCTGAGTGGCGACCGTAAAGAGAAAGTAGCAGCCGTTGCAAAAACATTGGGCATAGAGGATTGGTTTGCTGAACAAAGTCCGGATGCAAAAATGCAAAAAATCGCTTCTTTAAATGATGCAATGCCTACAGCCATGGTGGGCGACGGCATCAACGATGCCCCGGCACTGGCCAAAGCAAGCTTAGGTATTTCTTTAAGTGAAGCTTCTCAGTTAGCCATGCAGAGTGCCGATGTCATTCTTGTTAATCATGGCCTCAGTAAACTGCCCGAAGCCATGGGTATTGGTAAGCATACCTATATCACCATCAAGCAAAATCTTTTCTGGGCTTTTGCTTACAATATTGTTGCCATTCCTATCGCTGCAGTTGGTTTGCTCCGGCCTGCATTTGCTGCCCTGGCCATGGGCTTCAGCGATGTGGTACTGGCCTTCAATTCACTGCGGCTTTTTGTGAAAAAGGTTATACCAATGTGATTTATATAATATGCCAATATTTTATAAATCTTATATGCCGATGGTATCAAACAAATAGTACAATGAGGCGATAGCCGATATTGGACTATATTGTTTGTCCAATCGGTATAAATGCCGATGGTATCAAAC
>JAPLEF010000170.1:0-54522 GCA_026391525.1 Sphingobacteriales bacterium
CCATAATTTACGTTATATGCATTAACAATTTGTAAACACTTAAAAACTGCTTACTAATCATTAATGATAATCTAAAACCCAACCGATTATGAGTATGCGTCAGCTGAAAATAACGAAATCTATTACCAACCGTGAAAGCCAGAGTTTAGAAAAGTATTTGCAGGAAATCGGGAAAGTTGAACTGATCAGCCCCGAAGAAGAAGTTAAACTCGCTGTTTTAATTAAAAAAGGCGACCAAAGTGCGTTGGACAAACTTACCAAAGCCAACCTTCGTTTTGTGGTTTCTGTTGCTAAGCAGTATCAGAACCAGGGTTTAACATTACCCGATCTCATCAATGAAGGAAATTTAGGCTTGATTAAAGCGGCTCAGCGTTTTGATGAAACCCGTGGATTCAAGTTCATCTCTTATGCCGTATGGTGGATTCGTCAAAGTATTTTACAGGCACTGGCAGAGCAATCAAGAATTGTGAGGTTGCCCTTAAATAAAGTTGGCCTTACCGCCCGGATCAGCAAAGCATATTCTAAACTGGAACAGGAGTACGAACGTGAACCTACTGCTGATGAGCTTGCCTATTTACTCAATATTGATACGGATGAAGTGGCAGCCACTTTAGGTGTTGCTGCCCGGCATGTAAGTATGGACCAACCGCTTTTTGAAGGAGAGGAAGGAACCCTGATTGATGTTTTAGAGAATAAGAATGCACCCGGTACGGATAACAAACTGGCTGTTACAGATTCCCTGAAAACGGAAATCGATAGGTCGTTAAGCACCTTAACCGGCAGGCAGAAAGAAGTGATTCTTTATTTTTTCGGGATCGGAATCGATCATCCATTGAGTCTTGAAGATATCGGAGAACGTTTCAATCTTACCCGCGAAAGGGTTCGCCAGATTAAGGATAAGGCGATTACGAAATTACGCACCACTTCATCAGGTTGCAACCATCTTCGGGGTTTTTTGGGAGCCTGACAAACTTTAAACATTTTTGAAATCAATAAAAAAGCCCTGATATTTCAGGGCTTTTTCATCTCGTCTATTCAACTAACGTATAGGTTTAGCCGAAAACATAAAATCATACCAATGTGATTTATATAATATGCCAATATTTTATAAATCTTAAATGCCGATGGTATCAAACAAATAGTACAATGAGGCGATAGCTGATATTGGACTATATTGTTTGTCCAATCGGTATCAGTTTACATTTTAACTATTGGGATATTTTGTATGAATTCACTGCATTCCAGCTTTAGGTAATAAGTGCCCTTGGCTAAATGCGAAAATGGAATTGAAAGATTATTGGTTCCTGGCCTGCCTTCCCGTTCGAAACGGTGAACCAGCCTGCCTTTTGCATCAGTAATGGTATAATGCACCCTACCTTTTTCTTTTAAATGGAAATTGATGTTTACCTCATTTACAACCGGGTTAGGATAAATGCTGATGCTTTGAACATCGATGCTTTTTCGGATATTTTCAATGGAAGAAAACCTGCAGCTTCCATCCTGATCAACTTGCCTTATCCGGTAATAAACAACTGGTGCATCAACTGCTTTGAAATCAAAATCGGTAAACAGATATAACGATTCGGGTTGGCCATTGTGTTCTGCTTGCCTGATGCCAATGCTTACAAAATCAATGCCATTTATGCTGCGCTCTACATCATAATATTGAGTGAGGTTGGTTTCTCCTGCCACTTTCCATGACAACTTTGCGTTTTCAAAGTATTGATCAGCGCTGAAAGAAAGGAATTTTACAGGAAGAGCGATGCCGTTTAAGGCAGCATAAGAATAACCCGCATATCCAAGGCCCGAATTGCTGTAAACCTGGCCATAAAACTGGGCTGATTGGTTTACTACATCAGTTCCGGAGAGTGCCAGGTAAAAATTATAATTTCCCGGAGCCTGCCCGCCAACACCGCCATTGGGCAATTGGGCTACCCTTACCTGAAAAGGCGCTATGAACCCACCGGTGAATTTCACTTCCAACATATCTACTTCAACACCTGATGCAAAATTGAGTAAGGGAACTGCTGCAGATCCGATACCATCAAATAACCAAACATAATAAGTATCGTCTGATAATGTTTCAACAGATTCGAATATTGAATAATTCATTCCGGAAATGAAATTCTGAACAATACTTATTGCCGGACGCACGCCAACCGATGTGGATACTATGAAACAGATTTGCGCAGATGAAAACCTGCCATCAATGGGCAATCCCGGACGAACCGTTGCTTTTACAGCATTGGCCAAGGTACCAGGCTTGATGGTCATTTGAAAATTCTGGCCACAAATAAATAATGGCAGTATTATTGCTAAGATCAAAGTTATTTTTCTGCACAGTGTATACATGATTTATTTTTTAATTTCCTGGCAAATATTCATTCCTGATTGTTCCCTGATTGGCTTCCAATGGTGATGCCAATAAGAAGTCCCTGTCATTGCCTGGTCCGTTGTATCGTACAATTCGATCCATATTAAAATCTCCGCGGCTATACAAATCCGTTAGTACAGCTCCTGTTGCTCCCTGTAATACTTCCGCAAGTAGAAAATCCCTGTCGTTTGCTGGTCCATTATATCTTACCTGATGGTCGGCATTCGTATTTCCCGCCCATAAGAGATTGATACCATTGGTTACTTTACAAGCTGCAGCAGGACCAAAAACCTGGCTTTCGTCAATGCCGGTAAAATCTGTGATGGCTGTTTGCGACGAAAGCGAATAGTTTTGAGGGTAAGTTGCTGGATTTGTTGACATGGCAAGGTGATTGCGATGCCTTATAGCTAAAGTATAATTGTTGCCGGATATGGCTCCTTTGAAATAAACAGGACTGAAACCGTCAATATCAGTGATCAAGCCGTCTCTTCTCAACAATGCCGATCTTGTTTGCAGTACCTGCGACCCTGGTATTCCTCCTGCATCAGTTCGCAGTTCTAAAAACACCCAATCAACCATATTCCTTGCAGCATCAGCCTGATCGTAAAGCACTGAAGAGGCAACTGTTTCGATATCTGCATTATTGATATGCGTGAACTGTTGCTGGTAAATACTGCTACGATAGGGGTCTTCAAGCGGAAGAAGGTTAGCAACTGGCATGGTTCCAGGTTGGTAAGTTCCCGGATTTCGGAGACGGTCTGCCATCCTGCCATCGCTATTTTGATAAGCTCCCTGAAGAAAAGCTTTAACTCTTACCAGAATGAATTTATTCATCGCATACAGGTCGCCGTTACCTTGTATATTTGATCCTGCTGTGTGGGTAGCGGTATTGATATTGGATCCTTCATCCTGCCAATTGCTCCCATTGAAAAAAAGACCTGCCAACTGGTTTTCTTGTCCGATGATATTACCCGGGCCGCCATATTTCCCTACCGCTGAAAGCGTACCTGTAATGCCGCTTTGGGTAAACGACCAGTATTGGCTGATATAATCCGTACTGCGTGGATGTTTCGAAGGATGTATATTTTGCCTGCACCGTACTGTAACAAATGCATTATTAAAACTTCCTGTACTGCTTATGCTCACAGGAAATTGCCCACCCGCATAACCAACAGGTATCTCGTAATTGGTTAGGGCTGTGCTTATATTTTTCCTCACTTTTCCATTATTTCCCGTAACGATAAATTTATCATCCGTATAACCTATAATTGCGGTTTCTGCTGAAAGCTTCAATTCGAAATCGCCGGTGAGTACTTTTCCATTAGCGAAAAGTAAGTTGCCCATGATACCGGCATCACTCAAAAGTTGAACGCCATTACTGTTGTTGATTTCAATATCCGGTAAATTATTTCCATTGATATGGAGCAGTTGGGTATCGTTGCCTGAAAATATGATCTTACCATTTCCCTGGATGGATGTAGCGCCTTCCAAATTGCCATGTATGGCTATCACTACGTTGTGTAAGGAGATTTGAGCCTGGTTAATATTAATCTGTGCCATTAAAGAATCAGGCATATAGGCCGATTGGAGAAAAAGGATAAGAAACAAAAGCGCATGCCTTTTAAAGCTGGCTTCTTGCTTGTAAAGTTTCTGAATTTGAAAACGATATCCTGAAATCACTTTAAGGTTTTTATTTCTATACCAATAAAAGTAGCCATTTTTTTTTATTTCGCACGAATTCTGAATCATCATGAAGTAGGGGAAAGCAGTTTGAATTAAGGCTTCTCATGTGAAAAGAATTGATTTTTTATGCTCTTTTTCCCCGAAATTTGCCCATCTAATTAAGCGTGAAATCATGGCCATAGAAATTAAAGTTCCCACGGTAGGCGAAAGCATCAATGAAGTGACCCTTGTTAAATGGTTGAAGGCGGACGGCGAATGGGTAGAAAGGGATGAAGTAATCGCAGAACTGGAAAGTGAGAAAGCTACTTTTGAAATCAATGCCGAAAAATCAGGTGTTGTTAAGCACATTGCGAAAGAAGGTGATACATTGGCAATTGGAGATGTTGTGTGCAGTATTGATGCAGATGCGGTAAAGCCTGCTTCTGCTGAAGTAATCGTGGAAACTACTTTAAAAGTAGCACCTGTTCATAAATCGGAACCTGTAGTTGCCGCTACAGATATAAAAGCCACGCCGGTTGCTGCTGCAATCATGGCTGATAAAAAAATTGATCAGAAACAAGTGGTGCCTTCAGGATCCAATGGAAAAATTTTCAAGCAAGATGTACTGGAAGCTTTAAGCCATCCGGGAAGGAAACCCGGGATTCCCTTATTTAACCGGAATGACCGTGCCGAAAAAATGAGTAACCTGCGCAAGACGGTAAGCAGGCGTTTGGTGGAAGCAAAGAATACTACCGCAATGCTTACTACATTTAATGAGGTAGATATGACTGCCATCATGGATATCCGAAAAAAGTATAAGGATAAGTTCAAAGAACAGCATGCTGTTAACCTCGGCTTTATGAGTTTCTTCACCAAAGCCTGCTGTTATGCATTGCAACAGTTTCCTTCTGTAAATGCTTATATCGACGGCGAACAAATCATCTTTCATGATTATTGCGACATATCCATTGCCGTTAGTGCACCGAAAGGCCTTGTTGTTCCGGTAATCCGGAATGCGGAAAGCCTAAGTATGGCAGGCATTGAAGCAGCAGTGGTAGATTTGGCCACAAAGGCGAAGAACAATAAACTTACCATTGAAGAAATGTCTGGCGGAACTTTTACCATAACCAATGGGGGCATATTCGGATCGATGATGAGTACGCCGATCATCAATATCCCGCAAAGCGCCATTTTGGGGATGCATAATATTGTTGAAAGGCCAATGGCTGTTAACGGACAAATCGCCATTCGTTCCATGATGTATGTCGCCCTCAGTTACGATCATCGTATTATTGATGGCAGGGAGTCAGTTGGTTTCCTTGTACTGGTTAAGCAATTACTCGAGAATCCTTCTTTATTGCTTTTTGGAAAAGATCCGGTTGATGCGTTACTTGAATTATGATTCACCTGAAATACTTAACATCCCGCGTTTGGCGGGATTTTTTTTATGAACAGATATCAATCCTACCTGGCCACCACATTTCAGTTGATAAAAAGTTATCCTGCCGGAACGCCATTGTCTTTTCACCTGAAATCTTTTTTTTCGAAAAATAAAAAATATGGCTCGCGCGACAGAAAGGTTATCAGTTCGTGCTGTTATGCTTACTTCCGCTCTTATCATTTAACCAAGGGTTGGCCAGCAGAAGAACGGGTGCTGGCGGGAATTTTTCTGCAGGAACAGCAATCTAATCCTTTGTTGCAATCGATACGCCCCGAATGGGATGCCATGGCAGCCCATTCACTTGCTGAAAAGCTCCGCTTTCTCCATAAAAAACCAGACGATCTTTTTCCTTTTGTTTCTTTAGTTGGAGGAATAAAAGATAAACACTCTTTTTGTCTTTCCGTAGTTCAACAACCCGATCTGTTCATACGTATAAGGCCAGGCAAAACAAGTGTAGTTGAAAAAAAATTAACTGCATCGGAAATCCCTTACACTAAAATTTCTCCAGATGCCATACGGTTGGCCAATGCTGCTCCGGTAGACCGATGCCTTCAACTGAATGCTGAAGCAGTGATACAGGACCTTAGTTCGCAACAGGTGTTGCAATGCCTGCCAGCGTTAAAACCCCATGCTGCAGTATGGGATTGCTGTGCAGCAAGTGGCGGCAAATCGATACTGCTTGTCGACAGTATCAATCATCCTATAAAACTAACTGTTTCGGATATACGAGAATCGATATTATTGCAATTGAGAAAGAGATTAAAAGAATCGGGTATCCATATTCAGCGAATCTTCAAGGCCGACCTTACCAAACCTTGCCCCCTTCCTGCAGATACGGTATTCGATCTTTTGATTTGTGATGCTCCCTGCACCGGAAGCGGTACATGGGCAAGAACTCCGGAACAAGCTGCTGGTTTTAAAGAATCGATAATCAACGATTTTACCGCACTACAGAAAAAGATTGTTGAAAACAGTTTGCCCTACCTGGTGAAAGATGGTTTGCTTTGTTATATCACCTGTTCTGTTTTCATTGATGAGAATGAAGGTAATGTAGCATGGTTTCAAAAAACACATTCGCTTGCGCTCCTCCATCAGGAATATATTGAAGGCAGCTCACATAAGGCTGACACCATGTTTGTAGCGCTATTGAAAAAATGATTAAGGGCGAATTAGTTTTTTCGTAACTGCTTTTTGATCATCCAGATAAACCGTTATAAAGTAAGTGCCTGCCTGCATCTGCTGCATGGATACCCGGATATTTTGTACTCCACCGGGCTGCTGATATTGATTAGCATACACTTTCTGCCCGGCAGCATTGAATACCACTATACCTACTTTTGCAGCTGAGGTTCTGCTTACCCGCACATTCAGAAAATCGGTAACCGGGTTTGGCGTAATCAAAATTGCATTTTCAAGAACGGGGTTGATATTGCAGGGGTTTGTATAATTAACAGTGAGAGGATCCAAATAATAACTGGTGTCGTTACTGATCCTAACCTTGTATCGGTATTGAACCGAAGGGTAATCGAATCCTGCAAGGTCGTCGCTATACTCAATGGTTTGCATCGAAAAAGCGGTTGCAAAATTCAATGCTGTTACAAAACCAAAATCGGTTTCACCCGGAAATTTGCGTTCTACATCAACATGCATGCTACTGTCGGCCTTCAGTTGAATTTGTAGATTGGCTTTACATTGGGAAAAGTTGGCATTGGTTTGAGATAATAACCTTTGAAGCTGAACAAAAGCATGCTTTGCATCAGGTATGCCATAACCAATGCGGTCATCAGGATTATTGGCTAAATTCCCTGATTGCTGGAGCGCGTTCATAATGGCCATGTTGTTGAATTCTGGAAATGCCTGCCATAAACAAGTGGTGATTCCTGCCATATTCGGACAGGCGAATGAAGTTCCGTTAGAATAGGCCGGCATGCCATCAAAAGTATTCGCTACTATAGCATTGCGGCCTACCGCAGCAACAGAGGGTTTGATTTGCCCGTCGCTACTTGGCCCATAACTGCTGAATCCGGCAACATTGCCCAAGCTATCTACTGCACCTACCGCAAAAACACTATCTGCATCGGATGGAGTAATGAGGTAACGCCAACTACCATTGCCTTCATTTCCTGCCGCAAAAACCATAAGCATACCTTTTTTTGCTGCCCAATCTGACGCTTTTGCTGAAATGGTAGTGTTGCCATCCATATCATTATAGCTATAATTGAATTGTGGATTGTCGAAAAGATAATAACCCAACGAAGTAGAACAAACATCAACACCTAAACTATCAGCACGTTCGGCACCTGAGGCAAAATTATGTTCTTCTATAGGGTACTCACTCGATACGTCTTCGGTACGATACAGGTAAAAAGAAGATTTGGGCGCTGTTCCTATAAAAGTTCCGGGCATATCTGCGGCAATAGTACTTAAACAATTCATGCCATGGCTGTTGTCTTCAGCAACACTGGTTTCATTGGCAACAAAATCCCAGGTACCCAGCAAACGATTGTTCAATAACATACTGTCGAATGTTGGAAGTGCGTCATATCGGTAAAATCCGGCATCTAAAACAGCAATTTGCATGCCTTCTCCCCTGAATCCGTGGTTGTGAAGAAATTGCCCATTATGTATTTTAACCTGTGCATAGGAAGCGCCATAATTAAAATAATTCTGTAAGGATTGAGTTTCGGTATGATTGCGCAACACTGGCGATAAAGAAACTTCCATCGTTTTATTTACCGGCTGAAGCGATGTTCTGGAAGCAGCCGGGTTTGCGCTGATTACAAAGGGAAAACTGTTGATTTTAGCCAATGCTGCAGGATCACTGGTTTCAATAGAAACCTGATTCAGCCATTTAGAAATATTCAGGATAGTAACATTGCCAGCTAATCGAATACTATCCAGGTAACGTGGTGTTACGGGTAAATCTGTACTATCGATTGGAATCTGATACCGGTTTCTGCGATCAATAGCTCTTTGGGTAAGAAATGCGCCGGGGTTAGAAATGCTGAAAGGGGTGCCCGCTTTATCACTGAATCGAACAATATACCGGGTAAACTGGGCTTGCCCATCTTTTGCAAAACAAAAAATCATCAGCAATACCAATATTTTTTTCATGTCGTACATTTTGTAACTTAAAAATACATCATCCTTATAAGCTTTCATCCCTTATGTTGAGCAGTTTACTCTCATGAAAACCTTAATCTTTTAAACACTGATTTTTCAAAAACCGTCTTATTTATAACGTTTTTTCTGGCTAATTAGTTTCATATGCCCATTTTACCCAGGTTGCTCCCCAGGTAAAACCACCTCCAAAGGCTGCAAGGATGATATTATCTCCTTTATGTAATTGGTTTTCCCATTCCCATAAACAGAGCGGTATGGTTGCTGCAGTGGTATTACCAAATTTGTTGATATTGATCATTACTTTTTCTTTGGGTAGATTCATCCGGTTTGCTGTTGCATCTATGATCCGCAAATTTGCCTGGTGTGGAACCAACCAGGCGATATCATCAGCAGTGAGGTTGTTCCTTTCCATCAGTTCATAGCTCACGTCAGCCATCCCTTTTACGGCAAACTTAAATACTGCCTGGCCTTCCTGATAAATATAATGTTCCTTTGCAAGTACCGATTCAACGGTGGCTGGTTTAACGGATCCGCCAGCTTTCATATGAAGATACTGCCTTCCGCTTCCGTCACTGCGTAAAATACTATCTTTTACTCCCTCTTCGCCTGATGCAGGTTCCAGCAATACCGCTCCGGCACCATCACCGAATATGATGCAGGTTGCCCTATCGCTATAATCTACAATGCTGCTCATTTTATCAACGCCAACTACTACAACTTTTTGATAACGGCCGCTTTCCACCAAACTGGTACCTACTGTAAGTGCATAAAGAAATCCTGAACAAGCTGCTCCAACATCAAAGCTGAAGGCATTTTTCAATCCACCTTTATCACAAATGATATTTGCTGTTGCCGGAAAAACCATATCAGGTGTTACTGTAGCACAAATCAGGCAATCCACTTCTTCCGCACCTATGCCACGCTTTTTTAACATTTCGTTGACAGCTTCAACCCCCATATCACTACTCCCAAGTCCTTCACCTTTTAAAATTCTCCTTTCTTCAACTCCTGTTCTGCTCCTGATCCACTCATCGTTAGTATCCACCATGGTTTCAAGGATTTGGTTGGTAAGTTTATAAGGAGGCACATAGCCCCCAACGGCTGTAATCGCTGCATAACATTTGTCCATAATTACAATTAATTTGAGATATAAAGGGATAAAATTAATGTAAAATTGACACACCATCTTTTATGAGAGGAGGCTTACAAAATTATCCTTATTTTCGCTACCGACTGAAGTGGAATCTATGTATGCTTATTTGAAGGGTAAATTTACGCACAAAACACCAGCTCAGGTTTACCTCGATGTAAACGGGATTGGATTTGAAGTTAATATCAGCCTCCATACCTACACAGCCATTCTTCCGTTAACTGAAGGGGTTTTATTCACCCATTTACAGATTAAAGAAGACGGACATGTGCTTTTTGGGTTTTCAGATAAGGAAGAGAAAGAAATTTTCATTCAGTTGATCGGGGTTTCCGGAATCGGTGCAGCAACAGCGAGAATGATGTTGTCTTCCATGAAGCCGGAGGAAGTTACCAAAGCTATCCTGAATGGAGACGTGCGGTTGCTGGAATCGGTTAAAGGAATCGGTAAAAAAACCGCTGAACGGGTAGTGCTGGAACTTAAAGATAAATTAGGCAAAAACCCTGCAGGAGCTGGTTTTTTACCCCATTCGGGCAATAGCTTGCAGCAGGATGCGTTAACTGCATTGACAGCCTTGGGAATAAACAGGAATCAGGCCGAACAAGCGATACATAAAATCATCCGGAATGAGCCGGGTGTTTCACTTTTAGAAGAATTGATAAAAAAAGCGTTAAAAGCCATTTGAGAAAACTCTACCTTATTAACTGATTCACTGAATGTCGCTTATTAGAAAATCGATGCTAACACTATCGGGTTTTTGTGTTTGCACCGCATTATTTTTTTTCATCAATGTGCTTCCTTCTAAAGCTGGTTCTTTTATAGCCGGTAGCATTTTTTTGCAGGACACCAGTGGCACTTCAAATGATACTTCCACACTTCCTTTCCCGATTGAAGATAGGCGAGGGGATAATTTATCTGCCGGATACAGTACTTATAATAATTTCAAACCTTATAATCAGCGCGACTCAGTTGTTTACGACCCCGAAACCAGGCGCTATGTGGTTTATGAAAAAATAGGAGACCGCTATTACCGCAGTCCGGTGAGTTATACTTTTAATGAGTATTGGGCCATCCGCAACCGACAATCGGAAGTGGAGTATTTTCAAAGCCGAGCCAATACAACCAGTTTGCTCAACCGGGGTAAATTCATCAAACCTCAATTATCGTTAACCGATAACCTCTTCAACAGGCTATTTGGAAATGGGAAAATAGATATCACCCCACAGGGTAATGTTGATATCATCGCAGGCTATCAGGGGCAACGCATCGATAACCCTACCTTACCGGAAAGAGCCAGAAAAAACGGCGGTCTCGATTTTCAGATGAATGCACAATTGAATGTGGATGCGAGCATCGGCGATAAACTCAAATTCCCGATTAATTACAATACCCTCGCCAATTTTGATCTCGAAAACCAATTGAAACTCGATTATACCGGTAAGGATGATGAAATCCTGAAAAGATTTGAAGCCGGTAATGTAACCTTCCCAGCCCGTGGTACACTGATTCCGGGTGCACAGCAATTATTCGGATTGAAAACCCAGTTGCAGTTTGGAAAATTATTTGTTACCACCGTACTCGCCAATCAGAAATCTCAAAGGCAAAGTGTAAACCTTCAGGGTGGAACTGCTGCTACTCCATTTGAAATCAAAGCTGATGAGTATGAAGAGAACCGCCACTTTTTAGTTGCCCAATACTTCAAAGACAAGTACAATAAGGTAATGTCTAATCTTCCTGCTATCACTGCACCGGTGCAGATTTTGAGAATGGAAGTTTGGGTAACCAACCGAAACGGTACAACTACAGAAACCCGTGATATTGTTGGGTTAGCAGATCTAGGTGAGTTAAATCCTTACCTCGGGCCACCGGTAATCAATGTGCTCACTTCTCAGGAAGTGCCTTCCAATGTTACTAACGACCTGCTTACTAAAATTCTTGCTCAACCCAATGCCCGCAAATCGGCTTTTGTTTACAATAATTTGCTGAACCTGGGGTTAAGTCCGATTCAGGATTTCGAAAAAACTTTTGCACGAAAACTTGATTCAACACAGTATACCTATAACAAACAGCTTGGCATGTTATCGCTAAGCCAACCCCTGCAAACCGATGAAGTGGTTGGGGTTGCTTATCAATATACATACAATGGCCGCATCTATCAGGTGGGAGAATTTTCGCAGGATATAACCCCTGATACTTCCAATGCCTCACAAAATGTGCTGTTCCTCAAATTGCTGAAAGCCACATCACAACGTCCTGCTTTGCCCATCTGGAACCTGATGATGAAGAATGTGTACAGTGTGGGTTATGGCAATCTTACCCCAACTGATTTCAAACTTGATGTGCTGTATCAGGAACCAGGCTTAGGCGCCAAGCGTTATTTCCCTTTCGGGGATAAAAACCTCGGTTCGCCCATCATTTCCCTGATTAACCTCGATCGGCTGAATGGCCAGCTCGATCCCCAACCTGATGGGGTGTTTGACTACGTAGAAAATTTCACCGTAATCTCGCAGTACAGCAGGGTCATTTTTCCGGTGCTCCAACCTTTTGGAAGAGACCTTGCTGTTCAGATGTATAATTCCCCACCTGCAACTGTTAAGGACACACTCTTCTATGCACTTTATGATTCCATCAAAGCAGTTGCCCAGCAATTTCCCAATTTAAACCGGTTCGTGTTGAAAGGAACTGCCAAAACATCGGGATCTTCTGATATCAGCATAGGTTACAACATCCCCAAAGGTTCGGTAACGGTTACGGCTGGGGGAAGAACATTACAGGAAGGCATTGATTATGATATCAATTACGATCTCGGTACCATCAAAATGACCAATCAGGCCATTCTCAATGCCGGATTACCCGTTCAGGTGAATTTTGAAAACAATGCCACATTTGGCTTGCAGCAGCGGAACTATCTGGGCCTTCGTTTAGATTACCTTGCCAAGAATACTATAAAGGAGCAATTGTCGTTAGGTGGAACTATTGTCAGGCTTGGCGAAAGGCCATTTTTTACAAAAGTGAATTATATGGAAGAGCCAATCCGAAACACTATGTATGGGCTCGATGTCAATTACCGAAAAGACCTGCCACGACTCACCAGGTTACTAGACAAGCTTCCCTTTTATACCACAACGGTACCTTCAGGTTTGAATGCCTATGCCGAAGGCGCTTTGCTGAAACCCGGGCATGCCCCTCAAATTGGAAGGGGAAATGCAGGGTTGGTTTATATCGATGATTTTGAAGGGAGTAAATCAGGTATTGATTTGCGGTTCCCGATTATCAGCTGGACACTCGCTTCAACACCAAAAGGAGCCACGGATGTGAATGGCAATATCCTCTTTCCTGAAGCCGCCTCTTCTACGCTGGATTACGGAAAAAAAAGAGCGAAGATTGCCTGGTACCAGATTGAACAGACCTTACAACAGGTGGATGCCCAGAATAATCCGATCAGCAACCGCGATGAACTCAGCGATCCACGGGTTCGGCAGGTATATCAGAAAGAAATATTTCCGCAAAGAACAACCGGGTTCGGCGAAAGCCAGCTGATTACTTTTGATATGGCTTATTATCCGGAAGAAAGGGGGCCGTATAACTATGAAGATGACCCAACCAGGATAACGGCTACGGGTAAACTGGTAAACCCTGCTGATAAATTCGGTGGACTAATGCGCAATATCGACCAACCGGATTTTGAAACTGCCAATATTGAATTCATTGAGTTCTGGATGCAGGATCCTTACATACTTCCGCAATACGCCAATACTCAGGGAGGCAAACTCTATTTCAATCTTGGCAATATTTCGGAAGATATCCTCAAAGATGGCAGAAGGTTTTATGAAAATGGATTAAGTACACCAAATGCGCCCGCACCTGTAGATAACACCATTTGGGGCAGGGTTCCGCTAAATCCTATTCAGGTTACCAATGCATTCAGCAATATTCCTGAAGACAGGTTGTATCAGGATGTGGGGCTCGATGGACTCAGTGATACCGGTGAAGTGAATTTCCGCTCTGCTTATCTTGCTCAGGTTGCCAATAACTTTGGAACCAATTCGGTTTATTATCAGAAAGCATCCCGCGATCCTTCTGCAGATAATTATAAGAATTATCGTGATGCCAGTTTTAATGGCAATGACGGTATTCTTTCTCGTTACAAGAATTTCAACGGTCCTGATGGTAATTCACCCATTTCCGATGGCGGTGAATTTTCTTCCGCTGCAACATTATACCCGGATGCCGAAGATTTGAATCGCGACAATACATTAAATGAAACGGAAGAATATTTTCAATACATCGTAGACATCAAGCATAAGGATGCTCCTGAAATGCTGATTGGCAATAATTTTATAGTAGATAAAAAAGAAGTGGCGGTTAACCTTGTAAACGGCTCCGTTCGGAACGAAACCTGGTACCAGTTCAGAATTCCTATCGGAAATTACGAGCGTAAAATCGGAAATATCCCGGATTTCAAATCGATACGTTTTATGCGGATGTTCCTTACCGGATTTGAAGATAGCGTAGTGACCCGTTTTGGATTGTTGCAACTCACCCGAAACATCTGGAGGAAATTTCAATATAAGCTCGACTCCACCGGAATCTATTCACCAACTTCTTCCACACCTTTCAATGTTGAAGCGGTAAATATTGAAGAAAACGACCAGCGTACACCACTTCCATATCGCACACCAAGGGAAATCCAACGCGTACAAACCCTTAGTAATAATGGGGTGAACCTTTTGCAGAATGAACAGGCGATGAGCCTAACCTTCTGTAATCTCAGGAAGAGCGATGCGAAAGCGGTGTTTCAAACTTTTGCCAATCGAGATATGAGGCAGTTCGGAAAACTCTCCATGTATATTCATGCCGAGCAATCTCAGAATCCTGCCAATACGATAAAAGATTACGACCTTACTGCAGTGGTGCGTATGGGTACCGATTTTGTAAGCAATTATTATGAAGTGAGGATACCATTGCGTTTAACCGACCTTAGCCCGGGAATCAATCCGGATTCTGATGCCTATAACGACTCACTTTGGAATCCCTTTAATTCATTGGATCTCGATTTACAGCAACTTACAAGAATCAAACAGGCAAGGAATTTATCTTCAACACCGCTGAACCAGATTTTCAGGATGATGCAGGGTAACGGTCAGGTGTACTCGGTAATTGGAAATCCAAACCTTGGAGAAATCAGGGGCATTTTACTTGGTGTGGAAAATACCAATTCATTGAGTGCCTGCGGACAAATCTGGGTGAATGAATTAAGGCTTTCATCCATCAATGAAAAGGGAGGATTTGGTGCATTGGCCAGGGTTGATCTAAACCTGGCCGACCTCGGAACCATTTCCGTATCTGCGAATGCCCATTCGCGTGGGTTTGGAACACTCGAACAGCGCGTAGTGGAAAGATTTAGAGATGATTTTTTACAATTCGATGTGGCGGCGAACCTCGATCTTGGTAAACTTATCCCTAAAAACGTGGGCATGTCTATTCCTGTTTTTGCAGGCTATTCACAAACTACCAGCACTCCGGAATACGATCCTTACGACCTCGATATCAAATTAAAAGACAAACTCAAAGTAGTTCCCAAAGAACAAAAAGATTCGATACGCAACAATGCCATCGATTTCACTTCAGTAAAAACGTTGAATTTCACCAATGTTAGAAAGAATAAAACCAATGGGAAAGCTCCAAGGATTTATGATATTGAAAATGTGGATGTAAGTTATTCGTATATCAAAACGGAAAGCCACAATCCACTCATTGAAAATAATGAAGTTACCCGACACCGTGGCGCCATAGGTTACAACTATTCACCCGAACCCAAATACATCGAACCCTTTAAGAAGTATTTCAGTAAAACCAAAACAAAATGGTTCGACCTGATTAAAGATTTCAATGTAAATTTCCTTCCTTCACAACTGAGCTTCCGAGCAGATATCAGCCGGCAATTCGGAGCCATCAGGCCCAGAAGTGTAGGGGAAGATAAATACAAAGTGCCCGAAACCTATGATAAGTTCTTTGTGATGCAAAGGGATTATATCCTGCGTTGGAACCTCACCCGATCTATAAATCTTGATTTTGCCGCAACCAACAATTCAAGAATTGATGAACCGGCAGGAAGAATCGACAACAAACAAAAGAAAGATACCGTTTGGCGCAATTTCTGGAAGGGTGGAAGAAACACTATCTACAATCAGGCCATCAACCTAACTTATGCGCTTCCTACTGCTAAGTTGCCTTTATTGGATTGGACAACCATGAACCTTCGTTATCAGGCAGGTTACCGCTGGATTGGGGCATCAAGGCTGGCTGTAGAGCTGGGTAATTTCCTTGAAAATGGCCAGCAGAAAGAAGCAACGATTCAATTGGATTTTAACCGCCTCTATCAAAAATCAAAATATTTACGCCAGTTAGATCAACCCTCAAAGCCGGAAGATAAAGAACGCTGGAAGAACCGAATCACTAAAGTAAAGGATACGGTTATCAATAAAGCCGGACAAAAGGTTTTACAAACCAGGCGTATCGTAGACAAGAATGCTGTTCCCTATCTGGGTACTGCCGCAAGGGTTTTTGGCAAACTGCTTACCAGTGTGAAACAAGTGAATTTTTCTATTGCAGAAATCAGCAATACGCGACTGCCGGGATACATGGATAGTACTCAATTCCTTGGACAAAATTTCAGGAGTATGGCACCGGGTTTTGATTTTATACTGGGGAAACAACCTGATACCAACTGGCTTAATAACAAAGCTGCGGAGGGATTGATAACCCGGGACAGTAATTTCAATTTGCTCTTTCAGCAAAATTTCGATCAGCGGGTAACCTTAGCTGCACAATTGGAACCTGTTCGCGACCTCAACATCACGGTGAATCTCTCCAAAACATTCACTAAGAATTTCAGTGAAACTTTCCGTTTTATTGATACAACATTGGGTGGACAAAATCCAAAATTCCAGCACTTGAATCCATTAGCAACCGGTGGTTTTGATGTTTCCTACATCGCTTTCAAAACCTTATTCAGCAAGTTTGATCCGAACAGGGTTTCTCAAACATTCAAGAATTTTGAAAATAACCGCATCATCTTATCCGAGCGCCTGGGCAAAGCAAATCCCTACAGTAATGGGCAGCCGGTAAGTGCTGATGGTTATTATTATGGTTATGGAAAATATGCGGTAGATGTGCTTATCCCGGCTTTCATTGCAGCCTATACCGATAAAGACCCTTCAAGTGTTGGGCTGATAGATCAGAATAACGCCAATATCAAATCGAATCCTTTCCGGTCGATTAAGGCCAGGCCCAACTGGAAAGTTGATTACAACGGGTTATCGAAAGTGAAGCCCCTGGATAAGATTTTCAACAGTTTCAACATCTCACATGGTTATACCGGTAATTTAAGTATGAATGGATACACCTCTGCATTGTTATACCAGGATGTTTCGAGATTCGGTTACCCATCTTTTTATGATACCGCTTCAAAAAACTTCGTGCCTTTCTTCCTCGTGCCGAATGTTACGATACAGGAACAATTTGCACCGCTTATCGGATTTGATATGTTGTTCACCAACCAGTTTCAGGCCAAATTCGAATACGCCAAATCAAGGCAGTTGAGTTTCAGCCTGTACGATTTCCAATTAAGTGAAGTGAGAAGCACAGAGTTTGTAATTGGCCTTGGCTACCGCAAGCGGGGTTTGAAACTGCTTGGTGGTTTGAAGCTGCCCAAGTGGCTTAACAAAAGCGGAGGTAAAACACTGGACAATGAAATCAATTTCCGCGTTGATTATCGGATACGCGATAACGTTACTGCTAACAGCCGGTTAGATCAGGATAACAATTTTGCAACCGGCGGAAGCAAGGAAACCACCTTAAGCCCCACCATTGATTATTTCCTTAATAACCGCATCAACATCAAGCTTTACTTCGACCAGCGTAAAGTAAAGCCCTATATCTCTTCAAGCGCCCCAACAACCAATACAAGGGCTGGTATTCAAATCAGGATATCGTTGGCACCCTAATGTTACTGGCATGAAAATTTTCGTATAAAAAAGCATCCACAACGGGTGCTTAAATTTTTTCTGTTTACGGGTTATCTTACTTTTTTCATCATGATGAAAAAACCGCACAGTCCCTTTTTCTTTTTCTTATTAACCTGAAGCGGTTTAATCATATGGTATTCGCTGAATGCAGGTTTATAGGTATAGCTGATGATATTGCCATCAACATCACCCCACATTTTTTTCTGGTAGATAACCTGGCGTTCATCCCAGTCGTACATCCGCACTTCATATAGCCGTGAGCTGATATCGCCAATAAAAATAAACTGATACCAGTTTTGTTCTGTTAGCGGAACAATTACCGGCATCTCATATTCGCTCTCCATAGTGATGGAAACTTCCTTTACAAGCTCAAAACCCTTCGATTGAAGAAGGGTTTTCATGCTATCGGCTTGTTTTTGAATCAACAAATCATTGCAGCTTTGTAACCTAATCACTTCCTGACTTTTAGCACTCCAGGAGATACCCGTCACGAACAGGCAAAAGGCAGCGGCTAAGAATGGATTTTTCATCTTTGAAGGCAAATCGCAAACAGCTTACGATCCGTTGAGGAAAGACGGCGAAAAGTGCATTTTTATTGTATGCCCCAGATTCTTTATTTAAGGAATATTACTTTTTATCGAAATAGGAAGTACTGGCCTGTTGCTTCGGCATGATTACTAACTCGTTGATGCACACATGATCTGGTAAGCCTGCCACATAAAAAATGGCATCGGCTACATCAGCTGCATGTAGAGGTTGAAATCCAATATATGCCGCACTTGCTTTTTTTACATCTCCTTTGAAGCGGACCACAGAAAATTCAGTTTCTACAGCTCCCGGATGAATGACAGTAACCTTTATCCCTTTTTTCAAGAGATCTATTCGCATAGCCTTGGTAATGGCATCAACGGCAAATTTACTGGCGCAATAAACGTTTCCGTCGGCATATACTTCTTTTCCTGCAATTGAACCTATATTGATGATTTGAGGAGAATTACTTTTTTCCATCAAAGGCAAAACGGCTCTCGACACATAAAGCAATCCGTTTACATTCGTATGAAGCATGGTATCCCAATCATCTACTGAAGCCTGATCGAAGGGTTCTCGCCCCAAAGCTAATCCGGCATTGTTGAGCAAAATGTCTACCTGCTTCCATTCGTCATTCATTGATTCAATAGCTTCATTCACCTGCTTCCTGTTTTGTACATCAAAAACAAGTTGTAGAACGTCGCTTTGATAAAGAGTTTTCAGTCGGCTACTCAGATTGGAGAGCCTGTCCGCTCTTCTACCGGTAAGGATTAAACGAAAACCTGCTGCAGCAAATTTGATAGCTGATGCCTCTCCGATTCCGGAAGTAGCACCCGTAATAAAAATCGTTTTTTTCATAAGATTAATTAATACCCTTTGGTTGATTTTTGCATTGCTCAAGAAAGATGGTCAAGCTTGACAGTAGTTGTATGCGGGAAAAACATGCTTTAACGGATGAGAATTACTGTTCCTTTCTTCTCTAATTTCCTATTGGCATAATCCTTTCCGGTGGCGTACCAAACATAAGATCCGGCTTCCTGCGGGATTCCTTTGTATTTACCGTTCCAGCCCTCACCAATTTGTGTGGTACTAAAAACTTGTTGTCCCCATCGGTTATAAACCTGAAACAGCTCAACCGCCTTTAAGCCCAGTGCAAGGGGTTTGATCACTTCATTGAGGCCATCTCCGTTAGGGCTGAATGCAGAAGGAACAAAGAAACCGGGTAAAACAGTATAGAATTTAACGAGGATTGAATCTGTATCGAAACAACCAATAGCATTACTTACTCTTATAATGTATTCAATATCTGAAAGTGGCCTGGAAACCGGATTATAGATGTTGGGGTTACTCAGCCACTGGGTAACCGGTGTCCATTCGTAGATGCTTCCACCGGTTGCATTCAGTTGAAGAGGTTGGCCTGCAACAATAGCCGTATCTCTCGGCCCTGCATCAGCGATGATTTGATCAACTGTTAGTTGAACCACATCGGTAACCGGTTTCGGACAACCCAGTGTATCCCTTACCGTTACTGTATAATTGGTTATTCCTGCAGGGGAGTTGATTACAGTTGGGCTGGCTATATTGCTGTTATTGAGATAAGTTACAGGTGCCCATGAATAAAAGCTTCCACCGGTTGCCTGTAAAAATGCAGGTGTGCCAAAGCATATCGTGGTATCCCTGCCTGCCCTGGCCACAGGATAAGGGATGGTTTTTATGGTAATAGAATCCCTGTCGAAACAGGTGCCGATATTTCCCCGAACATAATATGTAGTAAAGAGGGCGGTAGGGGTGGCAATCGGACTTTTAACTGTTGGGTTATCAAGTGTGCCTGCCGGAGTCCATACATAGCGAAGTGCATTACTGATGATGGGCAAAGCTATGCCGTCTGTCCGGCAGATAGTGGTATCGTTCCCAATTTGTAAACTAACGGTATCCACTACACTAACTCTCACCGAATCACTGTTCCGGCAACCGAAATTATCCGCATAGCTTACAAAATAAGTTGTAGACACATCAGGGCTTACAATAGGGGTGAAACTATTTACATTATTGATATTATAGTTGGGCGACCAGATCACCGAACCACCATTATTAGAGGCTGCACTCAGTTGAAGGTTATCTGCCGAACACATCAGCGTATCATTAGTAACGGTGAGCAGTGGTTTATCAACAATAGTAACGGCTCTTGTTATGGTATCGATACATCCTTTGCTGCTGCTCACAATAAGCGTGGCTGTATAAGTACCCGTCTGGGAATAAGTAAAGTTCGGATTCCTGATAATACTGGTATCGCTGGTTAAATTGTTAACTCCGAAATCCCATCGCCATTTATTGATGATACCATATGTTGCAGTAGTTTGATCGTTAAACTGAACAGGGATACCCTTACACATGGGCGAATTGTTAATAAATTCAGGAAAGTAGCCCGGGTAAACTTTGATTCTGGTAGTGGTTGAATCTGAACAGGGAGTGCCACGGTTCACCACAAATTTTACAGTGAAAATTCCGGTATCAGAAAAGTTATGGATTGGGCTTTCTTCGGTGCGGATATTGTTTGCTCCGGAAGCAGGGTCGCCAAAATCCCAATAGTAGGTTTGGTTTAGAGGTGAATTGCTGTTGTTGCTGAACTGGAATGAAAATCCATCACAGGTAACGTATTCAGGGTCTAGATCAGCGCTGGCAAAGTCGCAGGCAGCAATAGTCATGATGAAGTCTTTCCGGTGTACGGCAATAAAGTTACCATTACGGAAAGAGCTTACACAAACCGAAACCACATATTTGCCCACAACCGGTGCGATACCACTAATGATACCCGTTTGAGGGTTGATATCAGCAAGCGGGCCTAATGGTTTTAAGGCAGTATTGCCGTTTACATAATCAACCGAATTATAAGGTGGGGGGTCGGGGGGGCGATTACCAGCATTAATAGCACCTCCGCCGTTATAAGCATTGCACAAACTGTATACCAGTTGGTCGCCATCAGGGTCGGTAGCAGAAAAGTCGAGCACAAATTCATTGTTCTGGCATACTACTGAAATGATTTTGGAAAAGCGTGGGCTGTTATCAATCAGGCTGGGGTTTAAAGTTCTTATACCCGGGATATTCGTAACATAAGTGGCACCCTCACCACTAACATTGTTATTGATGTTTTGGGTACTGTTGACCCTGCAACAGGTTTGGTAAACTGCCGTATATCCATCCAGATTGTTGGGAAGGTCTATTTCAAAAATATAATACCCTGCTGTATATCTTAAATCGGGTGGGTTGGTGATGCACTGGGGAAGTTCTCCTATGGGTAGATTTTCTATCCTGTTGCGGTTTACCAGAATAGCTCCGCCACTAGCTGGTGAACCTCCTATAAGCTGGTTATTGTCGTTATTGAATACTCCAATAAAAACATTCTGAGGCATCACAGCACAGGGGTCTATACAATTTTCATCCCTGAAAAGGATAAGGGTTATGCGATATCGTTTTGAATTGGTTGAAGATGAAATGTGATCGTAAATAATTTCGCCACCGGTGATATGCTTTGCTTGAGCATCTGCAAAACAAGCGAGTAAGAATAAAATGAGTAGCGTTTTTTTCATGCGTTATAACCATCTGTTTTCAACTGGAAAGTTAAATCAAAATCATCAGGCTTTTAGGGTACATCCATGAAGAAATGCAAATAATTCGCTAAAATATCAATAGCTTTTTTGGGTTCTTCCATCATTCCCATATGTGCTGTATACCGGAGCACATGAAAATGGGTTTCTGCTGCAAGGGATGATTCTTTCAAGCTCTGTTCAAAAGGAATAGCCTGATCGTTGGTCCCCGCTATCAGTAATACCGGAATGGCACTGTTTACAAGAACCTTTGTAAGGTCTTTTCGTTGCATCATCGCCGTGTAATACTGAATTAAAGTTTCACCTGAAAAGGAAGAGGCCTGATCTAAAAGTTGTTTCAATGCCTGTAGGTTTGAATGCTCAGGTGCAAATAAACCCGGAATACTGGTTTGCAGGAACTTCAATGGACCATTTTCTTGTATGAAAGCAATCGCTTTCTTCCTGCTTTCTTTTTTTTCTTCAGCGTCGGCCAATGCAGTGGAATGAAACAAACCAATACCCGTTAATCTTTGAGGATAGGCATCTGCATAGGCTAAAGTGATGTATCCGCCCATACTATGACCGATCATACAAAAATCTTTCAACTGTTCATCCTCAACAATCTGATGGATGGCCTCTGCATAATCTGCAATACTGATATTTTTGCTTTCCCAGGCTTCACTCATTCCGGAACCGGGTAGATCGGGTACGATGCACCGGTAATTTTTTTCAAGTGAATTAACCATTTCATCCCAAATCCTTCCATCTTCACCGAAACCATGAATCAATACAACAGCCCTGCCTTCGCCATTAATACGATAAAAGATGGAATTGGCATTTATATTCAACATTTTTTCCTGCATAACCCCTTATTAAAGTCCTTTTACTTCATACTTCTTATTCTTGCCCGATAGGCCAAAGTAAGTACAAATGGAATGAGGGCATTGTTCATTTTTTCTGGAAGAAAAAACCATGCCAATAGCAGTAGGCACATCAATAAGGAATAAAAATGCAGGTATTGTTTCACCCATTTTTTTTTGCTGTTGAGCATGAAGGCGATAAGCATATGAAACGGCCATGCCCAGAGTAAATTAAAATTTACTTTGGTCATGCTATGATCTGTAGATGTCCACATCAACACCAATATCAATCCTAATAATCCGGCAAGAAAGAAAAGAAATCCGTCGAAATATTCTTGTAAGTTTTTTAAAAAGGGAATTTTCGAAAAACTCCATAAAAAAGAAAGTGCCAGCAATGCAATGAAAAAAACAAGTGGTGTAAATAAACGGGTTGAAGATGCTTTTTCAGGTAAGTTGTAAAGAGATTTCGATGAGCTTACTAGCTGGGTATTGGTGCAACTATCTAATGCCTTCATCAGATTATCCGGTAAAAACTGTTGTTGCGAAGAAGTCATGAGTTGATCGGTGGGTTTACCCAAAAGGATATCAATGCCCAACATGCTCCAGTTTTGTTTTCCTGCCTTCAGATAAAAATGAATGGCATCCCTGAAACTTGTTTTTAAGGGCATTACTGCAGGAAGTACCGGCTGTGGATTTTTATGTTTAAGAATCAGGTCGCGAAGGCGGGTAGTGCAGTTGTCGAGAAAAAAATCGTAAGCATAATATTTATTTTCCTCTTTCAGGTTTTCATTAAGGGCATGCTGGATATGGTAGGATTCTTCATTACTGAGCATTAAAACTTGTTCAGTAATTCCTCTTCCTTCGGCTTTGTAGCTATAAATAAAATCGCTGGTATTTTCAATACTGATATAATATTTCAGTTTGCCTCGAATGAATTTTAAATAGAATCCTTCATCATTGAAGTTAAATGTACCATAATTGTAAACGATATCGCTTACGCTGTTGCTATCGATAATCCTTAATGCACTGTGCCCGAAAATGGAATACAATTCTTCTCCGGGTGTACAGGTTAAAAGTGAAATGCGAAGCCGGGTGTTTTCCTGTGCCTGTAGTTTTTCTGCACCCGGGAATAGCAGGAAAAGCAGTATGAGTAAAACTGATATCCGAAATTTCATCAGCGGCTGTAATTTGGAGCTTCTTTCGTTATAGCAATATCATGTGCATGGCTTTCACGGATGCCTGCATGTGTTATTTTTACAAACTTTGCCTGCTGTAACTCTTTGATACTGGAAGATCCACAGTAACCCATACCCGCTCTTAATCCACCTGTGTATTGGTGTACTACTTCTTTCAGATGGCCTTTAAAAGCTACCCGGCCTTCAATTCCTTCCGGAACAAACTTTTTGATGTCGTCTTCCACATCCTGAAAGTAACGGTCGCTACTACCCTGAGCCATTGCCCCAAGCGAACCCATGCCGCGATACTGTTTAAATTTTCTTCCTTCATAAATGATTGTTTCACCCGGACTCTCTTCCGTGCCGGCAAAAACATTGCCCATCATTACACAGGTTGCACCCGCAGCCAGGGCTTTTACCATATCGCCGGTGTATCTTATCCCACCATCGCTGATGATGCCTACATCTTTATTTTTTAATGCATGAGCTGCTTCCATTACTGCAGTTATTTGTGGCACTCCTGTACCGGCAACAATGCGTGTTGTACAAATAGAACCCGGGCCGATACCCACCTTAACTGCATCAGCTCCTGCATCAGCAAGCGCCTTTGCTCCGGCAGCAGTTGCGATGTTTCCGGCAATTACCGGAAGTTTTGGAAAAGATTTTTTGATATTTCGGAGGGCATCAATCACCCCTTTGGTATGCCCGTGAGCACTGTCTAAACAAACGATATCTACGCCTGCTTGCTGTAGTGCATCCACACGGTTTAAGATATCAGCCGTGATTCCTACCCCTGCGCCAACCAATAACCTTCCGAATGAATCTTTAACCGCATGCGGGTTGCTCTTTAACTTTAGGATATCCCCAAACGTTACTAATCCGATTAGCTTTCCCGATTTATTCACAACCGGTAATTTTTCAATCTTGTTTTTTTTGAAGATGAGTTCCGCCTTTTTCAAATCAGTACCTTCCGGAGCTGTGATAAGGTTTTCTGTGGTCATCACTGTGCTTACTTTGTTGCGCATGCTGGTTTCAAAGCGCAAATCACGATTGGTAAGTATGCCTACAAGTTTGTGTTGTTCATCAACGATAGGTATGCCACCGATCTTGTTCTCTCTCATTAGCCTGATAGCTTCGCCGATGCTCGCATCCGGACGAAGAGTGACCGGGTCGAGGATCAAACCGTTTTCACTTCTTTTCACTTTCCGAACCTGGTCTGCCTGTTCCTGAATACCCATATTCTTGTGTAGGATGCCCAAACCTCCTTCACGGGCAAGAGCTATGGCCAGTTGCGCCTCTGTTACGGTATCCATTGCTGCGCTCAGCATGGGAATATTGAGCAAGATGTTTTTTGTAAGCTTGGTACTGATATTTACTTCACGGGGCAAAATCTGCGAATATGCAGGAACTAGCAGCACATCATCGAATGTTAAACCATCGGGGATGATTTTCTGACTGTTTTTTTTGGGAGAATTGGAATTATTGGTTGCCATAGGCAAAGCTAAGCCGAAATTTTCAAAAGGCAAATCGACCCAAAAGCTTTTACGCTTTTTTAATCCTTTTTTTACGGTTATCTGCTACCTGATTCACAAGAGTTCGTATTGTTTTCCGGGTTTTGCTGCTATGATGCCTTCCATTTCGAGCAACAATAAGGCTGACGCCATGCTGCTGCTGCTAAGCCCGGCATAAAGTTGGATGTCATCAATTGTTATGATGGTTTTGGTTTTAAATAAATCGAGTATCTGCTGGGCTTCTTTAGTAACGGGAACAAAGAGGCTGCGTTGCTTTACTTTTTCCATTTTTCTTGTGTCATCCCACTGCATGGCTTGCAGCAGATCAGCAGCATTGCTGATGAGTACCGCTTTATTTTGTTTGATCAGATTGATGCAGCCCTGGCTTTTTGGGTCAGTCACTCTTCCGGGAAAGGCAAACACATCTTTATGATATCCATTCCCCAGTTCGGCAGTGATAAGAGAACCTCCTTTTATCCCCGATTCAATCACCACTAATGCATCACAAATACCGGCAGTGATGCGGTTTCTGCGGGGAAAATTCTGTTTATCGGGATCCTGCCCGCTTATAAAATCGGTGAGCAATCCACCCTGTTCAAGCATTTGGCGCGCAAGTGATTTGTGTTGAGCAGGGTAAATACGGTCTAATCCATGAGCCAGTACAGCAACTGTGGGTAAGCCGAAACGTAGGGAAGCTTTGTGTGCAATGGCATCAATTCCAAATGCAAGCCCGCTTACGATCAGTATGCTGTGATCTTTCAGATCTTCAACCAGTTGCTCGCAGCATTGTTTACCATACTCACTGTTGTTGCGGGTTCCCACGATGGAAATGATTTTTTCGGCAGATAAAGATGTATTTCCACGGTAGTAAAGCATAGCCGGACTATCATAACAATTCAGTAACCTTTGCGGATAGTCTGGGCTATTAAAAAATAAGGGCTTTATCTGATATTTTTCGATGAAGGCAATCTCTGCTTCACTTTTTTTGAA
Source organism: Sphingobacteriales bacterium (assembly GCA_026391525.1). Taxonomy (GTDB): domain Bacteria; phylum Bacteroidota; class Bacteroidia; order Chitinophagales; family Chitinophagaceae; genus Ferruginibacter. The sequence continues at coordinate 26,426 of JAPLEF010000170.1, forward strand.
ATCGGAGAAAGATTTAATGGCAGCAGCCCTGACAGTTCCGATACCTTCAATTTTTTCGAGCTGCCGTTTGGAAGTTCTAAAAACAGCAGAAGCAGTTTGTAAAGTTTGCACGAGTATTTTGGCATGCACATCGCCAATTTGTGGAACACGCGTAAGGGCAATCTGGTATAGGAGATCATCTGCAAACATTCAGCCGCTAAAATACCGCTCCTGTTAAAAGGAAGTGACGTTTATTTCTGTTCTTCTGTTGAGGCTTTTCCCTTGGTTGGTATCATTACTGGCAATTGGCTTCATATCAGCAAATCCTTTTGCGCTTAACCTATCGGTAACAATTCCATGGTTTAAAAAGTAAGCCATAACCGCTTTTGCCCTGTTGGTGCTGAGCAGCATATTGGCTTCTTTTTTGCCTACGTTATCGGTGTGTCCGCTCACTTGTATCTTAAGCTGGGGGTTTTCTTGTAGTAAGGCCACAATCTTGTCCAGTTCGGGAAATGAGTTTTCATTTAGCGAATAAGCGTTGTTGGCAAAGAAGATGTTCTGTAAAATCACTGCTGCGCCAATGCTGAAGGGTTCTAAAGGGATATCCGCTATGAATACCGAATCGTTTGAACTTCCGTCGAAGTTGTAGTGAGCCGAATACAGCAGGTAACCCTTCCGGTTAACATGAAAGGCATAAGATTTACCTTCCGGTAGGGTGATGAGATAATTTCCGTCTTCATCGGTCTTCAGACGGGAAACTAAAATGCGTGTATTGATATCCGTTAGTTCAACGGTGGAAGGGAGCCCTGCCTTGTTCAGTTTGTCGTAAACCCTTCCCCTGACCCATTTTGTTTTGGTGGCCTTCACATCAGCGGGAAGTTGAAAACTATAGATATCCAGTCCGCCCAAACTGCTTCCCCTGTCGCTATCGTAAAATGCTGTAGTACCATCGGCAGCCACCACCATCGACCCTTCATCATCGATGGTATTGATCGGGTATCCCAGGTTTAAGGGGTCACCCCAGCTATTTCCCCCTTTTTTCTTACTTAAAAAAATATCCGCTTTGCCATATCCTAAATGCCCGTTGCTGTTGAAATAGAGCGTCTGGTTATCGGCATGTATAAACGGACAGGTTTCATTGCCATCGGTATTGATGATCGGACCAAGGTTCACCGGTTTGCCCCACTTGTTGTTTTTTTCTCGATGGGTTACCCAGATGTCTTTTGCCCCATACCCACCCTCACGGTTACTCGAAAAATACAAATCTCTTTTGTCGGGTGATAGCGAAGGGGTAGATTCCCAGGCATCTGAATTCACGGTGAAGCCCAGGTTTTCGGGCTCCGTCCAGCCACCGCTTTTAGTACGGTAAGCAATATAAAGGTCACAGCTACCTGCACCTTCCGGATAATTACATCCGGTGAAGATCAGCCAATCTCCGTCCTGTGAAATGTTTTGAGCTCCTTCATTGAGATTGGTATTGATTTTTCCGGTTACCGGTGTGGCTTTTTCCCATTGGTTGTTCACGAGGTGGCTTTCATAGAAATCCTCATCGCCATCAATTCTCCTGTTGAAGATCATCGTTTTTCCGTCGATGGTCATCGAAGGAAAATATTCCAGCATGGGCGTGTTGATCCCCGGCCCCATATTCATCGGTAAAAACTGATAGCCTGAATTGGGGTGCTGCCTTTTATAATCCAACGCAAATTCATAAGTGCTTTTTCGGTAAGCACCCGCTTTTTTGCTTTGCTCATTAAGCTTTGGATTTTTTAAAAACTGATCTATAGCCTCAAGCGCTTTATCAAATGAACCGGTTCCTGCCAATGAGATGGAATAGGGAAGCAGATAGGTGGAAGAAAATTCAGGGTCTAATGAATAAGCCTTGGAAAAATCATCTACACTTGAGGTGTAATTCCGCATATCTGCATGAATACCCGCCCTGGATAGATACACTTCCACATATTTCGGATCTATCAGCAAAGCTTCTTCGAGATGCTTCAACGATTCTTCATAGCGCGATTGTACTGCCGCATCATATGCCTGCTCGTAAATCAGTCTTGCTTTTTTATCAACCTTTTCCGGTTCGTACCATTGACAATCCGCTTTAAGTGTGGCAATGCAAAAAAGAACAACTAGGATGCTATTGAGGGCAAAAAGGCTAAATCGGTTCATTGTGATAAAGGTAAGACGAATAAAAAGGCTATCCGCTGCAGTAAATATTCGCTGTTGTTAAAATGCATCAGGGAACATTGATGTATTTGTGCAGTTGTAATGACAATTCCCATTGTGGATGGGCTTTGATATAACTGATGATTTGTGGAGTCATGATGGCAGATTTGTCCCACTCCGGCTGCAAATAAAGTTTGCAATCAGGCCTCACCAGGGCAGCATGGCTTTCCGCCCAATCAAAATCGGACGGATGGAAAATAACCACTTTTAATTCGTCTGCCTGCATCATGATTTCCGGTAATGGTGCTTTGAATTTTTTTGGAGAAAGACAAACCCAATCCCATGAACCGCTCATCGGGTGTGCCCCTGAGGTTTCAATATGTGTGGCGATTCCTTCATTTTTCAGGGCAAGGGTTAATCTATCCAGGTTGTGCATCAAAGGCTCTCCGCCGGTAACCACCACCATATTATGATTGTTGGGTGGAAAGGCTAGTTTGGCCAAATCAACCATTTCATCAATAGAAACTTTGGGGTGTACTTCAGCATCCCAGCTTTCTTTTACATCGCACCAAACACAGCCAACATCACAACCTCCAAGTCGTATAAAATACGCTGCACGTCCCTGATGATAACCTTCTCCCTGCAGGGTATAGAAATGTTCCATCAATGGCAATGAAATGATTGCAGGTTTAGCAGCTGGGTTTGTGGTAATTACATTTTTCATCAGTATCAATTCGTATCGCCCTGAGTTCTCAAAAGATAAGCATTAAAAGTATTCTTCAAAAGTGCTGCAATGGTCATCAATCCAACACCGCCCGGAACTGGCGTGATATAACTGCATTTGGGAGCAACCCGGATGAAATCAACATCACCCTTTAGGGCAAAACCCGATTTCTTTGAATCATCCGCAACACGTGTGATGCCTACATCAATCACAACGGCATTTTCTTTTACCATGTCTGCAGTAAGAAATCCCGGTTTACCTAATGCAGCTACGATGATATCTGCGCCTGAACAAATTTCTTTGAGGTTAGTGGTTCGGCTGTGGCATAATGTAACCGTACAGTTGGCATAAGTTCCCTGTTGGCTCAACAGGATGCTGATGGGCCGGCCCACAATATTGCTTCTTCCTATTACAACCGCATGTTTACCAATTGTGGGTATGCCATAATATTCAAGCATCAGCATGATGCCGTAAGGGGTAGCAGGGATGAAAGTAGGCATTCCCTGCACCATTTTTCCGGTGCTTACCGGATGGAAACCGTCTACATCTTTTGCAGGATCAATCGAATTGATTACTTGCTGTTCACTAACGTGCACGGGTAATGGCAATTGTACCAGGATGCCATCAATGTCATCGCGTTTGTTCAATTGCCCGATGGTATCGAGTACTTCCTTTTCAGAAACCTCCACAGGAAGCCTGATGAGGCTGCTGAGAAACCCGGTTTCTTCACAGTTCTTAATCTTACTGGCTACATAGGTTTCACTGGCACCATCATGTCCAATCAAAATAGCTGCCAGATGAGGTGCCCGCAATTGCAAACTCCTCAATCTCGCTGTTTCCAACTTTAAGGCATCTTTAACCGACTTTGATACTTTTTTGCCATCTAGTAATTCCATGCTGCAAAATTAATCATTAAAGGTTGAAAATGGTTTGATAACTACAATCGTCAATATCGTTTATGTGTTTTCACCCCTGATTTCAAGGAATTTACTTCAGGTAATAAGTTGTTTTTCCAATTTTTCAACTCTTTTCCCTTTCTAATTTTCCAAATAATTTGATTGAAATGAAACAACTGTACTTCCTATTATTACAGCTTTTTTTTTGTACCCGAATATTTTCCCAACCATCATCAGCTACATCTGGTATTACTTATCAACCGCTCACTGCCTATAGCGATTTTCAGGTGGATGTGAATTCTTTTACCGCCAATCAGGCGGTATTGGCAAAAAAAATAAGGCCGGGTATTTCAGTTACTGGGGAGCGAAGGTTCATGCTGGATGAAAACAGCGTTTACACAGCAACGGGAGTATTATCTACCCCATTGGGCGGCTTTGGTTTCCAACTGTGTCATGCAGGGGGAAGCTTGTACCGGCAAGATGCATTGGGGCTTGCATACGCACATGAATTGGGCAGATTGGCACTGGGGTTGCAATTCAATTATTCGATACAGGGCTTCAAAGGTTACGAGTCGGTCAATTCATGGAATGTTGAGTTCGCCATGTTGTGGCAGATCGAAAAGCACCTGCATACGGGAATACAAATTCATAATCCTGCTGAATTATTAAAGCGGGGAGAGAAATCTGAAGGAACTTCTTCTTTTTTTCAATGGGGAATTGGTTATGACCTGAGCGAGCAGTTTTATGTTGGTGCTGCTTTGATCAAATCGCCTTATCGTTCTGTTCATCTGCTTACCAACTTCCAATACCAGTTTGGTAAAAAGTTCATAGCAAAGGCAGGCTTGCAAAGTGAAACCGGAAGCCTGTTTGCCGGAGCGGGATTATTATGGGGAAATCTGCGTTTAGACCTTACCGTTAACCAGCATCCTCAATTGGGTATCAGTCCGGGAATGAATTTGATGTACTGGTTCAAAAGCCTGAAACCATGAGAATTTTATTTTTTTTATTCCTTGCCATTCCGATATTGTCAACAGCGCAGGTAAATGTTCCTGACGAGGCTTTGATGCAACAACAATTAGAGCAAAATACGGCTGCTAATGATGATCAGGCCACCGAAGATGATGCCGCGCTGCGGGCATTGGCGCAATATCAACGCCAACCTATTGATCTCAATAAAGCTGATGTTCAGGAGTTGGAAGGGCTGGGAATGTTTACAGCCCTTCAGATTTCAGCGCTTAAAGATTACATCAAAATTTTTGGCCCAATTGAAAATATTTATGAATTACAGGCTATACCCTTGTGGTATCCTGAACTGATTAGGTCTGTACTGCCTTATGTTAGCATCGGAAGTACCACAAACTCAACTACTGCTCTGTTGAATAGGTTGAAAAAGGGACGCTACCAGTTTCTGCTTCGTATTTCACAAATAGCCGAACCATCAAAAGGATTCCAATCTCAACAAAATGTAAATGATTATTTTGCCGGCAGTGCTCAACACGTTTCCCTCCGTTTTAATTATCAGTATAAAAATTTGCTGGAGTATGGTATTGTAGCGGATAAGGATGCAGGTGAAAAATGGTTCGGTAAGAAGTCAGGAGCAGGTTTTGATTTTTACTCGGCGCATCTGTTTATCAGGAAACTTGGTGTCATAAAAACACTAGCAATAGGCGACTTCACTGTTAACATGGGCCAGGGCCTCATCCACTGGCAAAGTCTGGCTTTTGGTAAGGGTGCCGCTATTAGTGGTATTGTACGGCAATCGGATATTTTCCGCCCTTATCATTCTTTTGCTGAAACCAATTTCCACAGGGGGTTGGCTATTGGCATCGGAAAAGGTAAATGGGAAGGGGGACTATTCTTTTCTAAAAAAGCTATCGATGCAAATAAAGTAATAGATAGTTTGAATAATGGTGAAGAGGCGGTAACTGCTTTTCAAACTTCGGGTTTACATCGAACACCCGGGGAGCTGGCTGATAAAGGTTCGATCAAGCAGATGGTTGCAGGTGGATCAATAAAATACAGACAAACAAATTGGCAAGTGGGTATTCAGGCCATCCGGCAGCAGTTTAATCTTCCTGTTCAAAAAGGAAATGCTCCTTATCAACTTTATCAATTTGAAGGAAAGAAATTAAATAGCATGAGTGCAGACTATCGCTATCGCAAGGGCAACCTTCTTTTATTTGGAGAGGTAGCTAATGCGAATAAGAAATGGGCAAATTTGCATGGTATATTGCTTAGTGTAGCCTCGAAAGCAGATCTATCCATGATTTACCGCCACTTTAATCCCGCATTTCCATCTTTTCAAAGCAGGGCTTTTTCCGAAAACAGCAAGGTTAATAACGAAACAGGATTTTATTGCGCTGTCGATTTACGTCCTGAAAGCCATTGGCAAATTTTAGCTTATATCGATTTTTTCAGGTTCCCCTGGCTAAAATACAGAGTTAATAGTCCCTCCACCGGACAAGAACAGCAAATCCAACTGGTTTATCGTCCCAATAAAAAAACAGAATGGTATATCCGTTATAAACGGGAATTAAAAGCCATCAACGAGAATGATGGGAGTGTAGTTATTACTTATCCGGAAAATGTATTGCGGCGAAACCTTCGCATGCACCTGAATTTCCCTATTTCTTCAGACTGGGAACTCCGGTGCAGAGCGGAATGGGTATTGGTTAAACAAAATCTTGAAAAACAAGGTTTTGCATGGTATACTGCCTTGCATTATCATCCGATGATGAAGCCCTATTCTGCCAACTTTAGAATCCTATTTTTCGATACAGATGACTATGATACCCGGATATATGCCTATGAAAATGATGTACTTTACAGTTATGCCATTCCAGTGATTTATGATAAGGGTTTCCGGTATTATCTAAACCTTCATTATGCTATCAATAAGCATCATGGATGCTGGTTTCGGTGGGCACAAACCTTTTATCAAAACAAAAGTCGTATTGGCTCTGGCGCAGATGAGATTGAGGACAGTAAAAGATCTTCTTTGCAATTGCAATGGATTTGGCAGTTTTAACAGGCATTGGGTTGTATATACCGGTTTTTTTATGCACAGATGTGAAAATCAGATCATGTGTGAACATTTTTTTTAACTATTTTTTGATGAAATGCAGCTATGTTACTGCATTTTTTGTCATTTGCAACTGTAAGGGAAACTAATTACTCAAAAGATTAACAATTTTTTGACTTAAACAAAATATCCTTATTTTTACATTTCATTAAACTAATAATAAACCGCACATGAGAAGATTTTTAACATTATTCGCCGTGTTGATGTTTAGCGGAATGCTGGCATCCGCACAGAGCCGGGTAATCTCAGGTCAAATCAGGGATATCCCTGGTGAAGCCGTGAAGTTTGCTACGGTAACTGAAACCGGAACAACTAATGCCGTTACCTCTGATGCAAACGGTAATTTCTCCATCAAGGTTAAAGACCCCAACGCTACCTTATCTGTTAGCGCTGTTGGGTACGATTCACAGGTGATCACGCCAAGCGGCACAGTTGCCATCGCTAACCTGGTACGCAACACACAGGAATTAACTACCGTTGTGGTTACTTCTCTGGGGCAGGTTCGTCAAAAAGCTTCTTTAGGTTTTGCTACTGCTACGGTAAAAAGCAAAGAACTTACACAGGCTAATCCGGTGAATCTCCAGAATGGATTGGTGGGTAAGGTATCTGGTTTGAATGTGATAACATCTAATAGCGGTGTTGTGGGTACAACCCGTATTACATTAAGGGGTATCCGCTCTTTAACCGGTAACAACCAGGCGATGTTAATATTAGATGGTGTGCCCATTGCTTTAGGTTATTTAAATTCTATCAATCCCAATGATATCGCTGATGTGAATATTTTGAAATCAGCTTCTGCAACAGCCATTTATGGACCAGATGGGGTGAATGGTGCGATTGTAGTTACCACAAAAAGAGGGAACAAACAAAGGCCTACCATCTCTTTCTCACAAGCTACGCAGTTAGAGAAGATTGCTTACCTTCCTAAATTTCAAACCCGTTATGGTTCAGGGTATAGTCAGGATGCTAATGGAAATGGAACTTTTACCCCTTATGAGCAACAAAGCTGGGGCGATGAGTTCAATGGTGAAATCCGTCAGATGGGTCAAACAGGCCCCAACGGCGAAAAATTATTACTGCCATATTCTTATGTACCCAATGGACGCAGGAACTTCTTTGAAACCGGTGTAACCAGCCAAACAGATGTTTCTTACTCTGCGGGCGATTTTTATTTGTCTGCACAAAACGTACAGATCAATGGTACATTAGGTGGCGATAAAAACAGGCGCCGTACTATTACTTTACGTTCTGAAAAAGAGTATAACCGTTTCAAGGCAATTTTGAATGTACGCTACACCAACGGTAAATATGAAATTACCCGCAATAACCGGAATGTATACTATAACGTGACTGGTGCTCCGGGTCAATATGATTTGTCGAGGTTTAAAAATTGGAGAACAGACTATTTCTCTTCTCCTGATGGATATTATACCACTTACCTAAGTAACAGGGACAAAACGCCTTATTTCGCTGTAGACAACAAGCGTCAATATTCAACAACCGACGACATTTTTGGCAATATCGAGTTGAATTATAAAGCCACCAGTTGGTTGAATTTTGTTTATCGTCTCGGTGTATCTGTAACCAACCAGAATCTTAGGAGTACCACAGAGGCTTTCCAGCGTAGCGCATTCAGTCAAACCCTGAATGATCCTGCTGCTGAAGACATTACCGCTCAGTTGAACGATGCTCAGGCCTATTCGTCAAGGCTTACTTCTGAATTTTTTGCCAACTTCAATACCAAATACAAGCAATTTGGAATCAGTGGAACAATCGGTACTTCATTCCGTGAATCTAAAACCAGGAATCTTTCTGTAGGTAGCAATAACCTTGGATTTTCTGATTTCCTGAGTATTCAAACCCGTCTGGGTGAAGCAGACGTAACCTCAAACAGTTCTTTATTCCGCTTAAAGCGTTTGTTTGGTAGACTTACTTTCGATTGGAGGCAAATGATTTTTATAGAAGGAACAGGAAGTTATGACAGGGACAGCCGTTTGGTTCCTGCCGACAAGCAATTTGAAAATAATGAAATTTCATTTTTCTACCCTGGAGTAAGTGCTTCATTCCTGATGCATAAATTAATTCCAGGTTTAGACAATAACAAAGTATTAAGCTATTTCAAAATAAGAGGAGCACTTGCAAAAACAGGTAATGTAAATCTTGCTCCATACCAAAATGAAACGGGCTTTAACTCAGGTACATTCTTCCCTTATGGTTCTACATTGGGATATAATCAAGGAACTACTGCTTTACAGCGCCAATACGTACCTGAGTTTGTGAATACTAAAGAAGTGGGTATTGAATTGGGTTTCTTGAAAAATAGGATCAATCTTGAAGCAACTTATTATACTCAAGACAATACCAATCAGTTAATCACAGTGGCACTTTCTAATACTACCGGTTTCACTGGTGCATTGTTAAATGCTGCAGAGTTTACCAATAGTGGTTTTGAATTAGATTTGAAACTGACTCCTTTGATCAGTATCGGAAAAGCAGATATCGATTTCAAAGTGAATTATTCTTACCAAACCAGTGAAATCAAAAGATTGATTGGTGATGTTGAGGAGCTCGGAATTGGCAACTATAACTATGCAATTGTTGGCCAGCCCGCCTATGTTTTTAAAGTGCCTGATTACAAGCGTGACCCTGCAACCGGCAAAGTGATTGTAGATAAATTAACAGGTATGCCTTCTGTTGATCCTAATCTTGCCCAGTTTGGAAGAACTACTCCTGATAATATCCTCGGTTTGAACCTTACTGTTAATTGGAAAGGGTTTACTATGGCTGCTGTAGCTGAGTACCGTGGAGGCAATCAGATTGTTGTGGATGAGCTTGGATCTTTCCTTGATGATAATGGAATCTCTGAACGCAGCGCTGCCAATGGCCGCCGTGCTTTCGTTTTCCCTAATTCAGTTTATGAGGTATCTCCGGGAAAATATGCTGATAACGTAGATATCTTTACTCAAAGTTATGGCCGTGAATTCTGGAACACAGGTTTCAATACAGATGCTATCAGTAACTTTATCGCAGATGGCTCTTTCTGGAAATTAAGAGAAGTATCTCTCAGTTATACAATGCCTGCTAACCTGTTCAAAGGTAATTTTATCAAGGGGGTAAGCATTGGTATTACCGGAAGAAACTTGTTAACCTGGTTGCCTAAATCGAATGTTTGGACGGATCCAGAGTTCTCTGCAAATCCTGCAAACTTAGGTGCTTCAAACACGGGTAACTCTCAGGGAAGAAGTACGGGTTATAACCTGCCTCCAACACGTAATTTTGGTGCGAATGTAACCTTCCAGTTTTAATCTTTTAAATTCAATTGTATATGAAATATAACAACATGAAAATTCTGATTTTGCTGATTGCCACTTTTTTGGTAACAGCAACGGGATGTAAAAAAACAGATTTCGCCATCAATACCAATCCGGATGACATCACCGCTTCTACGATTGATTATCGTACAGTATTGCCAAGTGCACAAACAGTATCTGCAACCATCATTGATGGAGGTAGCTTCAAGTTCCTTCAAAACTGGATGGGTTACTGGGCGAGGTCTGGTAGTTTTCAGGATATTACAGACGAAGAAACTTACACTTTCGACAACGATTTTAATGTAGGGGTTTGGAATAATCTTTACAGTAATGCAACCAATTACAATTTCGTTGCCCAAAAAGCTAAAGCTAATGAAGCCGGTGTTTATGAAGCTATTGGTAGGATCATGCGTTCGGTAAACTTTCAAATGCTGGTTGATGTATACGGTAACATTCCTTATTCAAAGGCTTTCCAGGGTACAGTAAATTCCACTCCAGCTTATGATAAAGCGGAAAATATCTACAAAGATTTATTACGCCAGTGCGATACCGCAATTGCTTTGTTGAAAGATCCGATACTTGGCGCAGCAGACAATAATCGCAATCTTAGTACTAATGACCTCATTTACAAAGGAGATAAAACAAAATGGATCAAGTTTGCCAATACCTTCAAACTGCGTTTACTGGTTCATGCTTATCGTGTTACCAGTTTTGATATTGCCGGTGAAATAGCCATTATCAATGCTGAAGGAACCGGGTTCATTTCATCTGCTTCAGAAGAAGCTATTTTAAACCCTGGCTATGTTGATACCAAACCAACCCCATTCTATCGTTCATATGTTAAAACGGAGGCTGGTATTACTGCTAATCTGGGTAACCTGACAAGGGCTAACGCTTATTCTATAGGCCCTTTCCCGGGTGTTGGTACAGGGTACTATCAATGGAACAATGATCCAAGAAGAACAAGTTTTTATGTGCCTGCAGCAACAGGTAATGTGCTAAGAGGCATTCCTTATGGAGAATTGTCTGTAGCAGGTGGACCAAATGAAGGTTCCAAAACTTCAACAGTGGGTGGCCCCGGATATATCCCAGATGGAAGTTCATCACGTGCATGGATCTTTACTGCAGCAGAAAGTTTATTCTTACAAGCAGAAGCTAGAGAAAGGAATATTATTACCGGCGGTGCAAGTGCAAAGGATCTTTTAAAGCAAGCTATAACAAGTTCATTTGTATTTCTTAAAGCCGCATATCCTCCTATTCGTAATGTTGCAAATACAGCTGATTCAATTACGTTCACTCCAGAATTTTCTGCTGATAGTTTAATTAGAGCTAATGCTACTTATCCGGATGTTGATTATGATGGTGTTCCACAAGGACCTGGTTTACCTGCTGGTGGTATCTATACCATTTTATCTCAAAAATGGTTTGCAATGAATGGGATAAATGTACTAGAGACATGGACAGATTTCCGTAGAACAGACGTAGTTTATGGTGAAGGTGGTGGATTTGCACCTGGTCCTCCGATTTCATTTAATCCTGGTAATTCTAGAACCGAAATTCCTAATCGTTTGTTCTATCCACAAAACGAGTATAACTATAACGCAACTAATGTGGCTGCTGAAGGAACGATCAAAGTATTCCCTTCTGAAAATATCACACCTGGTTCAGGCAGAATTTTCTGGGATGTTAATTAATAAATTTAAAAACTAATACAAATGAAAAAAATACTCACATCATCTCTGTTTATTGTTGCCATGGCAGCTTTTACAGGTTGCTTGAAAGATAAGGGTTTTGAAGATCAGAATTATGGCTTACAGGTGCAAAACACCAAGGCTGTAACTTTCCCCCAGTCTAAAAATAGTCCTATATCTTTCGCAGTAAATGCACAAACAACGCCTCAGGTGCTCCGTGCTCCCGTGGTTACATTAGAATCAGATGCTGCAGAAGCCTCTGATGTAATTGTAAAGGTAGAATCTAATCCAGCTTTGGTTGCGGCTTTCCCTGATTTAACCCTGCTGCCTTCAACTGAGTACAGTTTGAACAATACTCTTACTATTGCTGCAGGCAAAAGGTTAGATACGATGTCTATTACTATATCCAATAGTTCAACACTCGATCCGAATTTGACTTATGCGATCGGTTTAACGATTATTAGCGCTAATAATAGTTATATTGTTGCTTCTAATTCCCGCGATATTGTAGTAAAATTCTCTGTAAAGAATGCTTATGATGGGGTTTATTCTATCACAGGTACTGCATTACGTGTTGTTGGAGGTGCTATTGATCCAGCCTTATCCGGTGCATTTGGTCCTTATCAGAGAGAATTTGTAACCTCAGGTGCAAATTCTGTACAGCACACAGGTCAGGTAAACTGGGCAAATGGTTCTAATTCAGCTTTACCTGCTGGTTTCGAGCCCAACATCACTATCGATCCAACTACTTTGCTAGTCACTTCATTGACCAGTTCAAACGGTGGCATCAGCAACGTTACTGGCACTGGTTATGCACAGTATTATGATCCTGCTACCCGCACCATTTATTATGAAATGACCTGGGGTGCAGGTCCTGCTGCGAGGTTGATGACTTTCCAAAGCAAGTGGTTGCGTCCACGTTAATCAAACTATTGAATAAATTCATAGAGGTTGCCATTTGTTGGCAACCTTTTTTTATTTCAGCAATTTACGAAAGCATCCATTGGTTAACTTTGCTATTCAATCAATTTTATGTCTGATCAAAATAATTTACCTCCGAATCAATTGAATATTGAAATTTCTGAAGAAGTAGCAGAAGGCACTTATGCTAACCTGGCCATCATCACGCATAGCCATGCAGAGTTTGTGGTTGATTTTGTAAACGTGATGCCGGGAACACCTAAAAGTAAAGTGAAAAACAGGATCATTCTTACTCCTTTTCATGCCAAGCGTTTCATGAAAGCGATGATTGATAATGTAAAGAAGTTTGAAGCCGTAAATGGCAGCATCCAGGATCTTGAAGTAACTGAAATGCCTTTTACTTTCGGTGGACCAACCGGGCAGGCTTGATGCTTTTTGGTGTAGGGTTTTTAGTTTATAGTTTGTGCATACCGATTTATCAAACTTTATTTCATTTTTTGAAAACAACATTCTAATTATCAATTATCAATTATCAATTATCAATTGTCAATTATCAATTATCAATTATCAATTGTCATTTATCATTTATCAACTGCTCAATCACATCATCCCCTCATCTGCAAAACTAAAATACCCTTCCTCAGTTACGATGATATGATCCAGCACTTTGATATCCATAAAAGCTGCCGCCATTTTTATCTTGATCGTAAGATCTTCATCCGCCTTACTGGGTTTGGGATTACCGGAAGGATGATTATGGCTCAATACTATACTGGTGGCTTCACTCTCCAAAGCTTTTTTCAAAATTACTCTGGGATCGGCTACGGTACCGGTGAGTCCGCCCTTACTCACAATTTCAAAGTAATTGATCTTATTGGCCCTGTTGAGGTACACTACAGCAAAAACTTCCAAGCGGTAATCCTTTATTTGTGTTCGTACAAATTCCGCCAGGTCGGCACTGCTTCGTATGGCTGTTTTCTGGAATACTACATCTGCCTGCCTTCTTCTACCCAGTTCAAATGCGGCAATCAGGCTGGCAGCTTTTGTTAAACCGATTCCTTTTATTTTTTTCAAATCTGCGAAAGAGCATTTGCTCAGTTCATTGAGGTTATTATGGCCACTTTGGAGCAATTGCTGAGCCAATTGAATGGCAGAATGGTTGCGGTTTCCGGCACGGAGTAAAATGGCAATTACTTCTGCTGTACTCAGAGCAGTTGCACCGTGTTGTTGTAATTTTTCCATCGGTCGGTCGGCAGGTGCCCAGGTTTTTATGGATGTGGAAGGCTTTTGAACATTTTCCATGAATAGAGAGTTAATTCATGTAAACTAACTGTATTTTCGTAAAACTAAAATCAGCCTTCACTGAAGAATGTTTAGTATTCAAAGTACAATATTCAGTCAGGATTGATGAATTTATACCGAATAAACCCACTAACCTATCAAGCCGTAAAACCAATACATATGGAATCAAATGCAAAAATATTTTCGGGTAGGGCTTCCCGTTATTTAGCCGAAAAAATCGCCAGGAAATTTGGAGAGCCATTAGGAAAAATTAAAATACAGCAATTCAGCGATGGTGAAATCGGTGTGGAATTTGAAGAAAGTATCCGGGGCAAATTCGTATTCCTTATCCAAAGTACTTTTGCACCTACCGAAAACATCATGGAACTGCTCCTGATGATTGATGCAGCAAAAAGAGCTTCTGCTTATAAAGTGATTGCGGTGATACCCTATTACGGATATGCCCGGCAAGATCGAAAAGATAAGCCCCGTGTAGCCATCGGGTCAAAACTGGTGGCCAATATGCTAACAGCTGCGGGTGCCGACCGTGTGGTGACTATGGATTTACATGCACCACAGATCCAAGGTTATTTTGATATTCCGGTAGACCATCTGGAATCTTCTGCCATCTTCATACCTTATATAGAAAGCCTTCAATTGCATAACCTCACTTTTGCGGCTCCTGATGTAGGCAGTGCCAATAGGATAAGAGAAGTGGCCTCTTTTTTCGAATGTGATATGGTGATTTGCGACAAGCACCGCAAACGTGCCAATGAAATTGCCAGTATGGTAGTTATCGGTGATGTTAAGGACCGCGACATCATACTCATTGATGATATTTGCGATACCGGAGGTACGCTGGCAAAAAGTGCCGGGCTGATGATGGAAAAAGGCGCCAGAAGCGTTCGGGCATTCTGTACCCATCCTGTACTAAGTGGAAACGCTTATGCAAATATCGAAAATAGTGATTTAGATGAACTGGTAGTTTGCGATACCATACCCCTGAAACAGGAAAGCAGAAAAATCAAAGTATTGTCTACCGACGAGTTATTCGCTGTAGCCCTTAGAAATGCTTATGAAAATAAAAGTATTCATAGCTTGTTCATCAGGGGAAGAATGAAGGGTGTAGTTAAAACGGTATAAATAGTTTCTGATACTTTATTCTTATATCCTTAGCTGTTCTTGCATAAATAGCGATGAACAGCTTTTTTATGTGGTTTGCCTAAAGAAAACCTTTGAATTCAGGGCATATTTGAGCCATTTTACCTACCTTTGCGCCTCATTAAAAATTTTAAAATGAAAACAATTACAATCGAAGGTGTTCTGAGGACCGAAAGCGGAAAAAAAGCCACCCGCCAACTTCGCTCTCAGCAGCTTGTGCCAGGTGTAATTTACGGTGGTAATACCGAAGTGAATTTTAGTGCTCCTGCAACAGCTTTTAAATCAATTGTGTACACTGCTGAGTTCATGCTTACAGAAGTAACGGTGGAAGGTAAAACCTACCGTTGTATCATGAAAGACATCCAGTTCAATAAGGTAACGGATGAATTGATTCATGTTGATTTTCTGGAATTGGTTGATGATAAGAAAGTGATTGCTAACTTACCGCTGAAATATGTTGGGGTTCCGGTTGGGGTAAAAGCCGGTGGAAAACTGGTTACGAAAATGAAGTCACTGAAAATCAAAACCCTTCCGAAATACCTGAAAGAGTTCATTGAAGTAGATTTAAGTAATCTCGAGCTGAATGAGAATATCCGTGTAGAAAATGTGATTGCAGATCATATGGAAGTGATGAATTCACCAAGAATTCCTATTGCAACCGTAACCATGACTCGTCAGCTGAAACAGGAAGAAGCTGCAGCGCCTAAAGCTGCTGCTCCTAAAGCTGCTGCACCAAAGGCTGCTGCTCCTGCTGCCAAAAAGTAATGATTTTTCACAAGTATAACGGCCCTTCTTTTTTAGAGGGGCTTTTTTGTATAAAAGTGATTGAATTCACTATGTTGAAGTAATACCAATGTGATTTATATAATATGCCAATATTTTATAAATCTTATATGCCGATGGTATCAAACAAATAGTACAATAAGGCGATAGCCGGTATTGGACTATATTGTTTGTCCAATCGGTATACATGCCGATGGTATCAAACAAATAGTACAATGAGGCGATAGCCGATATTGGATTATATTGTTTGTCCAATCGGTATAAATTGGTATCATTTTGCTTTTGAGTGAAACCATTACCTTTGCACTCCTAAATCATATTAAATGGGAATGGATAGAAATACGTTGATTGGTTTTTTGCTGATTGGAGCCTTACTGATTGGTATGTTCATGCTCAACAGTAAAAGCCGGCTTGCGTTTGAAGCCGAGCAACAACGGATTGCAGATTCTATTAAGAAATCGAAACCTGTTGTGGATACTACAGAAAAAACGGTAACTGTATCTTCCGCTAACCCTGTAAACTTACCGATGAGCAGCCCGACCCAGGTATCCAATATTCCGGTAATAAGCGTATTAGAAAATGATGTATTAAAAATCAGTTTCAGCAATAAAGGGGCACAGCCGGTGAAGGTTGAAATGAAAAAATTCGATCGTTTCAATGGCCGGAAGGTAGTGATTCAGGAAGGAGATTTTAATAAATTTTCATATGCCATCAACGCAGCTGATAATCGCACTGTGGAAACCAGTCAGCTTTTCTTTCAAAGTTTTCCGGTTGAAAAGATAGCAGGAGATGTTAGTCAAATTAGGTTTGAAACAGCTGATTCTACCGGCAAGAAGATCACCCATCTCTACAGTTTACGTCCAGGCCAGTATATGCTTGATTTCAGCATCCTGCTTGAGGGTGCAGACCGGCTCTTTTCCAGAAACAACATCAGTTTCCTTTGGCAAACAGAAGCACCGCCGGTAGAAAACGACTATAAATACGAACTTACCCAAAGCCATATATGTTTTGTGGAAAATAATGGATTCGATTTTGAGTACATTGGCAGCGGGGATAATAAAACATTCAGTAAGCCGGTAGACTGGGTAACCCTAAAGCAACAATTTTTTGCAAAATCTTTATTGGCGAAGAACAAATTCTCTTCTGCTACGGTTTCATGGGCAATTCCTAAAGACAGTACCGAACAGTTTCTTGCCAGAACTACTACAGTGGCTCAATATTCCTTACCGGGTGGCAGTCAGGCGAACATCCCATTACAATACTACTTTGGTCCAAGTGATTATAATGTGCTGAAACAATACAATAACCAACTGGAAAATATTGTACCTTATGGCAATGGCATTTTTGCATTTGTGAAATACATCAACCGTCATTTTTTATTACCGGTTTTTGATTTTCTTCAGAAGCATGTGGCAAGTATGGGTATGGTAATCCTTTTACTAACGCTGCTCATCAGGCTGATCACTTCACCCATATTGTATAAGAGTTATCTGAGTGGCGCAAAAATGAAAGTGCTCAAGCCTGAGGTAGATGCCTTAAAAGCCAAATTCACCGATCCCAAAACCAAGCAATTAGATCAGCAGGCTTTCGGTATGGAGCAGATGAAGCTATGGAAATCTGCCGGGGTAAGTCCGCTCGGCGGTTGCTTACCCGCACTCCTGCAGATTCCGATCTTCATGTCGCTCTACTATTTCTTTCAGTCTAATATCGATCTCCGGGGTAAGAACTTTCTTTGGGCAAAAGATCTTGCACAATACGATTCCATTTATCAGTTGCCGTTTCATATTCCTTTTTATGGCGATCATGTAAGCTTGTTTACACTAACGGCAGTGCTTACCAGCTTATTGATTTCGATTTACAGCATGTCGAATATGCAGGATAACAGCAATCCCCTGATGAAATACATGCCCTATATCTTCCCTTTCATTTTGCTTGGGGTGTTCAACAATCTTCCTGCCGCACTTACCTGGTACTATACCGTCTCGAATACCATCACACTGATATTGCAGGTGATCATCCAGAAGTATATCATCAATCACGACAAGATCATGGAGCGCATCAATGAAAACCGGAAGAAGCCGGTAAAAAAATCGAAAATGGCGGAACGGATAGAAGCCATGCAGGAAAGCCAGCGCAAAATCAAGGAACTTAAGGCTAAAAACGGCAAATCATAAATTTGTCCAACATCTTTTACGATTGAAATGTACTTTTAACAGTACATTTTTTTTTAGTGCATCCTATAAGTTGTAATGAACAACCATTAAATTATCTTTATGGTATAATTTTTCTGATGAAAAAATACATATTTACTCTTCTAATCTTAGCCGGTTTCTTATCTGATAAGGCCATCGCACAAAAGCAAGTAAATGAGGCGACTTTGATATATGATATTTTAGCCACTACCTCTGATGGGAAATCTGAAGTTTCTTCACTCAAAGGGGCAACCTTGCAGATATGGGTAAAAGGAGATCAAAGCCGCAGTGAAATGAAAAGTACCTTGGGTATCGAAACAAGTATCCATGATATTGCAGGTGGAAAGGCGGTAGTGTTGAAGGAATATAGTGCCCAAAAATTAATGATTACTTATACATCTTCAAATTGGCAATCCTCTTCACAAACTTTCTCTCAATCCGAATTCAAACCGGTGAATGGAAGCCGTAGTATCAATAATTATGTTTGTAAAGAAGTTGTTGCACAAGGAAGCCAGGGAACAGGTGAAATAAGAGTTTGGTATCATCCCGAAATTCAGTTGAATAATAACGCCTATTTCCATGCATTTCCGGGTATTTCAGGCTTACCCATACAGTACGTACTTTTGAAAAGCAACCTCCGGGTTACCTATACCTTAAGAAGTATCAGCTATGAACCCATTCCGGCATCAAAATTTGAATGGCCAAAATCGGGCTACCGGATCATGACCTACGAAGAGAACCTGCAGTTGAATAAGGGAAAATAAAAAACCGCAATAAAATTGCGGTTTAGTTTTTTGATTTGATGATGAGTTTCATCCCGGTATATCCTTGCCTGATTTCAGGAACGACAATTTTTTGTTTATTGGTAACTACGTAAACCGTATTTCCTTTCTGATAAGTGATAATATTTGGATTCATCATTACACCTGAAGTACGGGTTGGAGTGGTGGATAGGAAACCCTTGTATTTTAAACCTGTTTTCAGGTTTAGGCATAAAGAATTTTTGAATGTACTGGCAGTGTTGATATTTAAACTGATTTTGTTCTTTACCTTCTCACGCTTACCACGATCGGCAAATGAGGTAAGCATATTCCCGAAGAGAATAGCAAACAACAACATCGATTTGGTGAATTGGCGCATTTTTAACTTAATTTCTAATACAAATATATTAAACATTTTCTGATAATAAAATACCATTCATCAATAAATTGTAAAAGATTTCTTAACGTATTTGTGGATAAAAAGTTTGAAAGTTTCACCAATATTGCCTAAATTACAATAACCTATACCATATGAGTAAAAATCCATACAGGCAGGACAGGGAAGTTTTAAAAGAACTACTCCAGCAATTTAGCAACCTGAAATCCGGAAAAAGTTATTCTTTTATAGAAGAAGATGGTTTTGAAAGGATTATCGACTACTACGATGAGAAAGAACAGTTTGCTCTGGCCCTTGAAGCAACTGAAATGGCCATTGAGCAATACAGCTATTCTGCAACCTTACTTATTAAAAAAGCGGATATACTGATTTCGCTGCGCAGGTACCGCGAAGCACTATATGTGCTGGAACAGGCGGAATTATTCGACAGTACCGACAGTTCCCTTTATATCATCAAGACAGATGCCTACCTGGCTCTCGACATGCAGGAGCATGCAGCCACCTTATTGGAGTCGGTTATTGATTTATTTGAAGGCGAAGATCGTTTAGACCTGCTTTTTGAACTGGCAGATGTATATGATGATTACGAAAATTTTGAAAAAGTTTTCGACTGCCTGAGGTTGATTCTTCAGCAGGATCCTTCAAATGAAGAAGCATTGTACAAAATTTGTTTCTGGACAGATTTCACCGGAAGAAATGAAGAGAGCATCAAACTTCACCAGGAAATCATAGAAGAAGATCCTTTCAATGAGCTGGCATGGTTTAATCTGGGTGCAGCTTATCAGGGCATCAAACTCTATGAAAAATCAATAGATGCCTATCAGTATGCGGTTGCTATTGATGAGAAATTCGATTATGCTTACCGCAATATGGGTGATGCTTATATCAAATTGCGCAAATTCAGGGAAGCGATTGAAGTGCTGGAAAAAGTGATTGAATTATCTAGGCCGGAATCGATCATCTATGAAGCCATAGGGCATTGTTATGATAAGCTCGACAACTTTGCACAAGCCAGATTCCACTACAAGAAAGCAGCGCATCTTACCCCGGAAGACAGCCAGTTGCAGTATAAAATTGCCAGTACCTATATGAATGAAGGTACCTGGCACAATGCCATCAAATCGTTGCACATCGCCTTGAAATCACACATCATGCAGCCCGACTACAATCTTGCACTAGGCAGATGTTATTTCCAGTTAGGCAATATGGAAGAAGCCGTAACCTATCTGGGAAATGTAGTGAGGGTTCGTCCCAAGAACAGCACGGGATGGATAGAATTACTCAAATGCCTCTATCAGGGAAATTTATTTGAAGAAGGCCTGGAATATGCAGGATTTGCTTACGAACAAACTGATGCCAAACCCATTTTCATCTATTATAAAAGCGCTTTTCTTTTTGCTGCAGGAAAAATTAAGGAAGCCCTTATTTATCTGGAAAATGGCCTGAATGCCAATCCAAGGCTGATCAGGCAGTTTGTAGAAATCAATCCCTCGCTGATGCAAAACCAGCAGGTAGTTGCTTTGCTGGCCAGATATAAGAAAACAAAATCACGAAAGTGATATTCGGTAATTGATGACTTCATTACCTGTTGTTTGAATATCTTTGCGCGAATCAACAGAAAATCTCATGAATTTTAATCTCACTCAAATTCCCGAAAGGGCAGCTAAGCCTCGTAAACACGGTATAACGATGGTAATGGATAAAGGGCTGAGCACACAGGAAGCTGCGAACCTTATGAATGTGGGCCAACCCCATATCGATATGGTAAAATTGGGCTTCGGTACTTCTTTTGTTACACCAAATTTGCGCGAGAAGCTGGAAGTTTATCGCAACCATGATATGCCCGTATATTTTGGCGGCACACTTTTTGAAGCTTTTCTCATACGTAATCAATTCGATGATTATGTAGCTGTTTGTAAAGATTTCGGAGTAAGTTATATGGAAGTGAGTGATGGTTCAATAACTATCCCTCATGCTGAAAAGTGCGGATACATTGAAAAACTTTGCAAGCATGGAGTGGTGTTGAGCGAAGTAGGCAGTAAGGATGCCGCACATATCATCCCACCTTATAAATGGATCGAGCTCATGCGTGCAGAACTCAATGCAGGCTCTACCTACGTTATTGCAGAAGCCCGAGAGGCAGGAAATGTTGGTATTTACCGCGGTACCGGTGAGGTTCGGGAAGGATTGGTTCAGGAAATCCTTACCCAGATCCCTGAAGAAGTTATCCTTTGGGAAGCGCCTCAGAAAGCACAGCAATTGTATTTTTTAGAATTGATAGGCTGTAATGTGAATTTAGGCAATATAGCTCCGGCGGAAGTGATTGCCCTCGAAGCCATGCGAATCGGCCTGAGGGGGGATACTTTCAGCCTTTATCTCGATAAACCATAACACATGATAATATACGGATTGATCGGTTTCCCCCTTGTTCAGTCTTTTTCAAAACAATATTTTACCGATAAATTCTGTAGAGAGGCAATTACCGATTGCCTCTTTGAATTATATCCCATTGAATCGATCAGCCAATTTCCAGGCCTGATTGAAAGCCATCCAAAAATTAAAGGATTAGCTGTAACCATTCCCTACAAGAAAGCAGTGATGCCTTTTCTTACCCGTATTCATGAAACGGCCCGTTTAACTGGAGCAGTAAATTGCATCACTATCCATGATGATATCCTGATCGGCTATAATACCGATTGTATCGGTTTTGAACAATCGCTATTGCCACTCCTTCAACCTCATTACACCGGTGCACTTGTGCTGGGAACCGGTGGGGCTGCTGCTGCAGTAATATATGTGCTGGATAAACTGGGGATAAAATACCTGCGCATCAGCCGAACTCCTGATGCTGAACAAAATGTGTTAGGATATGATAATATTGATGCTGATCTCCTTTATACGTATCCGTTAGTGGTCAACTGTACGCCATTGGGCATGGTGCCTGATGAAAATAGTTTTCCTCGCTTGCCTTATGAATACCTCAACAGCCGGAATCTGGTTTACGATCTGGTTTATAAACCTGAAAAGACTATCTTACTTCAACGAGCTGAAGCCAACGGGGCAGCAATCAAGAACGGAATGGAAATGCTGTTGATACAGGCGGAAGAGAATTGGCGTATCTGGAGGATGGATCAATATAACACTGACTTATAATTATTAAGCATACACGAAATGATACGTTCCATTTTCCTCATATCACTTTACGTTATCACTTCTTTCCTGCTCTCCTGCAACCCCTCTGAGCCATCATCGCCCAACGATAAGGATAATTTACCCGAGACCGATAAAAAGGTTGATTTTTCCACAATGCCCCCGGGTGAAGTCATTCATGCTACATCTGGCAAAAAATGGGTCGTAGATTTTGAAAATAAAACCATACAACTTAACCCTGATTTCGATTCATCTGTTGCAGATCCTGCAAGGATGATTGCTGCATTAAACGAAGATTACCCGCAAATAAAACTGGTAGCTTACAAGATGAAGCAGGATACCTTATTTACCCGAATCACAGATGCAGGTTACCTCACTGAACAGATGGGTAGTACCGGTGCTGCCGCCTATCTTGCAGATGTGATCATCAACTTCACTTCAATTACTGGTGTACGTTATGTACTCATCAGTTTCCGGGAAGGAAGCCATGCTTCACCTGGAATTTGGAGCAGGGATGATTTTAACGATTTCCGTTTAGTGACTTTAAACAACTAATTTTTTTTATCCGGGTGTAAAATTTTTTTCAATCCAATTGGTAATGCTACGATTGCACGGGAAGTGTAATCAAAACAAACCATACTCGTTTTTGCAATGGCGATAGCCATTTGTTGGCCTTGCCTTGTGGTAGCAACCCTGTAATACAATTCAAACCCTGATCGGCTGCAATCCCCGGAAAAGATTTCGATATCGAGGATATCAGGATAAAAACATTCTCCCAAATAATTTACTATGAGTTCACCCATGATTAGGCTGCTGCCTCCCGCATCTAATTCCGTATAACCAAGTGAAAAAAGCCATTGCACCCGAGCTTCATGTAGTATGGTAACGAGGCTATCATTACCCAGGTGTTGGCCATAATTGAGGTCGGTGATCCTGATGGGGATTTTCAGCGCGATCAATTTACGTTCAGGAATTTGTAGTTTGATTCTCGCCATTTTCGGATGTTAAAAATTGGATCATTTTTGCCAAGGCTTTCTTGCGATGGCTGAAAATATTTTTCTCTTCCATGCTCATCCCCGCAAAGGAAATTTTGCTTCCCTCCGGAATAAATACCGGATCATATCCAAAGCCACCGGAGCCGAACTTTTCTGTTGCAATCTGTCCTTCACAAATTCCTTCAAACTGGTATTCAATTCCTCCCAGCATCAAAGAAATCACTGTACGGAACCTTGCTTTCCGATTTTCGATTCCGGTTAATGCCGTTAATAATTTTTCAATATTGGCTGCGGTATCAGCTGGTTCACCGGCATAACGGGCACTCTTTACTCCCGGTGCTCCGCCAAGTGCTTCCACTTCTAAGCCGGTATCCTCACTGAAACAATCTTTTCCGGTGAGTTGATAAATAACCGTAGATTTTTCACGGGCATTCTCTTCCAAACTGTCAAAAGGCTCCGGAATATCAATCAAAATCCCGGCTTCTTGCAAACTGATCACCTCAAACCTGTTATTCAACACCGATTTGATTTCCTGAACTTTATTCGAGTTGTTAGTGGCGATAACAAGTGTTGTTTGCATAGTTTACAAATTGAACATCAATTTTAAAGCATTCCAAAATTTTTTCTTTTCCGCTACATTCGATTCAAGTTCAGTTAACTGTGGAGCTGCCAGAAATTGTAGGCCTGCATATTTTTGAACTTGGTATTGCGGAAATTCAAGTGGCATTTCGAGAATGGGAAGCGGAATGCCGAATATGATGATTTTTTCAGGATTCAAAAATGATGCAATATGTTCGAAGCTTTTTACCTCCTGATGATGAATATTCACAACGGCAATATCTGTGAGCGTCAATTTGCAGGCATTCAATACCCCGGTTAAAAATTGTAGGCTAGCTTCGGGAAGATTACGGTGATTTTCAATAGCTACGAGAACCAGTATTTTTTGCCGGAATTTACCCAGAAACGGAACTGCAGTTTGCTGTACAGAATCGGCTTTCTGTTGGCTGTCATCTAACAGTACCAATGAATCTTTATACAATTCGGGGATGATTAACAGAGGTAGTTGAAAATTGTCTAAACTCATATCTGCGGGGTTTGCTCGCTTGTTTTTTTCGTTTCTTTGTGGTAAAATTAATGGATATGATTTTAGCTGCCGATTTTAATATTACTAAGGTTGAACGAAGCAAACTCAACGATATTGATCTGGAGAATATTCCCTTTGGAAAGTATTTTACCGATCATATGCTGGAGGTGGATTATGAGAATGGAGAGTGGAAAACAGTGGAAATCAAACCTTATCAGCCTTTGTTGTTGGCTCCTTCTACTGCAGCATTGCATTACGGACAAGCCATTTTTGAAGGGATAAAAGCTTATAAGAATCCTGAAGGCGAACCCTTCATTTTCAGGCCGCACGATAATTTCATCCGTTTCAATATTTCTGCAGAAAGGATGCAAATGCCCCAATTGCCTGAAGAAATTTTCATGGAAGGCCTTCGTACCCTCATCGAACTTGATAAAAACTGGATTCCTAACAAGGCAGATCATTCGCTTTATATCCGCCCGTTCATGTTCAGCAGCGACGAATTGATCGGAGTTAAGCCAAGTGAGAAGTACAAGTTCATGATCATATTAAGCCCAACCGGCCCTTACTACAGCACCCCGATGCGCATTTACGTGGAAGAACAATATGTTCGTGCAGTTCCCGGAGGTGTAGGATATGCAAAAGCAGCCGGTAATTATGGTGCTGCCATGTTTGCAACGGCAGAAGCCAGAAAGAAAGGTTATGACCAGGTATTGTGGACAGACGCTTTTGAGCACAAATATGTTCAGGAATGTGGCACCATGAATGTTTTCTTTATCATTGGCGACACCGCAATAACCCCTGATTTAGGTGCAGGAACAATCCTCGCAGGGGTTACCCGCGATAGCGTGATTGTGATGCTCAAGGAAATGGGTTTCAAAGTAGAAGAAAAAGCATTAAGTATCAACGATGTGATTGATGCCCATAAGGCTGGATTGCTTTATGAGGTTTTCGGAACTGGCACTGCAGCCACCATTTCATTGATTAAGGAACTTAGATATAAGGATTATGTGATGGAATTTGACGTAGACCGCTGGAAAACAGCCCCGGAAATCAAGGAGCGTTTGAACCAGATCAGGTACGGAACTGCGCCTGATCAGTTTGGTTGGATGTTTAAAGTATAATGGGTTACACATCATTTTACAGCTGGCTTAGCCGGTTGGCAATCTCACTATAATGTCGGAACCGCCTTTTATGGGCGGTTTTGTATTAAATGTTGAAAAAAAATGCATTTTTTTGGATTTAATTTTCCGTTTTTAAATCATTATGGCTACCTTTGCCGTCCAAAAAATAAACGGTTCATCAATGCCTACAATACAGCAATTAGTTAGAAAGGGTAGAGAAATTATCAAATCCAAAAGCAAATCAAGGGCGCTGGATAGTTGTCCTCAACGCCGTGGCGTTTGTACAAGGGTGTATACTACCACTCCTAAAAAACCCAATTCTGCTTTGCGTAAAGTAGCTAAGGTTCGTCTTACCAATAAAATTGAGGTGATCGCCTACATTCCGGGTGAAGGCCATAATTTACAGGAGCACTCCATTGTGCTGATCCGTGGCGGAAGGGTGAAAGATTTACCGGGTGTACGTTATCATATCGTAAGAGGAAGTTTGGATACGGCCGGTGTAAAAGACCGCAAACAAAGCCGCAGTAAATACGGTACCAAGAAAGAAAAAGCTAAAAAATAATTCATTCCTTTTTAGGTGATCAGAACCTGAAGAAAAATAACAACAATGCGTAAAACACAACCGAAAAAGATTCCACTGGCGCCAGACCCAAAGTTCAATGATAAACTGGTGACCCGTTTTGTAAACAACCTCATGTGGGAGGGTAAAAAAAGTGGTGCTTTTAATATTTTTTATAATGCACTGGACAAGGTTGCAAAAATCACCAGTGAAGACGGATATGAAGTATGGAAACGTGCCTTATCCAACATCACTCCGGGTGTTGAAGTGCGCAGCCGCCGTATCGGTGGTGCCACTTTCCAGATTCCTTCTGAAGTGCGCCCCGACCGTAAAATTTCTTTATCTATCAAATGGATGGTACGTTACAGCCGCGAAAGAAACGGACGTAGCATGGCCGATAAATTAGCGAATGAAATTGTTGCCGCCAGCAAAGGGGAAGGCGCTTCATTTAAGAAGAAAGAAGATACCCACCGTATGGCAGAAGCCAATAAGGCATTCGCGCATTTCAGGGTTTAAATGTAAAAGCAGGAAAAATTAATATAGCCACTCCATAAAAGTGGCTTTTTTTATGTATAATTGTTGGGCTTTAATTAAAAGTATAAATTCATTCATATGAAATTGATTTGCCTGCTTTTTTGTTGTGTGCTGATCGGTACCTCTTGCAGTAAAGACAATCCTGCTCCTAATCCTGTATATGCTGATACCTTATCAGCAGGTTGGACGAAAACTGTAATCGATACAGCAGAAAATTTTAGTGATATTTATTTTGCTGATAATGCTATTGGTTATTTATCAAGTCGCCAAAATATCTATCGCTCCTTGAATGGAGGAATAACCTGGACCAACTTGAATGTTAATGTAAGGAATGTACTAAATATCGCCGTATCCCCCAATGGCAATTTAATTGCAGTAAATGAAACTGATACCGTTTACAAGATAAACTATGGTACGAACCAATTGACCAAAACTAAAATAAGTGGATCCAGTGGATTTGTTGATGTCTTTTTTCTAAACAATCAGGAAGGAATGGTTGCAGGTTATTCAAAACTTTATCAAACTATAGACTCAGGGCTGAATTGGCAACAGGTTGCGATTTTTGGAATTGGGCGTTACCCTTCGATTCATTTTGTTGATAACAATACAGGTTG
This sequence comes from Sphingobacteriales bacterium, assembly GCA_026391525.1. GTDB lineage: Bacteria > Bacteroidota > Bacteroidia > Chitinophagales > Chitinophagaceae > Ferruginibacter. Next base: position 53,828 of record JAPLEF010000170.1, read on the forward strand.
GATCGCAAGTCAATCTAGGATCATAAAAACCAACGGCAATATCAATAACTGGCAAATTTGTAATGTGCCTCCTAATACATTTGGTAATAGCTCGTTTTCTACAGTTTTTGGAGCCAGCAGCACAACAGTCTATATGGCGAATTTTGGTAAGATATACAAATCCGTCAATGGCGGCACTGATTTCTTACAAGTGGCACAACTGCCGCCGGGAGCAGAGGGGGCTTTTCCAGATCTTCATTTTGTAAATGACAACACTGGTTATATCAATGCAGGAAATAGAATTTATAAGACCACCGATGGCGGTTTAACCTGGCAAGTGGTTGTAGCCCTTGGCAACGATGGTATAATTGAGATCCACTTTACAGATGCCAATCATGGTTGGGCTTGCGGATCGAGGGGCACGATTTTACGTTTCAATAATTAGATTTTTTTCTTTCCTTCTTGCGTAAATGCATTTCCCAATTGAGTGGGCTTTTAAATGGGCTGGTTGCAATTTGCAGCCATGAAAAAGATAGTCAGGCAACTGCCTCTTATACCGATTGGACAAACAATATAGTCCAATATCGGCTATCGCCTCATTGTACTATTTGTTTGATACACATAATATAAATTCAAACATATGAAATTGATTTGCCTGCTTTTTTGTTGTGTGCTGATCGGTACCTCTTGCAGTAAAGACAATCCTGCTCCTAATC
>JAPLEF010000170.1:54579-55038 GCA_026391525.1 Sphingobacteriales bacterium
TTGTTGTGTGCTGATCGGTACCTCTTGCAGTAAAGACAATCCTGCTCCTAATCCTGTATATGCTGATACCTTATCAGCAGGTTGGACGAAAACTGTAATCGATACAGCAGGTAATTTTTCAGATATCTATTTTGCAGATAATGCTATTGGTTATTTATCAAGTAACCAAAGTATCTATCGCTCCTTGAATGGAGGAATAACCTGGACCAACTTGAATGCCAATTTGAATGTAGCAAATATCGCTGTATCCCCCAATGGTAATTTATTTGCAGTAAATCGATCTTATAGTGTTTACCGGATAAACAATGGTACAAGCCAATTCACTAATACTTTTATAAGTGGATCCAATCCACTTTTTGATGTCTTTTTTCTAAACAATCAGGAAGGAATGGTTGCAGGTTATTCAAAACTTTATCAAACTATAGACTCAGGGCCGAATTGGCAACAGGTTGTGATAAG
>JAPLEF010000093.1 GCA_026391525.1 Sphingobacteriales bacterium
AAGTTATTTCAAGCAAACCTTTGTGACCCTTGCGGCCCTTGCGTTAAGACGAACTTCATACCAATGCTTTATGTACTTTAAGGTCGGCATCAAATACTATTTTTGAAAGATCATCTTCGTTCATCTGAAATCATTCAACATTAACCATTTTACGAAGTTAATTTTTCTGCAAAACGAAAAGCAGCATATTTATTTCATTACACTAAAGTTATTTCAAGCAAATCTTTGTGACCCTAGCGACCCTTGCGTTAAAATAAACTTTATGTTAAAAAATATAAAGCAAAAAAAAGCCGCTCAAATGAGAGGCTAAAAAAAATGTTGATTGTTTAAAACCTATCCATTCATCGAAGTAAGAAACTCCGCATTGTCTTTTGTTCCTTTCATATTCTTCAGCAAAAGGTTGATGGCTTCTTCAGGGTTCATATCTGCCATATGTTTGCGAAGCACCCACATGCGCTGGAAGGTATCTTTATCTAACAACAAATCGTCGCGGCGCGTTGAGGAAGCTACGATATCAATAGCCGGATAAATTCTGCGGTTCGATAATTTGCGTTCGAGTTGCAATTCCATATTACCGGTACCTTTGAATTCTTCAAAAATAACTTCATCCATTTTACTACCGGTATCTACCAAGGCAGTTGCGATGATGGTAAGTGAACCGCCGTTTTCAATTTTACGGGCAGCACCAAAAAACTGTTTGGGTTTTTGCATGGCATTGGCTTCAACACCTCCGGATAAAACCTTTCCGCTCGATGGCGCTACGGTATTATGTGCACGTGCCAGACGGGTGATAGAATCGAGCAAGATCACCACATCATGTCCGCATTCCACCAACCGCTTTGCTTTCTGAAGTGCAATTGTTGAAACCTTTACATGTTTTTCAGCCGGCTCATCAAAAGTTGAGGCAATCACTTCGGCACGTACACTTCGTTCCATATCGGTAACTTCTTCCGGGCGTTCATCCACCAAAACAATCATCAGGTAACATTCAGGATGATTCTCTGCAATAGCATTGGCCAGTTCTTTCAATAACATCGTTTTACCCGTTTTGGGCTGCGCTACAATGAGTCCGCGTTGCCCTTTCCCGATAGGCGTAAACAAATCCATAATCCGTGTGCTATAGTTATCGGAACGGGTAGTGAGGTTCAGTTTTTCGAAAGGGAATAACGGCGTTAGGTAGTCGAAAGGAACGCGGTCGCGCACATCTTCCGGACTTTTTCCATTAATGGTTTCCACTTTAAGAAGGGCGAAATATTTTTCACCTTCCTTAGGAGGCCTTACTGAGCCATAAACGGTATCGCCGGTTTTAAGTCCAAAAAGTTTGATTTGTGATGGAGAAACATAAATATCATCCGGACTGGAAAGGTAGTTGTAATCGCTACTGCGCAGGAAGCCGTAACCATCAGGCATCATTTCGAGTACACCTTCACCGAGAACCACGCCATCGAATTCAATATTGAAAGCCGGCGGTTCGCGACGCTGAGGAGTAAAGGGTCGGTTGTCTTTTGCAGGAGTAACCGGACCTTCCATATCTACTTCCGGCTGCTGGATATCTTCTTCCTGAAGCATCTGGGCAATGGCAGGAGGCAGGGTGGTATCCTCGTCGGTGATAGGTTGAAGATCTTCTTCTTCCTCTTCAGTGATGGGTTCAGGCCTGGCTTTTCGTGCTAAAGGCTTTTTTTCCGCTTCCGCTTTTTTGGACTTTACCGGCATTGGCTCTTTTTTAGGAAGCTCAGGTGCTACAGGAGCCTGAGGAGGAGTATCGGCTACGGCATCGGTTTTAAGTATCCTTTTGCGTTTCGGTTTTTCTCCTTCTGCAGATTTGTTGTCTTTCGTCATAGAAGCTTGTTTTTCGAGGATAATGGTCACAAGGTCCTGCTTGTTTAATTTTTTATTGTTGGGGATGTTGAGTTGGTCTGCAATATCGTGCAGTTCAGGAACGAGCAAATCGTTCAGTTGTGAAATATCGTACATAAGATATGAGCAAATGCGGTTGTCAAATAAAAAACGCGCTTACATGAAATTGGTAAAAAAGTTCAATTGAAAATTAGTGCTGATGGAAGAGGTTCGTGCTTGAAGAGATCAGATTGGGAAGAATCTTATCTGCCCCTTTCCAAGGCAATATTAAGCAGAATTCTACAAACAAAAGAATTTTTTTGGGTAAATGTTGGCATTTTACTGAAAAATGGTATTTCTTGAATGAAGTGTAATTGTAATTAATACCAATGTGATTTATATAATATGCCAATATTTTATAAATCTTATATGCCGATGGTATCAAACAAATAGTACAATGAGGCGATAGCCGATATTGGACTATATTGTTTGTTCAATCGGTATAACATTGATTAATTTATGTATGGAAGATTTTGGTGTTGCTTAAAAAAGAGGAGCAGCCATATAGACAAAGTCCTTAATTTCTCACATTTTGTTGAAAACGCTAAACAGTAAATTAGATAACAATCTGGGGTAAAATATAGGATTTACATGAAATGGTTACAACTTCATAAAGTGAAATTGATTCGAATTGGTGGGCTTTAGCCAACTAAATACAGTTTAAGTGTATTGCAATATCGTTTAACATTCTAAAACCCAAACGGATAAACCTAGTCAACAATCAGGAAAGACATTTCTTCGATTGATGGGTTTTATTAAAGCAAGAATGTTGAAACTG
>JAPLEF010000035.1 GCA_026391525.1 Sphingobacteriales bacterium
TTAAAACATAAAAGTGCCAAAATTTCAAGACTTTTTTATTCGTGCAGAATCTTTACTAGTTGAGATCGAAAGTAAATCCGTTAGATTTATTCCTGCGATAAAACTTGATCTTATTTCAGACAAAGATGACAACATCGTTATTGAACTTGCCCACGAATGTTTAGCAGACTTCATTATTACTGGCAACACAACAGACTTTACATTTCCGATTTACCAGCAGACTAAAATTGTAACGCCAAAAAAATATTGGGAAAAATATCGGCCTGTCTAAATTACTATACACACAACTTGGATTTTTACAAAGCTGTTACAGACGCAAGAGTAATCGGCTTTAATTCTTTTTCTTCCTTGTATCCGGGGTCAGCTTTTTTAAAATTCAAATCCTGTTGACAACCTTTACATAGTAACTTTCTGTTTAGGAATAAAATATTGTATCCCTGCAGCCAATACGATAAGCAGTAAAGCCCCAATCACATTGAGCCATAAAAAAGAAATTACATCAGCCCTAAAAATTGCATATACCAATATTTCGGTAATCACCGCAGCATAGAACACCGCTTTTCCTCCTATAAATTTTATCCAGAACGCCACTAAAAAAATACCCAGTATCACCCCATAAAACAACGACCCAATGATATTCACCGCTTCAATAAGGCTATTGCCGATATTTTGGGTAAACATGGCCACCACTATGCAAAAAATCCCCCAGCCGAAAGTATACCATTTAGAAAGTGAATAATTAGTCTCTTCCGATACAGCCTTTCCCTTTTGAAAATAACGCTGGTGAAAATCAACCATACTGCAGGCAGCTAAAGAATTCAGAGCAGCTGCGATACTACCCCATGCTGCCAGAAAGATCACGGCAAAAATCAACCCTACCATTCCAACCGGCAGGTGGTCTTTCACAAACCGCAGGAATATGTAATTGTTATCATTCACATCGGCATTTGGATTCTGCTTTTGCATCAACCGTTTGTAAGTTGCCCGGTATTTATCTGCTTCTGCAAATTGTTGATTATTCCTACTCTCATTATAACGGGCCTCCACTAACAGCAATGAATCTCTTTCGGGCGATTGCATGGCGATGGCTACCCTTGTATCATCGAAAAATATGGGTGCTTTTTGATGGAGATAAAAACTAAAAATCAATACCCCTAATAATAAGATAAAGAACTGCATGGGTACTTTTACCAAACCGTTCATGAGCAATCCCATCCTGCTTTCGCGGTTATTTTTTGCGGTGAGATAACGCCCTACCTGACTATGATCGGTACCGAAATAGCTGAGGGCGAGAAAAAAACCACCGATCAATCCACTCCAGATATTGTACTTATCCTTCCAATCGAATCCGTTTTCCGTAAAGCCGGTACTGATGATATTCATCTTACCCATCTTCCCAGCCTCGGTTAAGGCAGCGGCAAAGCCTTTTCCTTCAGGCAGCATATCAACAGCCATATAGCCCACCACGAATAAAGAAAGGAACACGATGATCATTTGTATTTTCTGGGTGTGGGCCACTGCCTTAGCACCACCGCTTACCGTATAGATGATGAGAAAACCTCCGGTGACCAGGTTGGTGATATAGATATTCCAGCCCAATAAGGCGCTCAAAACTAACGAAGGGGCATAGATGCTTATCCCTGTACTCAGCCCCCTGCTCAACAGAAACAAGAAACTGGTTAATAATCTGGTATTGGCATCAAAGCGTTTTTCCAGAAATTCATAAGGGGTAAACACTTTAAGCTTATTGAAAACCGGAACAAAAAAAGCGGCGATCACAATCATGGCCAATGGTAAGCCAAAATAATATTGCAGAAATCGCATCCCATCGCTGTAGGCCTGTCCCGGCCCTGTTAGAAAGGTAACCGCACTGGCCTGTGTACCCATGATCCCCAACAGCACCAGATACCAGGGCATGCTGCGGTTATCGAGAAAATACCCCTCCATATTCCTGCTCGTGCGGCTTTTGTACAAACCATAGAGGATGATTCCTATCAGGGTGCCGGCAAGTATGATCCAATCGGTGGTATGCATATCGGTGAAGCGTAGATGAAAATTAACTGAAGGATTTGCTGATCCAATAATAAATGCCAATTTGCAATATCAGGAAAAGCAATACAGCAAGATAAGCCCATCTCCAACTTGATTTTATCTTCATACGCAACAAAGTATTGATCAACGAATTGGTTTAGCAATCAAATTAGCAAATAAACGGTAAGCACCGGTAACCCCGGCAGGTAATTCCCTGAAAAAAGAAATGCCGGTATAGATAAATCTGCCTTTACCATAGTTTGCAGTGATGAGGCTGCCATCAGCTGCTTTTTCACCGGGATCATTCATGCTGAGTAGTTTTACATAATTCGTATCTGTTGTTTCGGCATGGTAGATGCTGCGCTCCTGAATCCATCCTTCAAAATCAGTTGATGTGATTTTGTTAGGAAAACTAAAGAAAGGATGATTCATCTGTAAAAAAGTTACCGCTGCGGTTTCATCGGTGATGCGGTTTCTGGTTATGGTGAAAGGAAATGGCCCGATCTCCGTTTTCACTGTACCCAATTGGTTGCTGGTATTGTATTGAACGAGTAATACTCCCCCTTGTTTCACATAAGCCATCAATTCGTCGTACACTTTGTACATCCAGTCGTTGGTATTATAGGCACGCACACCGGTGATGATGGCATCGTATTGCGCCAAATTGCGATTGCTGATATCTTCCTCTTTCAAAACATCAACGTTATACCCCATCTGCTGTAAGGCTTCGGGCACTTTATCACCGGCACCTACGATATAACCCACACGGCTACCCGCAATTTTTACATCAACCGGATGATACGTTATCTGAGCAGGTGTGAGATAATGGATTACCGGTATATGGTCGTAACTGATTGTATGATGTTCATGCATGAATTGATTGGCTCCGATACTGTGTGTACCTTGTTTAACCGTTAATGGCACCACTTGAGTTTCTCCTTTGGCCAATGCAATGTTCCGGTCTCCTCCTACATACAGTTCATATCTTCCAGGAATGGTGACGGCGCGACGACCGGCTAACAAGTCGGGCTCCGGCACTTTTAGCAAGGTTTTAGCATACGCTTTAATGTCTACCTGAGTTTGTACTGATTCCCCTTTGTTGCCGACAATCATTTTTTGCTGTGGCTTGAATACAACAGGAGGCAATACAAATACAGGCTGGTATATTTCCCCTTTTACAGGATCGGTAAACTTATAAAAAACAGGCTCTTCATAAACAAACAACTGTCCGGAGATATCTAGTGTAACCGCTACCGAATAGGGCTTGCTTTCTGCATTACCGATCTGAACAGGATCTGCCACATTGAAACTGCCTTTGTCCATAGGCTTTATCAACCAATAAGGTTGGGTAGGTTCGTAAAAATCCACTTGCTCTTTGATCCATAGCTGCCTTTGTTTTACAGACTGCTGATTGGCGGGTTTCACCAGCATCGTGTCGATGAACTCAGGGTGCAGTATGGTAGCCGAACGTAAATCGATACCCGATCTGTTGTTGAGGTAAAAACTCAATTTCAAACTATCACCGGGTACCACATAAGCAGTTGAGGATACTGCTTCCAAAAAAATACCACTACAATGCCTGATCAATTGTTTGATGTCGTTCAGCTTATTTTCTGTAATAGCACTGTAAGGTAACGCAGCCACTTTTGCATGTAATTTTACAAGTGCAGGAACAGAAAGAGCGGGCGCTGAGGGAAGATAATCCTTAACGAGCTGATCAATGGAGGCATTGATTTCAGGGGCTTTTACCAATTTCCAATCTAATGGCACATCCTCCATCAGGTCGTTCACCGGTGCCGGACCTTTAATAGCCGAGAAATATTCCCATTGCGACCCGCGCTGTGCGGGCACACCAAAACCTTGGCTTTTATGCTGGCTTCTGCTTAAAGCTGCAATTTCGCCGTAGCTTTTACCCAACAATGGATTGTATGCGCCAACATCCACTTTAAACTGATCTTCACGCTGTGTATTGGTACTGCCAAAATTGAAAGTATTCCATAATAATCGTTTGGGCTGCCAGATAGTTACGCCATATTGAAATTGCTCCGGGAATTGTTTAGGGTCTGCGGCTGCTGAAAAAGCTTCCCCGGCCAGAATAGCGGAAGCCGTGTGATGCCCATGCCCGCCTTCTCCGGTTGTGGGAAAACGGCAGATAAGGATATCAGGACGAAATTTTCGGATTACCCAAACCACGTCGGATAAAATTTTATCGTGGCCCCATGTGTTCAGGGTTTCTTCCGGACTTTTGCTGTATCCAAAATCATATGCGCGGGTAAAAAACTGTTCCGCACCATCTATGCGTCGTGCAGCCAATAATTCCTGGGTGCGTATCAAACCTAAATCTACACCTTGCTCATCGCCGATCAAATTTTGTCCGCCGTCTCCACGTGTAACACTCAAATATCCGGTACGGTACAATTTTTCATTGGCTAAATAGGCCAGCAACCTGGTATTCTCATCATCAGGATGTGCAGCAATGTATAACACAGTACCCGTCACCTTGAGTTTTTTCATTTGCAGCAAGAGTTCAGAAGATGTAAAGGTTTTAGGTGTTTGCGAATAGGCATTCCCGATAAATAAAAATAAAGCAAGAATGATGGTGAAAATGCTGTGCATGTGTTGTTTGGTAAATATTGAAATTAGTGTGACTTTATGACCTCAGTTTATCCTAATCACTCCCTTATCAATTTATTAATCAGCAGTTGACCTTACGATAATAATTAAAACATGAATTAGTTTGATAAAAAAACAGCATTGGCAAAAATCAGTTTTCCTCCTTCCCAAAAACTTCTGAAAAGCGGATTATCTGCAAAATATATCACCGTTCCTTTTCCCATATTTTGAACCCCGATTACTGTTCCGTCTTTTATTTTTGTTGAAACCTGGCTTCCTACAAAACCGGCAACCCGATTCTTATTTTTGATGCTTCCCACATTCCAGCCATCTTTAAAAAAATCTAAAATGATACTGTTCATCTTAAGTGTAAAATAATGATTGCCGTAACCAAATGCCAGCGGATGACTATCATCAAGGTCTACTTTATAAATAGCGCCCGGTATATTGTTGGATATGCCCTGCCGTTCTCGATCGCCATATTTCTTCACCATAATATCACTATCTTTTTTCTCTTCCTCCTTAGCGGCATCGTCTTTCTTTGTATGCAGCCCCCAGTCGCCGGTAGCCATATCATTGAGTGCAGCTTCAAGTGCAACGATTTTTCCTCCCTGCTTCACCCAGGCTTTGAGGAATCCTTCTTTTTCGGTTAGCACTTTATGGTACCCATCTGAAAAAATGAGTACATCAATTTTTTTAAGGGAAGCACTTTCCAGGTTTGCTTCATTCAAGATGATTAATGGATAATTCAATTGTTTTTCAAAATAGTGCCATATTTCGCCAACAGCAGTTGATGAGCTGGTATTGCCGGAAACCAGTGCCACAACCGGTTTACCCAATTGATGGATTTTATCAGAACCCAAATCGAAACCCGACTCCATAAATCCGGAATGGATGCTATAAAGTTGTACCTGCTGTTGGGCAGCAATTTGTACCAGCTTTTCTATCTTTCCCTGATTGCCATTTCGCAACACAATCAAACTCCCTTTAGGATAAGGCTTTCCTTCTGCCAGAAAATCTTTCTCAGCAAAACGAACGCGGATGCCTTCCTGTAACAATGCAGCTAAAAAAACAGCATCCTTAAACGACTGGTACTTTACCAGATAGGCGTAATCGTTAGTTGAAACTGGTAACGGCTTTGGAATAGTGTAAGCCGGATCAGTTGCAAGGTCTGTTTTGATGGCCCAGGCATCTAAACCATGTGCATAGGGCAAAGACCAGGCAGTGATATCATAAGTAGCGGTATCTGAAAGCACCGATTGAGGTTCAAAAAGCACTTTCACCAGGGCACCTTTTGGCTGCACGGTAGAAACGATGAGGTCGCCGGAAGCCGTATTGAAATTCTCTTCCTGAGCATTCAGAAAATGAAAACCTTTCCCTGAAACTCCGTTACGGGCATAGCTGTAACTGATCTGGTTAAGATCAAGCAGTTCTTTTAACTTCTCCAGCTTATCCTGCTGAGCCCCGCTGATCAGGTAAGTACGGTATGGTCCATAACCGGAACGCTTGGCCGTTGAAAAGTAAGCTTCAAAAGCCGTGTTGAGCTGGGAAGCATTGGCAGCAGCCACTTCGATTGTGCTCATGCTGGTAGTAAAATGATGGGCGATACGGTCGGTGAGCAGTAATGTATCTGCACCAACATTGATAGCTAAGCCGGCCATGCTATGCCCTGCCTGCTCGTAGGTGATGCCGATACTGCCATTATAAATCGGATAGGAATCACCGTAAGCGGGATAAAAAAGGTCGAAATATTCTTTGGTGAAATACAACCAGCCATTGGCATCAAAATATCGGGCATGGTTCTTCCCGATAACGGTTTGGAAACTCCTTTGCCAGGGCGTGATCACTTCATGAAAAGGTTCTGCTGCCGGAGCAAAATAATAGGGGCTCGAAGGATATTGCTCATGAAAATCGCAATGGATCACCGGCATCCAGCGGTTATATTGTTGTATCCGCTGGCGGGTTTCAATCTGTGTTTGCCAGGCCCAATCGCGGTTCAGGTCGAAATAATAATGATTACTCCTTCCTCCCGGCCAGGGTTCATCATGCTCGCGGGCATCGGGATTGGCAACCGGATTTTTACCGGTTACCTGATTGAGCCAGTTTACATAACGATCGCGCCCATCCGGATTAAGACAAGGATCGATGATCACAACCGTTTGTTCCAGCCATTTTTCAACTGAAGGATTTTTACCGGAAACCAGTTCGTAGAGCACTTTCATGGCTACTTCCGAAGAACTGGCTTCATTGCCATGCACATTATAGCTCAACCAAACAATGGCAGGAGCAGCTGTTTCAGCTTTGCCACCCTTCAATAAACCGGTGAGAAGCAGGTTATTTTTCCTGATTTCATCCATCCTTGCCATGTTTGCAGGAGAAGAAACAACGGCAAGTAGCAATTCGCGCCCTTCCTCTGTTTGGCCATAATTTTCCAGTTTCATCCTCGCCGGTGCTGCATTTGCCATTTCATGGAAATAGGCAACAATGCGGTGGTGTACCGTAAATTTTTGCCCAAGCGGATAACCCAGAAACTGGTCTGGTGTTTTTACTTCCTGTGCCCACAATCGTGTAACGGTAAGAAAACAAACCCATAGAAAAAACAAACGCATATCAATCAATTGAGTGGTGAAATTATCAAAACTATCTCTTATAGAAGTTTTTAACAGAAAGAACATCCGAAAGAAGCAAAAAAAAAAACTTTAGATGCATTGCAACCTCCTTATTTCCTGATTATTCCTTCAAAAGGATAACACTTGTTAACATTTCGAAAATTTGGTTCATAGCGTTGATCTTGAATTTGTATGGTGGATGTGAATGGTTATTTTTACAGCTCATTCATGTATCTGAGGAAATTTGTTAAAATATTGACCCGGACGCTTTTAGCGCTGCTCATGCTGCTGCTGTTGTTATACGCGCTCCTGCATTTTTCGCCGGTACAAACCTGGCTGGTTAAACAAGTTACTACCCAACTTTCAGCCAAATTAAAAACGAGGATACATATCAACCGGGTTGATTTTTCATTTTTCGATAATATGCAAATCGAAGGAGTACTGGTTGAAGACCATGCAAAAGATACCCTGCTGTATGCGGGTGTTGCTGAAGTAAAATTGACAGACTGGTTTTTTCTGAAAGATAAAATCACTTTACACTATATCGGGCTTGAAGACGCAACCATACATTTGAACCGAAAAGAAATTAACTGGAATTATCAGTTTCTAATTGATTATTTCGGTAATGATACTTCAAACGTTAAAACCAGGAGCAAATTCGTTTTCGATTTCAGAGAAGTACATTTAAAGCGGGTGAAGTTTTTACAAACCGATCAATGGGTGGGTAAGGATATGGAGGTTTTTACTGATAAAGCAGACTTTGAAATACAGGAAGCCGATCTGGCTCACCAAAAATTACTAATCAGGTCGGCATCCGTTTACAGGCCTTTTGTTGCCATTAGCAATTATGATGGTAAACGCCCTGCGAATTACCAAAAGCCGGTTACCAATGTTGCACAAAAAAATACAGAAGCTTTAGGTTGGACTATCATAGCCAATCAGATAATGATACATGAAGGTGTATTTGAACATGATAATATTACCGGAAGAGATCCATTACCCGGATATTTTGATGGTGATCATTTGCTCTTCACCGCTATCAGGGCCAATCTCAATGCCGTGAAATTTTCCGGAGACTCGCTTACTTCCCTTGTTGATTTATCTACCATGGAAAGAAGCGGATTGCTGGTAAAGAAATTATTTGCCAAGGCCACCATCACAGGTGAGCAGATGGAATTTGCTCAACTCGACCTCGAAACCAATGAAAGCCATTTAAAAGATTATTTCGCAATGAGGTACGATTCCTTCAACTACGATATGAATCGGTTCATCAGCAATGTGCAAATGGAAGCCCGTTTTAAAAACAGTGTGCTGTCGTCGAACGACCTTTCTTTTTTTGACCCATCCCTAAAATCCTGGAACAGGAAATTTTATTTTTCAGGAGATGCTAAAGGCACAGTAGATCATTTTGCTGCTTCGAATTTGCAATTGGTGAGCGGCAACACAAGTATCACCGGTGCTGTGGATATGCGTGGATTGCCCGATATCAACTCCACTTTTATAGATATCCGTTCAAAAGAATTACAAACGGATTATACTGAAATAGCTTCTTTTATTCCTTCCCTCAAAAACATTACCCAACCTAATCTGCGTTTATTGGGTAAGATAAGTTGGCAGGGACATTTCACCGGATTCCTTGATGATTTTGTTGCATTCGGAACGGTGAAAACCGATTTAGGTACGCTGAATGCAGATCTCAATATGAAATTACCTGCAACCGGCAAGCCACAATACACCGGTAAACTCCAGACCATGGATTTCAATCTGGGTTTGCTTACCAACAACAAACAGATTGGCAACATTACACTAGATGGCAAAATCAAAGGAACCGGATTTACCCTTAAAGATCTTAACGCTGATTTTGAGGGTACGATACAAAAGCTTGACTTCAACGGTTACCGTTACCAGCAGATTTTTGCCAATGGGAATTTTGTAAACAACAGGTTTACCGGACACCTTACCATTGATGACCCGAACCTTCAGATCCGCAATATGGATGGTACATTGAGTTTGCTTGGAGACGAAATTGATTTCAACCTCAATGCTGATCTTAAATATGCCAATCTGAAAGAAATCAATTTATCAAAAGAGCAACTCAACCTTTCCGGCTTGTTCAGTTTGAACTTCACCGGAAACAATATCGATAATTTTTTGGGTACCGCCCGTATTTATGATGCCAGTTTGAATCACGACAGTGTTCATCTTTCGTTCGATTCACTGATACTTAAATCTACCATCCAAAATAATCAGAAGCAACTCAGTTTACAATCGAACGAGATAGATGCAGTGCTTACCGGCAGCTTCCGTATAGTAGAATTACCGGATGCCTTCCGGGTATTTCTTGCCAATTATTACCCGGCTTATATTACTCCCCCTAAGAGAAGTTTAAGCAATCAGGATTTTAGTTTCCACATCCAAACCAAAGAAGCCGAAGCCTATTTCCAGTTGCTCGATAAAAAGATCAGCGGATTTAATAACTCAAGTTTAAGCGGCCGTTTGGATCTTGCGGGATCTGCTTTAGAAGTGAAAGCGAATGTGCCGTATTTTGGTTATGATGGAAAAACGTTTACCAATACCATCCTGAATGGTAATGGCAACAGGGATACCCTTACTACTTCTATCCGTGTGGATGATATTGCCATAAACGACAGCTTACACTTCCCGGCAACATCATTGCAATTGATTTCAAACAACGACTTATCAGCTATCCAACTCCGCAGCAGTGTAGGTAATGCATTGAATCAGGCGGAGCTCAATGCCAATGTAAAAACCTATTCGGATGGTGTAAAAATTCATTTCTTCCCTTCTTCTTTCATTTTAAACAATCAAAAATGGCTCATTGAAAAAGACGGGGAACTCACGTTTAGAAAAAATCTGCTGGATGCCAATGAAATCAGGCTGGTGCATGATGATCAAAGGATAAGTTTTGCCACTGAAATGGATGACATTACAGATCAAACCCATGTGGTTGCAAAATTAGAAAAGCTCAACCTGGTTGATTTTCTTCCTTTTGTATTGAAAGATCCTGAATTAAAAGGTGCGCTTACCGGAACAGCAACGATCAGGGACCCGTTTGGAAAACTCAGTATCGACTTTATGGGAAAAGCCGATAGTTTAACCATGAATGATAAATATGTGGGCAATGTAATGATCAAAGGTTCAGCCAATACATTCACAGGCATGATCAAGTACGAAGCCGAAAGCAAGGATACTACCAATACTTTTTCACTAAAAGGCACCTACATTATCAACGATTCATCCGATCGTCAACTTGACGCGAACCTTAATGCAGAACATCTCAACCTGTCTATCCTGGAACCCTATCTGGGCGCCGTTTTCAGTGAGATGAAAGGCGATGTGGCCACAAATCTCAAACTATCAGGAAACGCAGAACACCAGTACCTTACCGGGAAAGTTGATATCAGGGATGCTGTGGTAAAAGTAGGCTATACCCAGTGCCGATATTGGATCAGCGATCAAAGTTTAACCCTACAAAATGACCTTATCGACCTCGGGCTGATCCGGCTGAAAGACAGCGTGGCACGTACAGCTACCATCAGCGGAAAGATCAGGCATCGTTTTTTTGATCAGCTTCTTTTTGAAAACATTAAACTGGAAACAGGGAAGTTAGCTCTGATGAATACTACAAAATATGATAACAACCAGTTTTATGGCAATATAACGGGTAGGGCTAAACTAAGTATCAACGGGCCATTAACTAACTTGCTTATGACTATCGATGGCGAGCCCAGCATCCTCGACAGCAGCCATATTTATCTACCAACAACCAGCGGTAAAGAGAGTAATCAGGTGGATTACATCGACTTCATACAATATGGTAGTGAAATGGCAGAACAACGTATTTCGGCGGGAACCAATATCATTGTGAATCTGAATGTAAAAGCCAATCCCGCCTGCAAAGTGGATGTCATTCTTGATGAAGAAACAGGCGATATCCTTAAGGGGCAAGGCAATGGATTGATCAGTATCAGGGTTGGCAACAATGAACCATTAAGCATGAGGGGCAATTATGAACTTACCAAAGGAGAGTATACTTTTAATTTCCAAACCTTCTTTAAGAAACCTTTTACGCTCAACAAGGGAAACATTACCTGGAATGGAGATCCATACGAAGCTATTATTTCCATTGATGCCGAATACCTTGCCAAGAATGTAGATATCAGCGGGCTTTCTACAAGCGGCGGATTCAAACAAAAAGAAGACATCACTATCATAGCTCATCTTACCGGTGTACTTCAGAAACCATATGTGCAGTTTGAATTTTTGTTGCCGGAAAGAAGTGAAGCAAGGAGAGATGATATCATTGTAAAGCGACTGGCTGATTTCAAAAATGATGAAAATGAGATGAACAAGCAGGTGGCCAGCCTTTTGCTTTTTAATACTTTCATCATCGGTAACCAGAATTTCCTTACAGAAGGTGGAGGTGGCAGTTTATTTACCAGCATCACCAGTACCATCGGTGGAATGATCAGCAGTTTGCTTACCAATTTCTTTAACCGGGAATTAGAGAGAGCCACTAATGGCGTTCTTTCAACTTATATCGATATCAACCCAACACTAGATCTTCAGAAAAGTGCAGCTCAGTTACAAGCTAATGTTCGTGCAGGTTTGAAGATATTGTTCAGCAACCGATTAATAATGTTAGTAGGCGGTAACCTCGATTATAATAACTCCACTTACGCGCAACAGTTAGACCGGCGGGGTTTGGTTACGCCAGATATCACTATCGAATGGTTGATCAATAAAGATGGAACATTGCGTGTTGTTGGATTTAACAGGAGCAGTATAGACTTCACTTTGAACCAACGCAACCGTTCCGGATTGCAATTGACCTATCGTAAGGATGTGAATAAAGTGATCGACATTTTCAAAAGCAAACGTAAACTACTTGCTGAAGAAAAGAAAACAGACCTGCCGATCATTACCACTATTTCGCCTTAAAGTCCGTTGAGGATTTCGTGGCCCAGTTTATCCCTTTTGGTGAATAAGTATTTCTTATTATGGATATTTGGCTTAACTTCTATAGCCACAGACTCAGTCACTTCAAGTCCGTAACCCAGGATACCAGCCCGTTTGCGGGGATTATTGGTGATGAGTTTCATTTTGGTAACACCCATCTTACGAAGGATTTGCGCTCCAACTCCATAATCTCTTTCATCCATCCCAAAACCGAGTTTGATATTGGCTTCAACGGTATCCAGGCCTTCCTCCTGAAGTTTATAGGCCTTCAGTTTATTTAGCAATCCGATTCCTCTTCCCTCCTGGTTCATGTAAAGCAATAAACCTTTACCGGCAGTTTCAATCATTTCCAGGGCATGATGGAGCTGGTCGCCACAATCACATCTTAAGGAACCGAGGATATCTCCGGTCATGCAACTGCTGTGCACACGAACTAAAATGGGTTCATCTTTAGTCCATGAACCTTTTCTGAGGGCCATATGCGTTTCGCCGGTATTGAGTTGGGTAAAAGCAACCAATTCGAATTGACCGTATTTTGTTGGCATTTCAACCCTAACTTCTTCTCGGATGAGGGTTTCGGTTTGTAAGCGAAAAGCAATCAGATCTTTAATACTGATGATTTTAAGATTGAAGCGGGCTGCAATTTCTATCAGTTGAGGCAAGCGGGCCATTGTTCCGTCTTCATTCATGATTTCAACCAATACGCCAGCAGGAGCTTTTCCGGCCAGTTTAGCCAGGTCGATGGTGGCTTCGGTATGTCCGGACCGGCGTAGTACCCCACCCTTTTTTGCTCTGAGAGGAAAAATATGTCCCGGGCGGCCAAAATCTTCAGGTTTTGCATCAGGATCAACCAAGGCTTTAATCGTTTTAGCCCGGTCTTGAGCAGAAATACCTGTAGTACAACCATTGCCCAGTAAGTCGATGCTTACAGTAAATGCTGTTTCGTGGAGAGAGGTATTATCTACCACCATGGGTTGAAGGTTAAGTTCAACACATCTTTCTTCCGTGAGCGAAGCACAAATCAGGCCACGGCCATGCATACTCATGAAATTGATGATTTCCGGGGTTACTAATTCAGCTGCCGCAACAAAATCACCTTCATTTTCACGATCTTCATCATCAACAACAATAACCAATTTGCCATTTCGGATATCTTCAATGGCTGATTCGATAGTATCTAACATTTAATCTGATATTTTATGCAAAGTTAGTAAGGTTTGATTTTTTTACTTTTTTCTTTTCGCTTTTCGAAAACTATCTAATAAAATGAAATCATTGAAGAAGCCTGCTATGCAGTATTCAATTGTACTGTGTTTGGATTCAAACCTGAAACCTTTCCGAACAAGTGCGGAGTGCTCTATTCAGTTGAGCTACGCTTGATGAGTTCTTCAATCCGTATTTTACTCTTCCAGCTTTTGAGTTGCTTTTCTCTTTGCATAGCCAATTCTTTGCTGGGATATGTTTCGGTATAAACGATTTGCCAATCAGTTGCTTTTGAGGTGAAGCCTTTATGCAATGCAAGATGCTTTTGAAGCCGCAATTCAGGTGCGGTACTCGTGTAGCCTATGTAGTATTTGCTTAACGATGCTGAATATAGGATGTAGAGATAATGCATAAAAAAAAGTCCTGCAAAACAGGACTAAATGGTGACCGCGTTAGGATTCAAACCTAAAACCTCCTGATCCGTAGTCAGACGCTCTATTCAGTTGAGCTACGCAGCCATTTTATTTATTTCAAAAGCGTTAGCATTCTTTCCTAAAACCTTCCCGACACAAGTGTCGGGACGCTCTATTCAGTTGAGCTACGCAGCCATTTAAAAAAACTATTTCAACTCGCGTTTGCATTCTTTCCTAAAACCTTCCCGACACCTGTGTCGGGACGCTCTATTCAGTTGAGCTACCTTCCCGACACCTGTGTCGGGACGCTCTATTCAGTTGAGCTACGCAGCCATTTAAAAAAACTATTTCAACTCGCGTTTGCATTCTTTCCTAAAACCTTCCCGACACCTGTGTCGGGACGCTCTATTCAGTTGAGCTAAGTAGCCATTTATTAATAGTCGGCAAAATTAATGAAAATAACCTTTTCCTCCAAACTATAATCCCTGCAAAAAGCTTGCATGTATAAGGTCTACTACTTTTTCAAGGCTTTTAGTTTCTTCAAAAACTTTAAGTTGTCTGTCGGCTCCGGTTCCTTCATCCAGCATTTTATGTACATGGCTTATGGCATGACGGCTTCCCAGATGTGGGATCACATCATCCACAAAATCTAACAATTCATAAATGAGTACACGGGTATTCACTTCCGATTCTTTACCAAAATCAATCATGCTACCATCGATGCCGTACCTGCTTGCCCTGAATTTATTTTCATTGATCAGCGCCCTGCTATACATCATGAAGTTGAGGTTCTGGCTGCGGAGTTTATATAGTTTAGCGCAGATCGCCTGAAAAATTCCTGCAATTGCGGTAGTTTCCTGAACAGTCATGGGGATATCGCAAATCCTGAATTCTACTGTGTTAAAGAAAGGATGTACCCGTAGATCCCACCAAATCTTTTTTGCATTGTCTATACAATTGGTTTTCACCAGCATTTTTACATAACTATCATAATCTTCTATGCTGTTAAAAGCATCCGGAATACCGGTACGTGGAAATTTTTCAAATACTTTGGTCCTGAAAGATTTGTAACCGGTAAGCCTTCCTTCCCAGAATGGCGAATTGGTACTAAGTGCGAAAACATGTGGCAGGAAGTACCTGGCCGTGTTGGCAATATGGATAGCCATCTCACGTGTTTCCATTCCCACATGAACATGTAAACCGAAAATGAGATTACTTCTTGCGGCTTCCTGCAATTCATTTACTATTTCGCTATACCTTGCATGTTCTGTAATCAACTGTTTTTCCCAATGGCTGAAAGGATGGGTTCCACTGGCTCCCATCCAAAGCCCCAGTTCATCAGCAATACCACTGATGGTTTTGCGAAGGGTGCCCACATCCATGAAAGCTTCGTCTACATCAGCGCAAATATCCGTACCCACTTCTACCACGGCCTGATGCATTTCTGCTTTTACTTTATCCTTGATCACTTTATGCCCTTCATGTACAATTTTTTGTTCATGACTTTTTAATTCCCTGGTTAGCGGATCAATCACCATATACTCTTCTTCAACCCCGATAGTGAAATGTTTATAAGAAAGATTAGGCATGTTTAGCATTTTAGCATCCAGCGTGTTATTTTTTTACAGCTGATCTGCAGTGAAAAAACGGAATGATCTCATCCTTCCCTGTTAAAATAATTTTTGTTTCTGTGCACTGCGTTTGATGTATTCGCCCCAGGTGAGGTTATCAGCGCCATCAACATGCTCCATCGCTTTTTCTATTGCGTAAGTTGCTGCGGTTTCCACCACCCAATCAAAATTTTCCTGGCCCACGCTGGTGACTTCAGCATCAGGTGCAGGGTTACAGAAATCTATCGCATAGGGCACACCGTTACGCAAGGCCAGTTCCACCGTGTTGAAATCGTATCCCAGATAACGGCATATCCGCAACACGATATCCTCCATCTCCTTATATTTTTCGGGTGTTGGCTTGAAATCGGCCACATAACGAAGATGATGCGGGTTGCGAGGTTCATAAGGCATGATCCGTACATATTTTCCACCGATGCAATAACAACGGTAATATTCTTCAAACTTTATTTCTTCCTGAAGCATCATCACCAATTGCTCTGTTTCGGCATGCTTCTCAAAAAACTCATCCACATTGTTCAACTGATAAACGCTTTTCCATCCACCACCTGCAAAAGGTTTCATGTAAGCTGGAAATCCGATATAATTAAATATCCCTTCCCAATCTAAAGGATAAGCAAGATTTGCAAATGATTCTGCCGAAGTATCCGGTGGCAGTTCGCGGGATGGAAGGATCACTGTTTTGGGAACAGGCACGCCTATTTTTGTAGCCAAACAGTTATTGAAAAATTTCTCATCTGCACTCCACCAAAAAGGGTTATTGATCACCGCAGTACCACATAATGCGGCATTTTTTAAGTAGGCACGATAAAAAGGTACATCCTGTGAAATACGATCGAAAATCACTGCATAATCTGTGGCTTCACCCTGCATTACCTTGTCGATCTTCACTGCCTCCGCCATAATACCCGGGATGTTTTTGCTATTGATACGGGCAACAAATGCTTCAGGAAAACTCCTTTCTTTGCCGTGTAATACACCAATTTTCTTCATGCTGCTGGTTTTGTTATGAAATAAAATGAATAAATGTTACCAAATATATTTTGTAGGGGGCAATAAAACAAATTATGTTTCCATGGAAAGCAATCCACAGTTTTTGTATTTTTGAAGGCTATGCCAATGAACAGATCGATCACTGTGTCTACCGAAGCATACCTGCTTACTTCAATCCACCTGGCAAGAGATGTGAAAATAGACTGCTATCTTCCCAATTTCAACCTGACGTTAAAACCCATCAGTTTGTTATTGATCAATGATGGTCAGGATCTGCGCACCATGAAATTTGAAGAAATACTGGATAGACAATATAGGAGTGGAGCCATTCAGCCGATACTTTGTGTAGGCATCCATTGTTCGGCAGACCGTAAAAATGAATACGGTACAGCAAAAGTGCTGGATTACAAAGGAAGAGGAGCAAAAGCTGCACGCTATCAACGTTTTATTCTGGAAGAACTGTTGCCCTTCATCAGAAAACAATATGCTATCACTTCTTTTTCACAGAAAGCATATGCAGGTTTTTCATTAGGTGGACTCAGTGCTCTGGATATCGTTTGGAATAACCCGGATGAATTTTCTCTGGCTGCGGTTTTCAGTGGTTCTTTATGGTGGAGGGATAAAGACCAGGATGATGCAGACTTCAATGAAGATACCGACCGCATCATGCACCGGCAGGTTCGGGAAGGAAAATACCACCCGTGGGTTAAATTTTTCTTCCAGGTGGGAACTTTAGATGAAACTGCCGACCGTAATAATAATGGCATCATTGATGCGATAGACGACACTCAAAGTTTCATCAGCGAATTAACCAAAAAAGGTTATCAGGAACAACGTGATATCCGTTACCTTGAATTAAAAGATGGCCGGCATGATGTACCCACCTGGGCCAGGGCATTCCCTGCATTTCTGGTTTGGGCATGGGGCAAGCAAATGAATTAACAAGCGTTATTAAGGAGAAGGAATCTATCAATCAGAATAGCAATCGAACAACACCCATCAGCCGCAAGGCCCTGCCACTTGTATCATCATAGTTTGCCTTTGCACCAAATAACAGCTCCGCTCCTATTGAAAAATATTTATTGATTGCATAAATGGCATTTCCTGAGAGATAGTGGCTGTGTTTAAATATAGAAGAACGGGAATCGGGTTTTTCCTGATAAAGATAACTGTAAACGTAAGTTGAAGACCATCGCTTAAGCATTACAAAACTGAAAGACATGTATCCTCCTGCATAAAAAAGCGTTTCGAGTGTAGTGCTATCTTTTGGAATGGCTTCAAATCCTAAACCGGCAAAATCATTAACAGCGCCCTGAGTTCCATTTCCCATGATGCCAAAAAGATTAAATTTCCTTTTTTTTAAACCTAGCAGATGGTTTTCCCTTTTATCCGGAAGGTTTATAGAAAGAGAACTGGTTAGTCCCCAACCGGGTAAACTTTTTTTAAAAGACAAATTTTTATCGGTATAAACAATTGGTTTGTAAATCATAGAAACTGCCCAATGCCCGCCATTGAAGGTAAATTTTGGCTTTAACACCATTTCCGGAAATGCCGACCGTATAGGATTTGCGCTATCGAGAGCTGTGTAATCACCTTTAGGTTCCTCAATCGCAACCAGTAAATTGAATCTGGGGTTCAAATCCCTGCTCCATCGAATCTGAGGTACTCTGGATGCAGCCATTGAATTAGGTCCTTCCAAATCTAATGTATTTGGCGAAGCACTTACATCGCCGAAATTAGTCCAGGTTTGTCCGATCACAAATTCACCAAAAGTGAGATAAGCATGCCGTAAGCGGAAAAAACTATTCAACCCTCTTGTACTGGATAAAAAATCGCCTTCAAGAAATGCGGTTGTCCTTTTCCCGGCTTTAGGAAAATTGAAATTGAAACTCAACCGGCTTTGATTCGCAGACAAATGAAAACGCTGGAAATCGATATCAGTAATTTTTGTTGTGGGAATCTCCGAGGTTACAAACAAATCGTTGTTCAATACGATATTATTATCCCAGTACAATACCGGCTGGATAAATCCTGAAATTTTTACTTCCGCAAACTCGGTTACCAATGTGGCTTTTTTGGAAGGTTGATAACTTGTATCTAGGTTGCTGTTTCTTTTCAGAGAATCGAAAGTGGTTTGCGCCATTATACTGTTTCCAAAAATGGAACAGCAAATCCCAAATAAAAAAAGATAAACAAAGTACAAAATAAAATTCTTGCTGATATTCATTTCACAGTTTATTGCTTACATGAGAACAAGTTAAATCAAAACTGCCCGACCAAAATTTAGTCAATATTACAAAAAAAAGCTAACGGGTAAATTCCAAGCTGAGCAGAGGTTAAAAATATCTAGATTGTTGGAATTCCCTATTTATATCAATGAAGTTAAACGAACACTCAATAGCTAAATCGTTCGCAGATTTGCATTTTATACAGAATACGGAAAAATTCATCAA
>JAPLEF010000186.1 GCA_026391525.1 Sphingobacteriales bacterium
CCTGGAAGATTTCAAGAAAAAGGCTGCTGAATTGGGTTATACAAATATCAGCGCAGATATAGGCAGCAATAGATATTGGCTTACCCACGAAAGCAAATTAATTGATGAAGGTTTCTTTGAATCGTACGAAAGGCTAACTAAAAATCCACTGGTGCAAAGTGCCCATTTTAATAGCTATTTTGAACCTGAACCAGACAACTGTATTAAACACTAAAGAAATTAAAAGGTTTTTCCCCAGCTAACAGCGTTATTTTAATTTGGCCAATAACTTGAAGAAAGCAAAAGCAGTGTATATCCTTTCTTTATTTCAGTAAAAGTAATTCTGATGGCTTTTTGGGTTACTTCTGCCACTTGGTCAATTCACCAAATGCTCAAAGCGATTAACGGCCTATTAATACGCCATGAGTTTGTTCATCGCCTCATCGAGCCTGGAATAGGCCATGAAATTCTTTTCCAGCTCCAGATTGAAAGGAATTGGGCTGTCGAGACTAGCACAACGAACCACCGGTGCATCCAGATCGCTAAAGCAATGTTCGGCGATCCAGGCTGCTACCTCACCTCCGATACCTCCTGTTAGGGTGTCCTCATGCAGGAGCAAAACTTTTCCGGTTCTTTTTACCGCAGCTCGTATGGCTTCGTAATCAAGTGGCAATAAAGTTCTTAAATCAAGGATATCAATCGAAAGGTCCTGGTGTTTTATAGCATACTCCAACGCCCAGTGCACCCCGGCACCATAAGTGATCACTGAAATATCTTCTCCCTTACTAACATGCCTTGCTTTGCCGATTTCAATTTCGTAATATGCATCAGGTACCGGGCCTGAAATGCTTCGGTAAAGCGCCTTATGTTCAAAATAAATTACCGGATTGGGATCATTGATGGCGGCAATCAATAATCCTTTGGCATCAATGGGTGTAGAAGGATAAACCACTTTAAGTCCCGGTGTATGCACAAACCAGGCTTCATTACTCTGGCTGTGAAAAGGGCCTGCACCTACACCACCGCCGGTTGGCATCCGTATCACCACATCTGCGTTTTGCCCCCACCGGTAGTTAATCTTTGCGAGGTTATTGATGATCTGATTGAACCCCACTGTTGCAAAATCGGCAAACTGCATTTCCATCATCGATTTGAATCCTTTCAAACTCAACCCTAATGCCGTACCTACGATGGCACTTTCACACAATGGCGTATTCCGGATGCGCCCTTTACCATATTTTTCTACAAAGCCTTCGGTAACTTTAAAAGCACCTCCATATTCAGCAATGTCTTGCCCCATCAACACAAAATCGGGATGCTGCTGTAAGCTTTGGTCCAGCGCTTCACTGATGGCGCCGATGAATTTTCTTTCTGTTGCAACACCCCAGGAACCTGTATCATGGTTCACTGTTTCATTTTGAACCAGCATTGTCGGTGCCTGTATTCTTGTTGCATAAACATCCGCCAGTTCCTCTTCACTGTTGGCATTCATCGGAATAGTTTCAAAACCGATCTTCAATTCATCTTCAATATGGTTTTTCGTTTCAGCACGTATGGAACTGATTTCCGCAGCCGTTAAAAAACCTTCAGAAAGTAACCAGGCTTCATAATTCCTGATAGGATCTTTGGCATCCCATTCATCAAAAAGATGCTTGGGAACATATTTCACGCCACTGGCTTCTTCATGGCCACGCATGCGAAAAGTGAGGCATTCAATCAGATAGGGCTTCTGGTTTTCTATACAATATTCCCTAACGCCGCGGATGGTATCATAAACAGTGAGGATATTATTGCCGTCAATCTGAACGGCTTCCATACCATACCCAATAGCCTTATCCACCAGGTTTTTACAGCGATATTGCTCGCTGGTAGGTGTACTGAGGCCATATCCATTGTTTTCGATGATGAAAATTACGGGCAGATCCCAAACAGCTGCGGTATTCAATGCTTCGTGAAAATCACCTTCACTGGTACCGCCATCGCCCGAAAAAGCGATGGACACTTTTGATTCTTTTCGAAGTTTGTGGGCTAATGCTACTCCATCTGCGATAGCGAGTTGAGGACCGAGGTGCGAAATCATACCACAGATATGATGTTCCTTGCTTCCGAAATGAAAACTTCTTTCGCGCCCTTTGCTATAACCGTCTTTATTGCCCTGCCATTGTTTGAAAAGCTTATGCAGCGGCATTTTCCTGGAAGTGAATACACCGAGATTACGGTGCAGGGGCATAACCCATTCATCAGCATCAAGCGCCATGGTTGCTCCAACTGAAATGGCTTCCTGGCCAATACCGCTGAACCATTTTGAAATTTTTCCCTGCCGGAGCAATACCAGCATTTTTTCTTCAATCATTCGGGGAAGGAGTAAGCCACGGTAGAGGTTGATTAATTCACTCTTGCTGAGGTTTCTTTGTAAAAACTGCATGGGCAAATTTCTTATTAATCGGGCAAACAAACAAAAGGAGGGGAAACTAATTTACTGCAGACATCCCGAAAGCATACCTATTGGTGCTATTGCAGCTGAGCTGCTTCTTTTTTCCACTCACGGTCAAGCACAAACGTGCCAAACGGGATTATAGAAGCCAGTAAAGCTTTAAAAACCCAGCCGTAGCTTTTTTTCGCCGAACCCATTACTTCCCATGCAAGAACGATATAAGCTACAAACAGGGCACCATGTAAGCCTCCGACAATTCTTACGGCCATCGGCATATTGGCGAAGTATTTCAATGGCATAGCAATGCCGAGTAAAATGAGAAAGGAAAGCCCTTCAGCAAAGGCTATTTTCCTGAACCACCCGAACCATTTTCTTGCTCCAGACATGAAGATGTATTTTAAAAAGACAAACTAATAATCAATCACCTGTTCCTGTAACTCCGGCATTTCCCTCCATTCGTATTGCTGGTTACGCAATTGGGGTTCAAAGCCTGCTTCCCGTATGGATGCCTGAATGGTTGTACTGGTAAACCGATGGGGCGCACCTGCAGCACTTACCACATTCTCTTCAATCATGATACTTCCAAAATCGTTGGCTCCAGCTTGTAAACAAATTTGAGCAATTGCTTTACCCACTGTAAGCCAGGAAGCCTGTATGTTTTTGATATTGGGCAACATGATCCGGCTCATGGCAATCATCCGGATATATTCTTCAGGAGTGGTAAGGTTATGTACCCCTCTGATTTTGGCCAACAAGGTGTCGGCATCCTGAAACGTCCAGGGTATAAACGCCAGAAAGCCTTTTGCGTTTTCCGGTTTTCGACTTTGCACTTCGCGGATTTTAACGAGATGCTCAAATCGTTCTTCCAGGGTTTCAACATGGCCGAACATCATTGTAGCCGATGTGGTGATCTGCTGCTGATGGGCTTCAGCCATGATATCGAGCCATTCCTGTGCACCGCATTTGCCTTTGCTGATCAATCGCCGAACCCTGTCGTTCAGTATTTCGGCACCCGCACCGGGCAAGCTATCCATCCCCGCTTCTTTCAAGGCGCTGATCACCTCACGATGGGTACTTTTTTCGAGTTTGGTGATATGGGCGATTTCCGGTGGCCCTAGTGTATGCAGTTTAATCTGCGGATACTCAGCCTTGATAGACCGGAACAGATCTACATAAAACGATAAACCCAATTCAGGATGATGGCCACCCTGTAAGAGTAATTGATCGCCTCCGTAACGGATGGTTTCCTCAATTTTACGGCGATAGGTTTCCATATCCGTAATATAGGCTTCCGAATGGCCGGGTATGCGGTAGAAATTACAAAATTTGCAATTGGCAATGCAAACGTTGGTGGTGTTTACGTTACGGTCGATCTGCCAGGTTACTTTTCCATGAGGCACCTGTTTTTTACGAAGGGTATCTGCAATAAGCATCAAATCGGCCAAAGCAGCATTTTCAAATAGAAATACGCCTTCTTCAACAGAGAGAAATTGAAAGTCGAGCGCTTTCTGAAAGAGTGTGTTGATATTCATTCCTGATTTACTAATCAAACAACAATTAAACTGCTGTTTGCTATACCCATAACAAAAGTACAGCCATTCGGTTGTAAATTGAGGAGAAGCATATGAGATTTGTGCAATTGACGATAATGTGTTTACTGGTTTGCCCGGTCATCCGAGCTCAGGAAATCATCAATTTACCTGAATCGAAACTGATTACCCGATTTCCATTTCGGCAATACAGTGGTGGAGTGGTAATCATCAATGCCTGCTTTGAGCAGATTCCTGATAGTCTGAATTTCATCATGGATACCGGTTGTGCCGGTATTTCTTTGGATTCGTCCACCTGTGTTGAATTTAATATTCCCACTACGGCAAGCGATATCAGTGTTACCGGAATAGCCGGTGTACGAAAAGTAAATTTTACCTATAACAAAAAATTGAAGCTACCCGGTTTGACAGCAGAAAACCTGAACTTCCACATCAATGACTATACGGCGCTCAGCAGTGTTTATGGTGAAAAAATTGACGGGGTGATCGGGTACAGCTTTTTCTCACGCTATATTGTTAAGTTCAACTTCGATAGCAATGAGATGGAAGTATATACTCAGGGAACGCTGAAATATCCATCGGGTGGTACCTTGCTTCGTCCAATTTTTACCGCATTGCCCATACAATATATGCAGGTGAAAGACCATCGGCGTGTTGATTTCAATTTTTATTTCGATACCGGTGCAGGATTGTGTTTTCTGATGAGTGAAAAGTTTGCAAAAGATAGTGCCATTCTAAGTAAAAAAAGGAAGCCGGTAATTACCCAAGCGGAAGGAATGGGTGGAAAAACACAGATGCGTCTTACCATTGTAAAGGAAGTGAAAATCGGCCCATACCGTTTCAGGCAGGTGCCCACTTATTTATACAATGACGTATTTGGGGTTACTGCCTATCCTTTTACGGGAGGACTGATAGGCAACGATCTCTTGCGCAGGTTCAACCTGATCATCAATTATCCTCAGCATGAAATACACCTGCTCCCTAACAAACATTTCAATGATCCCTTCGATTATGGTTACTCAGGAATCACCATATATTATAATGATGGAAAAATTATTGTAGAAGACATCATAAAAGATTCGCCGGCTGATAAGGCAGGTTTTTTACTTGATGACGAAATCATCGGAGTGGATAATAATTTTTCAGGCAATATTCAACAGTATAAAAACTTACTTCAGGAGCCGGATAAAAAAATTAAAGTGATCATCAGGAGAAACCATAATATCGAAGAATTGGTGATTTATACCACTTCTATCCGCTGATGTTTTCAACAGGTCATTGCCTAACTTTGCCGCATGATTCAATTTGAAGCGTTTACCCTCGCCAATGGTTTACGGGTTTGGGTGCATCAAGACAAAAGCACTCCCATGGCGGTACTGAATGTACTTTATGATGTTGGGGCTAAGGATGAAAATCCTGAAAAAACCGGTTTCGCCCACTTGTTTGAACACCTGATGTTTGGCGGCAGCAAAAACATCCCGGTTTATGATGAGCCATTGCAAAATGCCGGAGGCGAAAACAATGCCTTTACCACCAACGACCTTACCAATTACTATTGCCAGCTTCCGGCAGAAAATATAGAAACAGCTTTTTGGCTCGAAAGCGACAGAATGCTAAGTCTTGCTTTCAGTAAGAAAAGTCTTGAAGTGCAGCGCAAAGTAGTTTGTGAAGAATTCAAAGAACATTATATCAATAAACCATATGGTGATGTGTGGCACACCTTACGCACCCTTGCCTATAAGCAACATCCTTATCGTTGGATGACTATCGGTGCAAGTTTGAAACATGTGGAAGATGCAACACTGGAGGATGTAAAGGCATTTTTCTTTAAACATTACACCCCTTGCAATGCGATTGTTGTGGTAGCGGGTAATATAGATACTGAACAGATTAGATCACTTTCAGAAAAATGGTTTGGGCCTATTCCCCCCGGAGAAAAATATAACCGGAATCTGCCAAAGGAACCCGAACAGACTACTAAAAGATTTCAGGAAGTAAAGGCTAATGTTCCGCTTGATGCGTTGTACAAATGCTGGCACATTTCTTCGCGTATGGATCAGCGTTATTATACAGCCGACCTGATCAGCGACATCCTTAGTGGAGGCGGTTCATCGCGGCTGTTTCAAAGTTTGGTGAAAGAAAAACAATTGTTCAGCAATATAGATTGTTATCATCTCGGCAGTACGGATGCAGGTTTGCTTACCATCGAAGGGAAACTGGTGAAAGGAACCGGAATGAAAGAAGCGGAAGCAGCAGTGATGGAAGAAATCAATAAACTCCTGCAGGAAGGCGTAACAGAATCTGAACTGGAAAAAGTGAAGAACAAAACAGAAAGTGCCATGGCTTTTGAAGACATGAGTGTGATGAACCGCGCTGCCAGTATTGCGATGTATGCCTTGCTGGGTGATGCCGATCTCATCAACACAGAACTATCCAAATATCAGGCGGTTACTGTTGAACAGATCAGAGAAGAAACGAAGCGTATTTTCCGTGAAGAAAACTGCAGTACCCTGCACTACTTAAGCAACCAGCCATGAACAAATTAAATAGAAAAGAAACTCCTGCGATCAAAGATCCTATTCATTATTCTTTTCAACTCAAACCTTATACACACTATCTGTTAGCTAACGGTATCTCTGTTTACAGCATCCATGCAGGCTCACAGGAAGTATTGCAAATCGAACTGGTATATTCAGCCGGTAATTGTTTTGAAAAAAAGAAAGGTTTGGCAGCAGCCACCAACTTCCTGTTGAAGAATGGCACCAGCACCCTGAATGCTTTTCAGCTTAACGAAGCCTTTGAATATTATGGCGCTTACTGCAACCGGTCGTGTTACAACGAAACGGCGATGATATCGTTGCATACCCTTAGCAAACATGTGGTTAAGATGCTACCCCTTCTCAAAGTGATGCTCAGCGATTCGTTGTTTCTCCCTGAAGAACTGGAAATCTACAAACAGAACAGCAAACAAAGGCTTAAAGTGAACAAGCAAAAAGCCGATTTTGTGGCCACCCGTCTTATCGACAGTTATATTTACGGACCCGAACATCCTTACGGCGTTTATACCGAACCGGAAGACCTTGATGCCATCACTGTGGAAGATTGCCGGCAGTTTTATAACGATCATTATCTTAAAGGTCATTGCAAAATATTTGTTTGCGGAAACCTTCCTGATAACATGTCATTGATGCTGAATGAGGTTTTTGGTAAACTGCAAAATGTGATTTCGCCCCTAGCCCTTCCCGATATACAGGCAACGCCAGCTCAAGAAAAAAAATACCGGATTGAAAACGACCCGAAAGCCGTACAGGGAGCTATTCGCATTGCTTCGCCATTTCCCAACAGGCATCACCCCGATTTTCAGAAAGTGATCGTACTCAACACGCTGTTTGGTGGTTTTTTCGGATCACGGCTGATGAGCAATATCCGGGAGATCAAAGGTTACACTTATGGTATTTACAGTTACCTGCAAAATCACCTGCAGCAAAGCGCCTGGGTAATCAGTACGGAAGCCGGAAAAAAAGTATGCGAAGCTACTATCAATGAAGTGTATCTGGAGATGAAAGCCTTGCGGGAAAATACTATTGAAGAGGAGGAGTTGCTTTTGGTAAGAAATTATATGCTGGGTAATATTCTGGGAGAACTTGATGGTCCGTTTCACCTTATGGCCAAATGGAAAAATATCATCCTGAACAATCTGGATGAAAATTATTTTTATGATTCTGTTGAAACCATCAAAACAGTTACGGCAACAGAACTGCAAACATTAGCGGTAAAATATATGCAGCCCGAATTGTTTTATGAGCTGGTGGTGTATTAGGTGCTCAAACAGGTTTATCTATATTATTCACAACTGAAGTATATTATTTCTTTAGCAGTGTTAACACTTCTACGGTACCACCGCGGTTCATATCAAAAACAAGACTATCATTTGTGAGCTTACTGATTTTTACCATTATTTCTGCCTGCCCTTCCGGTTTGGTGAATAGCATGTCGTTTTCCACTTTGTAAGTTCCTTTTTCTATGGTACCTCCGTATCCGAAACTATAGTTACCGTTCGGATCAAAACTGAAATAGGTTTCTGCTACATTGCGGTTAGATACACTTCCTTCAATCAACCATTCCGCACCCCGCCATTCTCCATAAAGTAATGGATTGCTTTCTTTAGTGTTGCAGGAACTTATCACTTGCATAAACAGTACCGCTGTGAAAATACTTGCCTTTTTCATGAATATTTTTATGGTAAGATACGTAGTTCTTTTACAACGAGTCCCTCTATATAAAGTTTGTTCAATAATATCAAGTTGTAATAGAGGAGACTCGTCTGGGAATAAAAGTTAAAAACTCACTGCAATAGAACAAGTAATAAAAGTATTTCTATTTGTTATACCGCTGCCGCTTGTAAAAATATCATCCTTGCTGTTCAAAGATCTTAACTCTACCCTCATCACTGCATTAGGCTTTGGGGCATAATCTACATTTGCAGAAAATCCGGCTGTTTGAAAACCATTGGGAGTTCCACTCGCAATGATTACTCCATTCTTATCATTGTAATATTCTGCTCTTGCTGCTAAAGCCCATTTCGAACTTGGTGCATATTTTAATATCAGTACAGTACTGTACCAGGTATTCATGGCATTGCTGCCCTTTACTTTTTGTTCAGATCCAATATCAACACCGGCGGTGATGCTAAATTTAGATGTAATTTTAATGATAGTATATAAGTTATGAAAGTAGCGCCATTGTCGGATAGTATCCGGCTTGTCTGTACCTATAAATGTGCTGTAGTTTAAAAGTATTGAAGTACCAGGCTTATACTGTATTTGCGTGCCATAGCTCATCAATGAATTTCCATCAACTCTTTTGATTCGCTGCCAACCGTTTAACAGCAACCCGCTTAGCAACCATTTTTCATTATCGCTTTGAAAAGTAAGTTTAGCTCCTGATTCGAAATAAGGGGAATTATCAGCCATCATACTTCTGGTAAGTGTCCAACAATCTTTCGATACGGCACTTTCAAAACCTATATGTGAAGAAAAAATACCTGCATCAAGCCAAAGGTTTATCTTTTTGGATATTTTAACTCCTGCATTAGCCTCATATACATTTTTTAATCCCCCTGTTTCTGCAGCATAATTTGCATTCATATAAGTGCCTGCTGCAACAGCTATATTTGCCCTTATGATCTCTGTATTATAACTTCCTTTTAAATATCCCAGGTTCAGGTTAAATTCGTTGTGCCGGTTGTGGCTGTAAATAAAACCTGGTCTGTTATTATCTGATGGCTTATTAAAGTCGTATTGATAATATGCTTCAATATAACCACTAAATGTAAAAGGGGTTGGCTTAGGATCAATCACATTTGTGGAATCCTGTCCTAATACACTTGAGCCAGATAAAAGTACAGCGTACCATAAAATTATTTTCA
>JAPLEF010000127.1 GCA_026391525.1 Sphingobacteriales bacterium
CTACATTGGATTTGCCAACTATTACTATTGGAAAACGGAACACCAAACAAAATTATTCTAACAAACCGCCGTGTACCGAACGGTACGCACGGTGGTGTGAGAGGACAGTGAGGGAAATAATCCCTCACTTCCTACTCGATTCAAGGTTATGTTGTCTGTATTACAATCCGCATTATCTATTTTTCATTTTTTCCAAAACGAGTCTTCTTTACCAAGCATCCAAACCTGTTAGGTTGGAGAGAAAACCCGAGCTATCGATGGTATCAAAAAATTCCGCAATTTGAAATTGATACCTCCAGGGTATCAAAAAAAATTCTCCGATTTGAAATTGATACCATCAGGGTATCAAAAATATTTTTCCGATTGAAAATTGATACCTCCTATAATTTTTTAATCCCAACCTGTTAGGTGCGGAGGGTCGCTTTTTCATTTAGCCATTACCAGGAATAAGAACCTACTTTTAATCCATCTCTTTATAAACAAAATCGATATAGTTGGTTTTATTGATGCTGCTGAATACAGCATTCGGATATGCTTTTGCAAATACATCAGGGAATTTTACCTTAGCTTTTTCATTCCACTTAAATTCCGTTGCCCTGATCACGCCTCCGGATTCTTCAATATAATCTATCTCCTGTTGTGCATGAGTGCGCCAGAAATAACTGTTTACGAATTGTTTGGTGTACGTATTATATTTTCTTCGTTCACTGATTAAATAGTTTTCCCACAATACACCAGTGTCCTGCCTCAGCCCGATTGGGTTAAAATTTTTTATGATGGCATTGCGTATACCATTGTCATAAAAATAAATCTTCCGTCCCTTCTTGATTTCATTACGAAGATTGCGGCTAAATGTACTCAATTGAAATATGATGTAGCACTTTTCTAATAACTGAACATAATTCTCAATCGTTTTATGATCCGCTCCTATCAATTGAGATAACTCTGAAAACGACACTTCATTGCCTATTTGTAATGCCAATGCAGTTACTATCTTTTCTAATAACGCAGGTTTTCGAATGGCTTCCAGCGAAAGGAGGTCTTTATATAAATAGTTGTTCGAAAGTTCAAGTAACGAGGTTTGTGCTTGGGCCGGGTGGTTTATGATGTCGGGATAATAGCCACAAATCAGACGCTGTTCCAGCAAACGGTCTTCTTCCAGCTTTGATGTGTACTGTATCATCTCCATAGTTGAAAGAGGGTAAAGGCGGTATTCCCATTTGCGTCCTGTAAGCGGTTCGTTTATTTCATTTGCCAATTCCAGCGCAGATGAACCCGTTGCAATTAGTTGAACATCTTTTAAGTTATCTACCAATAGTTTTAAAGTGAGTCCGATATTTTTAACCCGTTGCGCTTCATCAATAAATACCAATTGATTATCTCCTACGATTTCTCTCCATCTGGTAGATGTAACATCTTCAAGCAACAACCTCACATCTGGTTCATCACAATTCAGCCATAAAGTTTTTACTTTATTCGTTGCTTTCAATTTTTCCAATAAAGTGGTTTTACCCACTTGCCTGGGGCCGGTAACTATAATGGCTTTTCCTTTAAATAAGTCATTCTGGATAGAAGATTCAATAATTCTTGGTATCATAATCCCAAAATTAATATAAATTATGTGATTACAATCCAGTATTATCTATTTTTTCATTTTTTCCAAAACGAGGCATCCAAACCTGTTAGGTTGGAGAGAACAAAAATTGATTTTCTTCCCGGCAATGTCTCTCAAAGAAAACATCGCGTATATTAGATTAGATCGAACCGAAAAGTAACGTCTTATTTCTCCTTAGCATGATTGTATATAGCATTCCAACCTGTTATAATTTTTATGAATACTATCTCTATACTGAGCATTCACTTTTACAAATTGTGTTATCGATAACAGAATTAATGTAAACAAACGAATGTTTCATAAATTGACCTAATTATAAATTTTCAATTAACGATATCGGGCTTATCGGAGCTGGAGATTTTCAGCAAAAACCTGCTTGCCGGTAGTTGCTGATGCGGACTACTGAACCGCCACTTCCCGAAAAATCGGGACAAGGGCCTTTCATAATACTTGGTAGCTTCTCATTCTTTCTGATTAAAGTTTTAAATGATTCTTTTTTTTATTGGTCAGTTTGCTCTTGAATTTTCACCATTTTAACTTCACTATTATTTTATTCTTGAATTTCATTATTTTTTTCAATTTCCGCAGCTAACTGCTTTTCAAATTTATTATGTATAAAAAGTATTAAAAGTCCAAATAAAATAGCAGAAACAATCAATATATTATTAATGATACCACTAACAGAGAAAGATATTCGAATCAGTATAGTTGAAATAATAAACCCCGAGTTTCGAATTACTTTGTGGAACTCGTCTGTATGGAAAAATGAAAAAAGCAATAATATTACATCCGCAATAATCAAA
>JAPLEF010000132.1 GCA_026391525.1 Sphingobacteriales bacterium
TTTAAGGTGATAAGGTTGGAAAGAAATGAAATTTCTTCAGTGTATTTCTACGCTATCTTTAATGGATTGATTCAATTATCATTGCCATTAGGTATTCAATCTATTGTAAGTTTTGTGCTTGGAGGCACCATATCAGCCTCCCTTATCTTCTTGATTGTTTTAGTGGTTGGCGGCGTTTTTCTTAGCGGGCTTTTTCAGGTAAACCAGATGAAACTCATCGAAAAAGTACAACAGAAATTGTTTGTACGATATTCTTTAGAGTTTTCGGACCGGATACCAAAACTCGACATACAAAAATTAGATGGTAAATACCTGCCCGAACTGGTGAACCGGTTTTTTGATACGGTGTCTTTACAAAAAGGTATATCCAAACTGTTGCTCGATATTCCCGCTGCATCTATTCAGATCTTATTCGGCTTACTGCTCCTCAGTTTTTACCATCCTGTTTTTATATTTTTTGGATTAACGTTGGTTACCCTCATTTACCTGATTCTCAAAACCACAAGTGCTAAGGGTATGGAATCGAGTCTGAAAGAAAGCGATTTCAAATATAAAGTGGCTGGCTGGCTGGAGGAAATGGCCAGAGTGATCAATTCTTTCAAATTCTCCCGAAGCCAAACGCTCACCATCAATAAAACAGATAAGCTGGTTACCGGCTATCTCGACAACCGTACCGTACACTTCAGGGTATTATTGAAACAATACTGGACCCTCATTGCTTTCAAAATAGCTATCACAGCAGCTATGCTGATTGTAGGAAGTATCCTGCTCGTGAATCAACAACTTAATATCGGCCAGTTTATTGCCGCAGAAATTGTAATCCTGATGGTGATCAATTCGGTTGAAAAACTAGTCATGAATATTGATAGTGTGTATGATGTGCTTACAGCTGTTGAAAAACTGGCGAAGGTTACTGAAATGCCTGTTGAGCACAATGGCATGGTTGAATTTCCATCAGGGAATGAGGGGCTCTCTATTGAAATCAAACAATTACGATTCGATTACACTGAAAATAAGATGCATCCCGTATTCGACCATCTTTCACTTGATATCGTATCAAATGAAAAAGTTTGTCTGATGGGTAGAGCCGGATCAGGAAAATCTACCTTGCTTCGTTTACTTACCGGTGCTTTCCGTGATTTTGAAGGCAATATCAGTATCAATCAGGTACCGATTGTAAACTATAAGATGGAATCATTAAGATCGCAGATGGGTATACTGCTCAGCCAGCAGGATATTTTTGAAGGAACACTTTTTGAAAATATCAGTATGGGTAATCAGGCCATAACTGTTGAAACCATAATGGCTACGGCAGAAAAAGTAGGACTAAAAGAGTACCTCTCTAACTTGCCTGATGGATTGATGACTCATCTGGATCCTGCAGGTAAGCGACTATCGGAGAAGATTGTGAAAAAAATCTTACTAGTACGTGCATTGGTGAATCATCCAAGGCTCGTATTGTTGGAAGAGCCTTTTGAAGGTATTGAAGATCAGCCCAAGCAATCGATCATCAATTTTCTATTGTATCATTCACCGAATCAAACCATTCTCATCAGCAGTAATGATGTAGAATTTGCTGCTAAATGCGATAAAGTAATTTTTTTAGAGGAAGGTAAAATCAAGGCAATAGGGAAATGGGTCTCCATTGCACACCTTATCAAGCATTAATTATGAGTCATTATTTCAATACAAAGATTGAAGATGAGTTGAAAGACTCTTCCATCAAATCGTACCGGCATATTTATAAAATCACCCACCGGAGTAAAGTACGTTACTGGCTGTTGGGAATATTGCTCGGGTTGATAGTCATCCTATTTGTGCCCTGGACCCAAAATATCAGGGCCAGTGGAACAGTTACCACACTTAAGCAGGAAGACCGCCCACAACAGATGAATACGATTATACCAGGAAAAATCGCCAAATGGCATGTTCGGGAAGGAGATTACGTAAAGGCCGGCGACACCATCATTCAATTGTCGGAAATCAAAGACGATTACCTCGATCCTGCTTTACTGGAACGCACAAAGGAACAATTGGAATCGAAAAAAATCAGTATCAATAATTACAAGAATAAAGCCGGAACTGCCGATCAGCAAATAGCCGCTCTTATTCAGGCACAGGCTTTAAAAATTGCTCAGATTCAAAATAAGATCGGCCAGCAAAGGATGAAACTGCAGAGTGATAGCATGGAATTGTTGGCCGCAAAGAATGATATGAATATCGCAACCGAACAATTCCGTCGCCAGAAAATGATGTACGATAGCGGGCTGGTTTCATTAACTCAATTAGAACAACGTAACCTGAGTTATCAGAATGCCATGGCTAAAAAAACCTCCGCAGAAATAAAACTGCTTAACGCGAGGCAGGAATTGGGCGTGTTGCAACTTGAGCTTAATGGTGCTCAGCAAGAATACAATGAAAAAATTTCGAAGGCCAGCGGCGAAAAATTCCAATCACTTTCCAATATCGCTACAGGCGAAGCTGATGTGGCCAAACTCAACAACCAATACATGAATTACGATATCCGAAGTAAACT
The DNA here is from genome assembly GCA_026391525.1 of Sphingobacteriales bacterium. GTDB lineage: Bacteria > Bacteroidota > Bacteroidia > Chitinophagales > Chitinophagaceae > Ferruginibacter. The sequence goes on from JAPLEF010000132.1 coordinate 2,537, forward strand.
GTATTTTATCACGGCTCCACAAAGCGGACAAATTGTAAAGGCAAAAAAAGCGGGTATCGGTGAGATTGTGAAAGAGGGTGAAATGGTTGTTGAAATAGTTCCGGATAATGCCCAATATGCGGTTGAGATTTATGTAAGGCCGATGGATATCCCTTTGATTGTAAAAGGACAAAAAGTACGGTTTATGTTCGACGGCTTCCCCGCAGTGGTTTTTAGCGGTTGGCCTGAAGCTTCCTATGGAACTTTTGGGGGCAAGGTTGCCGCTGTTGAAACCTCATCGAGTTATAATGGTAAATTTCGGGTACTTATTGCCGAAGACACTACCGATAAACGCTGGCCGAAGTTACTTCGCAATGGTGCAGGTGCACAAGCCATGGCCTTGTTGAAAGATGTGCCGATATGGTACGAGTTGTGGCGAAATATAAACGGATTCCCTCCTGAATATTATATCGGGGAACCGGGCACCGAAATCAAACCCAAATAATCTATGCCCATCTTCGATTTCATGAAAAAACTCATTTATTGTGCTTGCTTTTTCCTTTACAGTTTTGCCGGCATCAGTCAGGATACCAGCCGAAACAATATGCTTACACCCGAAGAGTTTCTGGCTATCGTTCGAACTTATCATCCTGTTATCAAACAAGCTGATATTGGCATAGAGATGGCAAGTGCTGAAATTTTAGCAGCACGAGGCGCCTTTGACCCCTATTTTTATCTCAACAGCGATCAGAAAACTTTTGATGGCAAACGTTATTATCAACATACCAACCCCGAACTTAAAATCCCCACCTGGTATGGCATTGAGCTGAAAGCAGGATTGGAAAACAATACCGGCGAATTCTTGAATTCGGAAAGCACTTTCGGAAAAACCAGTTATGCCGGCATCTCAGTTTCGTTAGCAAGAAATCTGGTTATCGATCCGAGAAGGGCAGCACTGCAACAGGCAAAAATTTTCAGGAACCAAAGTTATGCAGAACGCCAGGTGATCATAAACGATTTGCTCGATCAGGCAATTTATGCCTATTGGAACTGGGTAAAAGCTTTACGCATCCGGCAATTGCTTCAGGATGCCGTGAAAGTGAATGAAGCAAGGTTGCAGCTGATCAAAACAGCTTCACAGTTAGGCGATCGGCCTGCCATTGATACCATTGAAGCGTTATCACAATTACAATCTTTTCAAGGCTTAGAAGCCGAAGCGATACTAAATGCGAAAAATGCCGCTGTAGAGCTTTCCAATTTTCTTTGGAAAGAGAATAACAGTTATTACATCCTGCCCGACCAAACAGTATCGGATACCCGATGGAACGAAATAGGTATCGATACGATTGCCCTTCCTTCCTTGACCGATTTGCTGGCTGCAATTCCTTTAACGCATCCCAAACTCAAATACTTTGGTTTCAAGATGAATGTACTGGAAGTAGACCGTAAACTGAAATTCCAGGAACTGCTTCCAATTGTAAACCTAAGGGCCAATGTACTCAACCGGGGTTATGAGGTTTGGAAAGGCACCAATACGGCAGGTTTCTATGAAAACAACAATAAGTTCGGTATTGATATCGGCGTACCACTCAGGTTCAGCAAGGGAAGGGCCGCTTATAAGATCGCACGCCTAAAAATTCAGGAAACGGGTTTTGAAATAAGCATGACACAACAGCAGATTGAAAATAAAGTGAATTATTACTTCAATGAATTGGCAGGGTATCAACAACAGGTACGCATATACGAAAATGCCTATAAAAATTACCAGACTTTACTGCGTGGAGAAGAAATACGTTTCAGGGGAGGGGAGAGCTCTTTATTCCTCCTCAACATCCGCGAAAACAAAGTGATCGAAGCAGGCATCAAACTTACTGAAACCAAAATCAAGTTCTATCAAAGTCGGGTAGCCCTGCAAGCGGCAGCCGGTTTGCTACGTTAATTTTTCATTTTTTAAAAGGCAGGTTTAGCCTTCTAGTGCCATGATCTGCTCAAAAAGGGTTTCATATTCTTCATTTACCATACTCCACTCTTTCAATGCTTGTTGATAACCGGTTTCAGTTTCCTGGAATTTAGTTTTGTTGTTATAAATATCAGGTTCGGCAAGTTTGTTTTCAAGCAAAGATTTTTTTTCCGCCAAGTGTGCCAGTTTTTCTTCAACAGATTTAAACCTAGTTTTCAGTTTCTGAATTTCTTTTTTGGCATCGTTTTGCTTATCTGCTTGCGGCTTTTTTTCTGTTAATGGAACAGTGACAACGGCAGCAGGAGCTGTTTGATTCTTGCGTTGTTCCGCTTCTGCCTTGGCTCTGCGTTCCTTCCAGTCTTCCCACTCCGCATAGCTGCCTTTGAACTCCCTGATCTTTAAATCTTCAATCTCCCAGATCTTATTGGCGAGGCGGCTGATGAAGTAACGGTCGTGGCTCACGAGGATTAAACTGCCTTCATATTTCTTCAAGGATTCTACCAACAAATCTACCGAATGAATATCCAGGTGGTTGGTAGGTTCATCCAGCATCAGGAAATTGGCTTTACTGGCAATGGTTTTGGCAAGAGCCACACGGGCCTTTTCTCCACCACTAAGCACCTTTACTTTCTTTTCTACCGAATCACCACTGAACAGAAAAGCGCCAAGTAAACTGCGTAACTCGAGATCGTTTTTCCCGCTTCTGGCTTCTTTCATTTCTTCCAGGATATCGTTGTTTTGATTCAGCGCTTCGAGTTGATGCTGCGCATAAAAAGATTCAACCACATTATATCCCCATTCTCTTTCTCCTTCAAAAGATTCGGTACCAGCTATGATTCGAAGCAAGGTTGATTTTCCTTTTCCGTTTGCACCGATCAGTGCGATCTTATCGCCCCGGTCTATTTCTGCTCCTGTGCTGTCTACAATTTCTACATCCTTGAATTTCTTGCTGATATCTTTTAAAGTGCAGATGATTTTGCCGGGTTGTTTTTCAACAGCGAAATTGATCTTCATATTCGGCCTTTCCAGTTCCACATCTTCAATACGTTCTAACCTATCGAGCCTTTTTACGATGCTCTGTGCCTGTGCAGCCTTACTGGCTTTTGCTTTGAATCGTTCCACAAACCTTTCCTGTTGCCTGATATAATCCTGCTGGTTATCGAACGCCTTCTTCTGCATGTCTATCCTTAAAGCTTTCTCTGTTTCAAAGTAACTGTAATTGCCGGTATAAAAATGCAGTTGCTGCTGATACAGTTCTACCACTTTGGTCACCATCCTGTCGAGAAAAAAACGGTCGTGCGATACAATCACTACAGCGCCCTGATAATGGATCAGGTATTTTTCCAGCCATTCAATACTTGGTAAGTCGAGGTGATTGGTAGGTTCACCCAACAATAATACATCAGGATGCTGCAAGATCATCTTTGCCAGCAATACCCGCATCCGCCATCCACCACTGAACAACTTATATTTCTTTTGTAAATCGGCATTGCTAAAACCAAGACCTTGTAATATCTCTTCTGTACGATGGTGAATGCTATAACCATCGAGCACTTCCATTTCATGTAAAAGATCGGCATAACTGTGTGCCAGCTTTTCATCACCGGTTTTCGCCAGCTCTTCTCCCATGATTTCGATCTCTTTTTCCAACTGCTTCACGCGCTCGAAAGCTCCCATGGCAACTTCAAGTATGGAATCGTCGGTATCAAAACCTAACAGGTCCTGGTGCAGGAATCCAATCGTGGTTTCACGTCCCTTTTCAACGGCCCCTTTTGCCGGGCTGTATTGTCCGGTTAATACTTTCAGCAAAGTAGATTTTCCTGTACCGTTATAACCAATCAATCCTATTCTTTCATTGGGTTGAATATGCCAGGTGGCATCTTCCACAATGGTGCGCGCACCGAATTCAAAAGTCACATTTTGTAAACCTAACAACATCCCTTAAAAATTTTTGCAAAAATAACTCAATTATATGCCATAACAGACATGTTTATAGGAAAGAGACTATTTTTTAACCCTTCATCATGAATTAATGCCTTTCCGCGCCAAAAAGATCATTATTCTTTTCAGCCACTTTTGAAAACACTTAAATTTGTGTGATGAAAAAATCGACTCTCTTTTTGCTGATTGCGGCCAGTGTTTTTGCTTTGTATTGGTTTGGCTTTCGCAAAACAAATCATGGGCCGAAGCCTCCAAAGATGGCGCCCATAAAATTATCACGTCACACAGCAGCTTTTAATCAATCGGTGAATAATGTAGTGAACAACTACCTGAAAGTGAAAGATGCTTTCGTACAACCCGATACTGTTGCCATAAGAATCCATACCAACAGTCTTTTGCTGTCTCTTGCTGCAATCGATAGTACTGTATTTAATAAGGACACAACGCTGGTATTTGCCACGGTGATGCAAACCATTGCTGATATCAGGATGAATGCAATCTCTTTACTCAACCAAACTGATATCACCGAAATGCGCCGCGATTTCAGCAGTTTGAGCAGTGTCATGTATCCGGGGTTTTTCAAAGCCATCCTTTATGAAGGGCCTACTTTGTATCTGATCAATTGCCCGATGGCATTCAATGAAAATGAACCTGCAAACTGGATCAGCAATAGCAGGGAAATCATCAATCCCTATCTCGGAAAAAATCACCCCAAATACCATGGCGGTATGCTTCATTGCGGGGAAGTAAAAGACAGTATCATAGCCCAGTAGCCTATTACAATTCCCTTTATGAAAACATTATTATCAGTTGCATTAGTATTTTGGGCGCCATTTTTTGTAACTGCACAAAGCAGCCCCACAAAAAAATCAAAAGTACTGCACACCATCAGCGGTTATATCAGAGATCAATACAGTGGCGAAACCCTTATTGGCGCTACGCTCACCATCAAAGGGAATACCAAAGGGCTAACCAGCAACCAGTACGGATTCTATTCGCTCACCTTAAGTGAAGGCATTCATAGTATCATCGCTTCTTATATAGGTTATCAAACTACTGAGTTTGAGCTGAACTTGTTATCAGATACAATCATCAACATCGAACTTACCCCGGCAGGTACTACTTCACAGGAAGTGATTGTTACAGCCCGAAAAAGAGAAAATAATCTGAAGAGTACACAAATGGGCAAAGTCACCTTACCCATTGAACAGATCAAATCGGTGCCTGCATTCTTAGGTGAAGTGGATTTGCTAAAAGTTGTTCAGTTATTGCCAGGTATCCGAAATGCAGGTGAAGGAACTGCCGGCATTTATGTTCGGGGTGGCGGACCCGATCAAAACCTCATCATGCTTGATGATGCCGTAGTTTATAATACGGGCCATTTGTTTGGTTTTTTCTCGATTTTCAACAGCGACGCTATAAAAAATGTTTCACTCATCAAAGGTGGGATGCCTGCCCAATATGGTGGACGATTATCCAGCGTGCTTGATATTTCCATGAAAGAAGGTAACAATAAAACTTTTCAGGCAGAAGGTGGAATCGGGTTGATCGCTTCCAGGATTTCACTTCAAGGCCCGATTAAAAAAGATAAAGCCTCCTTTATCATTTCTGCGCGGCGAACTTATATCGATGCACTTACAAAACCTTTCATCAAAAAGTCGAGCCAGTTTTATGGATCAGGCTATTATTTTTACGACCTCAATGCGAAAGTAAATTATAGGTTCAGTAATAAAGACCGGCTTTATCTCAGTGGTTATTTTGGACGGGATGTATTCGATTTTTCGAATGGCAAGCAAGATCTCAAAGTGAATATCCCCTGGGGAAATGCCACCGGAACTTTACGTTGGAATCATGTATTCAATAATAAGTTGTTTGCCAACACTACGGCAGTTTACAATGATTACAATTTCACTTTCGCTGCACTGCAGAATAATTTCGAAATCAAACTGGCATCCGGAATCCGCGACCTGAGTTTTAAACAGGATTTTGATTATTATCCTGTTCAGCAACATAAACTCAAATTCGGATTGCTTTATACCCATCATCGCTTTACGCCTTCCGTGGTAAGTGGAAAGCAGGATTCTATTGTTTTTAATCCTTTGAATGCCCAGGTGAAATATGCCAACGAAGGCGCGATTTATGTTCAGGATGATTGGGAAATCAATGGCAAGTGGCAAATGAATGCAGGATTGAGGTATAGTATATTTCAACAGGTAGGCCCCAATAAGATCTATACTACAGATATTGATGGTAACCGAATTGATAGTCTTGTTTATGAAAAAGGAAAAACCGTAAAAACCTATGGAGGGCTGGAACCCAGGCTTACCCTGCGATACGCAATCAATGAAGGTACTTCCATCAAAACTTCGGTTACGCGTAACCTGCAGTACATTCACCTGGTGAGTAATTCGGGCACCACACTTCCAACCGATTTATGGGTGCCAAGCACATACAAAGTAAAACCACAGATCAGCTGGCAGTATGCTGCCGGATTGTACAAGAATTTCAACAACAATAAATACGAAACCTCTATAGAAGTATACTATAAGAGTATGGATAACCAGATTGAATACAAGGAAGGGTATACACCCAATAGTTTGGATGATACTGAAAACTCCTTTGTGTTTGGTAAAGGATGGAGCTATGGTACAGAACTGTTCATCAACAAAATGAAAGGCCGTTTAACCGGATGGATTGGTTATACTTTGAGCTGGACCTGGAGAAAATTCCCGGATTTGAATTTTGGAGAAAAATATCCCGCAAAATTCGACCGTCGTCACGACCTTAGTGTGGTTGCCATTTACGAGCACAATAAGAAGTGGAAATTTTCAGCAACCTTCATTTATGGAACCGGTAACGCCACTACTTTGCCACAACGATTCTATTTTGTAGGGAATGTGCTTTCGCAAGAATATAGCCGCATCAATCAATACCGTGTTCCTGCTTATCATCGGCTTGATCTTTCAGCCATCCTCACTCCAAAGAAAAATGCCAACCGGAAATGGAAAACAGAATGGGTTTTCAGTGTGTACAATGCGTACAGCAGACAGAATCCTTATTTCATCTATTTCGACCAAAGCGGAAGCCCCTATGATGGCACACTTCAGGTTCAGGCAAAACAAGTTTCGATTTTTCCGATTATTCCTTCTGTAACCTGGAATTTCAAATTCTGATCAGGGTTTTGCTATTTCGTCGGGCTTGTAAACAAAATTGATGGTGCCGCTTTTTTGGAGATCGGATGTGATGCGCACTTCATAGCGTTTATTCCCGTCCGTTACCACCATAAGTGCAGTGTTTGGGGGGATTGTGCCCAGGTTTTCGGCATACATAACCAGTTCATTGATGCTGCGGTTGTCGTCTATTTGCAAGTTAATACTAAGCGACCTGGTGGTAAGCCGTTTATTGGAAAGCAAAAGTTTACCGTTATAGAATAAAGAAACACTATCGCCGTCTATTTCGCCATTATCATACAGGTCTACCCGCACGGTTTTATTCCTGGCTTCGATGGTTTTGATTACTTTGCTCACCCTTTTCTCGAGTTTGTCTGTACCCGATGCAACAGCCCTGTTTTTAACCTCCGGATTGGGTAACATTTTTTCTTCAGGAATCAATAATTCTGATTTCGCCGTTCCGTGTTTCTTCAGCTGTTCGGGATTTTTTACCACACTATTGACTTGCTTTTTTGCAGTGCGGTTGCTGTTATCCGATTTTGGCACTGATGCTACAACATTCCCCTTTGCTTGGTTTTTCTTATTTTCAGGTGCTGCTTTGGCAGTTGAATTATTATATCCGGGGTAACTATTGATTAAAGTTCGGCGGGAAAGTACTGTGGTACCAAATCCGCAATCACCATTCTGATTAGGAGCCGGAATCCAATTGCCTTGTATTTGCTCGTTATTGCCAAGTTTGCTGTATGTCAATCGGTGAATCTGAAAGCAATTGCGTATTTCCCGGGGAACATTTGTTTTGGTGCGCTGTATTTCTTTTACTTCGAGATACTTTTTTTTCTTGTCGATGAAACCTTCCAGCAGACATATAGTATAAAATTTTTTGCCTGCATCAGTGAAATAGGTATAAGAGAAGCCTTTTACTTTAGTGCCGCTTACTTCCAGTTCAAGTACATAATCGCATTTGTCGCTATCCCAGGAAATACTGCTCTTATCCAGAAATTCGCCTTTCCATTGGCCGGTGAAATTCTGCCCCTGGCAAATGGCATTAGCAAAAAGAGTAAAAAAGAAGAGTAAATTTTTATGCATGCCTCATATGGGTTATGACTTTGCAAAAATAGCAATGATTTATGCCTGAATGCTACAATTGAATGGATGATTAGCTAAGAGTTCGTTAAATTTGCTATTCAGAAATTGTTGAATTTATACCGTTTATGATACAGATAACATTACCCGATGGAGCTATCAGGCCTTTTTCCAAAGGAACCAGTGCAATGGATATTGCCAAATCAATCAGCGAAGGCCTTGCCCGAAAAGTACTCGCAGCAGCGGTAAACGGTGAGGTATGGGATGCATCGCGCCCTATAGAAAATGATGCCTCCCTTAAATTGATTACCTGGGATGATGCTGATGGTAAGTCTACTTTCTGGCATTCTACCGCACATCTTATGGCCGAAGCAGTGCAGACAACATTCCCTCAGGCGAAATTCTGGGTAGGGCCGGCCATTGACAGAGGATTTTACTATGACATGGATCTTGGCGATACCAAAATGACAGAAGAAGATCTGGTTGTTCTCGAGAAAAAAATGATAGAGCTGGCCAAGCAAAACAATCCGTATCTACGTAAAGGAATTCCCAAAGCTGAGGCTATTCAATACTTTACAGCCAAGGGAGATGAGTACAAACTCGATTTGCTGAGCAACCTCACCGATGGCGAAATCAGTTTTTATACCCAGGGAAGTTTTACCGATTTATGCCGTGGGCCACATATCCCTTCAACCGGCGCCATCAAAGCGATTAAGCTTACCAGTGTGGCGGGTGCTTATTGGAAAGGGGATGAAAAGAACAAACAACTTACCCGTGTTTATGGAGTGAGTTTCCCCAACCAGAAAGAACTGGATGAATACCTGCTTATGCTCGAAGAAGCTAAAAAGCGCGACCATCGCAAACTTGGCCGTGAGCTGAGCATTTTTACCATGGATGATGATGTTGGCCAGGGCTTACCGCTTTGGATGCCCAACGGAACCATCATCATCGAGGAACTCGAAAAACTGGCTAAAGAAACTGAATCAGCTGCAGGCTATAAAAGGGTGGTAACGCCTCATATCGCCAAAGAAAGCATGTACCTCACCAGCGGTCATTTGCCGTACTATGCAGACAGTATGTTCCCCCCAATGGAACTCGATGGAACAAAGTACTATCTCAAGGCCATGAACTGCCCGCATCACCATAAAATTTTCGATGCAGAACCTAAAAGTTATAAGGATCTGCCGTATCGTATTGCAGAATACGGAACCTGTTACCGTTATGAACAGAGTGGTGAATTATTCGGGCTCATGCGGGTAAGATGTTTACACATGAACGATGCCCATATTTATTGCAGCAAGGAGCAATTTGGTGATGAATTCAGGGCTGTAAACGAAATGTATCTTAAATATTTCGGCATTTTCGGAATCGATAAATATGTGATGCGCCTGAGTTTACATGATCCTGCAAAACTTGCACAGAAATACGTTAATGAGCCTGAACTTTGGAAGGAAACAGAAACAATGGTGCGGCAGGTGCTCATTTCATCAGGCATACCGTATATCGAAGTGCAGGATGAAGCGGCATTTTATGGCCCGAAAATAGATGTGCAGATATGGAGTGCCATCGGGCGCGAATTTACGCTGGCCACCAACCAGGTTGATTTCAATAGTGGCAATAAGTTCAAACTCAGTTATACCAATCAGCACAACAGCACTGATGTACCATTGATTATCCATCGGGCGCCACTGGGAACTCATGAACGCTTTATCGGTTTTTTGCTTGAACATTATGCGGGTAAATTCCCGGCCTGGTTGGCGCCTTTACAGGTGAAAATCCTTCCTATCAGCGATAAATTTATGGATTACGCAAATACAATTTTGCAAACCCTGAAAAAAGCGGATATTCGTGTAGAAATAGATGACCGGAACGAGAAGATCGGAAAAAAAATCAGAGACACCGAATTGCTCAAAGTACCCTATATGCTGGTGATCGGGGAGAAAGAAATGAATGAAGGAAAAGTGGCAATCCGCCGTCAGGGTATTGGAGATTTGGGTGTAAAGCCCCTGGAAGAATTTGTTGCCGAACTCAGCCTCGAAATAAAAGAACGAAAGGCAGTGTAAGGTTAAAAAAATATTGTAAACCAAATCAATTAAATGGCATTTCCACCACGACCACCAAGGGGTACATTCAACCCCCGTTTTAAGAAAGAACAACAACAAGAACACCGTACCAACTACATGATCAAAGTGCCTGAAGTAAGGCTTGTTGGTGATAACGTAGAACCTGGCATTTTTGCAACTCCCGATGCCATGAAAATTGCACAGTCTCAACAATTGGATCTTGTTGAAATTTCACCCGGCGCTAACCCTCCTGTTTGTAAAATAATCGACTATAACAAGTTCCTCTACGACGAGAAGAAGAAGAAGAAAGAAATGAAGGCGAAAGCCAAAACCAGTGAAGTGAAGGAAATTCGTTTTACGCCTAATACCGATGATCACGACTTTGAATTCAAAGTGAAACATGCAGAGAAATTCCTGAAAGAAGGCGATAAAGTGAAAGCGCATGTGCAGTTCAAAGGAAGGGCGATCATGTTCAAGGAACGTGGTGAATTATTACTTTTAAAATTTGCCGACAGGCTCAAAGAAGTAGGAGCATTGGAAGGTTTACCCAAGATGGAAGGAAAACGGATGTTAGTGATGTTTGCTCCCAAAGTTCAGCAGAAGAAAAAAGGATCAGAATTGGGCAAGCTGGTTTCCAGTGAAAGAATGGGGCAGGTAACTGAAGAACCTAAAACCGAACCTGTAAAAGAAAGCGACCAGTAATCAACAGATTTTTTGAAGGCTTTTTCGAAAGCCTTTTTTTATGAAATGCCTTTAACGGATTGTTGCATTTGAAGGATTATGGATATCAGTGTGAATAAATATATCAGCGACACCGGATTCTGCAGCCGCAGGGAAGCAGATCGCTATATAGAAGAATGCAGGGTTACCATCAACGGGCGCGATGCCAGCAAGGGCAACCGGGTACAGGTAGGCGATGATGTTCGTGTAGATGGCGAACCTTTACGCAAAAAGTTGGTGCCGGTTTATATCATGCTCAATAAGCCAAAAGGGGTTACCTGTACTACTGACTTGAAAGACAAGACCAATATCATCGATTTTGTTGGTTATAAATCGCGCATTTTCCCGATAGGGAGGTTAGATAAACTTTCAGAAGGGCTTATATTCCTTACGAATGACGGAGATATCGTAAACAAGATTTTACGTTCAGGTAACGGCCATGAGAAGGAATACCTGGTAACCGTGGATCAGGCATTTGATCAGGAGTTCATAAAAAACATGCGCAGTGGTGTGCGAATACCCGGTGCCGTTACACAACCCTGTTTTGTGAAACAGGAAGGGAGCAACAGGTTCCGGATCATCCTTAAACAGGGGCTGAACAGGCAGATACGCAGGATGTGCGAGGCACTCGGTTACCGGGTAACCAGTTTGAAAAGGATAAGAATCATGCATATCAGTTTGGGTAACCTGGCCCCCGGAGCATGGCGTTTTTTTACTGCCACAGAAATCAGCGCCATCAATGAAATGCTTCAATACAGCAGCAACAGCAGCGATGCGGAAGGGATGGGTGAGTAGCAATCAATCATATTCTATATGGATAAACAGGAGGCTCAAACACAAACCTTGCAGTGGGTGGAAAAAGTGGTGATCGGTTGCCAGTTTTGTCCCTTTGCAGCAAATCCTTTCAAAGCAAAAGCGATAGCCTGCGAAGTTTCACCTGCAAAAGCTTTGGCTGAAGCATTAGCGTCACTTGCGCTATGTTTTGAACAATTGAACAACCATGTAGAAATAGCAACCCTCTTGCTGGTATTTGACAAAGGATTCATCCGGTTCACCGATTATCTAAACCTGGTTGATCTTGCAGAACAGTTGCTTAAGCAGGAAGGATATGAAGGCGTTTACCAGATCGCCAGTTTTCATCCGGATTATCTTTTTGCCGGAAGTACAGCCGATGACCCGGCTAATTATACCAACCGTTCCCCTTATCCGATGTTGCATCTGTTGCGGGAAGATGATGTGGAGCAGGCTTTAGATTCGCATCCCAACCCTGAAGGTATCCCGGAAAGGAATATCCTTTTTGCCCGTGAAAAGGGGGTTGAATACTTTAAAAAAATGATGAGTGACTGATTATAGGCGTTTTTTTAAAATTATCAGCCTTTTTATGACGTAATTATAGAGGAAATCATTACCTTTGCCGCCCGAAAAGGATAAAACCGGCTCGGACACATTTCCCACAAGGCCCCATAAGTTTCCGGATATTTCGGAACGCCAGCAGGGAGTAACTAAAAAAAGTTATCAGATGCCAAAGGTTAAAACCAATAGCAGCGCAAAGAAGCGCTTTAAAGTAACCGGTTCAGGTAAAATTACATTCCAGAAAGCTTTCAAACGTCACATCCTTACCAAAAAATCTACTAAGCGCAAACGAAACATGCGTTTAGATGGCACCGTAAGTGATGCAAACCTGCACTTTGTAAAGCGCCTGTTGGGTATGAAATAAGCCCATGTAATTAACCATTCGATTAACTTTTTAAAAAAATTGATATGCCACGTTCAGTAAATGCAGTAGCCAGCAGGGCTCGCCGCAAAAGAATTTTAAAAGCCGCAAAAGGATATTACGGTAAACGTAAAAATGTTTACACCGTTGCGAAAAACGTAATGGAAAAAGGTCTTACATACAGTTATGTAGGCCGCAAACTTAAAAAGCGTGAATACCGTACGTTATGGATCGCCCGTATCAACGCCGCCGTGCGTGAGGAAGGCATGACCTATAGCCAATTCATCAACAAGCTTAATGAAAAGAAAATCGACCTGAACCGCAAGGTACTTGCCGATCTGGCGATGAATGAGCCCGAATCTTTCAAAAAGCTGGTGGCTTCAGTAAAATAAACTATCGCAAAAAATTAATATTCCGGATGCCTTGGTATCCGGTTTTTTTATTTGTTGTACTTGGTGATGGTATATCTTTGTGGCCCTTAACCCATTAAATTGAAATAAGCGCATGCGCACAACAGGACTGAACAATACCTACAGCGATCTGGTAGATCAAACCTTTAATTTTCCTCAGGAAGATTTCAAACTGGTGAATGGCTACCTACAATACAATGGGCAGGATATCAAGGCATTGATTGATAAATACGGTACACCACTGAAACTTACCTATCTGCCTAAAATCGGTAAGCAGATCAATAAGGCAAAAAGCATGTTTGCCACGGCATTCAAGAAACACAAATACACCGGGAAATATCATTATTGCTATTGTACCAAGAGTTCACATTTTTCATTTATTGTTGAAGAGGCGCTTAAACACGATATCCACCTCGAAACTTCTTATGCCTATGATATTGATATCATCAAGAAATTATATGCCAAAAAGAAGATCAACAAAGATGTTTTTATCATTTGCAACGGTTACAAGCAAAAGCCATATACGCAACGAATCGCAGGATTACTGAACAGTGGTTTTAAGAATGTGATTCCGATTCTCGACAATACTGATGAACTCCGGGCTTATGTGAAATCAGTAAAAGTGCCCTTTAATCTTGGTATCAGGGTGGCAGCAGAGGAGGAACCGAACTTTCCTTTCTATACTTCACGGTTAGGCATACGTGCAAAAGATATTCTTGAATTTTATGTAGATAAGATTGAAGGCAACGAACACCGTTTTCAGCTGAAAATGCTGCATATCTTCCTGAACAAAGGCATCAAAGATGACATCTATTACTGGAGTGAACTCAATAAGGTAATCAACCTGTATTGCCAGCTGAAGAAGATTTGTCCGGAACTGGATGCTATCAATATCGGCGGTGGATTTCCGATCAAACATTCCTTAGGCTTTGAGTACGATTATCAATTCATGATCAACGAAATCGTACGGAATATCAAGGTGGCTTGTATGAGGAATAAAGTTCCGATGCCAAACATCTTCACAGAATTTGGAAGTTATACGGTGGGAGAGAGCATGGCTCATATCTACAGTGTGATCGGTCAAAAAATGCAGAACGACCGCGAAACCTGGTATATGATCGATTCTTCCTTTATCACCACACTACCGGATACCTGGGGCATAGGCGAGAAATTTTTGATGCTTCCTATCAACAAGTGGGATAATGAATACCACCGTGTAGTACTGGGTGGAATTACCTGCGATAGCCATGATTACTACGATTCGGAAGAACATATCAATGAAGTTTTTTTACCCAAGCTGGAAGATGGCGAACCTTTATATGTAGGATTTTTTCATACCGGTGCCTATCAGGATCAGATCAGTGGATATGGTGGAATCAAACATTGTATGATCCCTTCACCCAAGCATATCATTGTAGGTCATGATAAAAGCGGCAAACTCGTTGATTGGGTTTATGCGAAAGAACAAACTGCACAAAGCATGTTGAAGATTCTGGGCTATAAATAATACGAAACTAATTATGGCGAAAAAGCTGTTTATCATGTTATTTGCGATGATGATTGGCCAAAAAAATCATGCACAAACAGCAACCGATTCTATCCAGGCCACCATCAATCATTTATTTCTTGCCATGAAAACCGGCGATACCGCTTTGCTGCGTTCATGCTTTGCTGATAGTGCTATCTTACAAACTATCGCTGAAAGCAAAACAGGCGAACCGATGGTAAGGAATGAAACCGTTGAAGCCTTCATACATGCCATTGGCATTGCTGCACCAGGCTCGCTTGATGAACAGGTGAAGTTTGATGTGGTAAAAGTTGATGGTCCATTGGGGATAGCATGGACGCCTTATCAGTTTTATTTTAAGGGAATATTCAGTCACTGCGGGGTAAACTCATTTCAATTGATTCGTAACAGCGCCGGATGGAAAATACAGTACATCATAGATACCAGGCGTAAAAAAGGATGCAAATAAAAAACCTCCCCAGGAATAGGGAGGTTCACCTTTTGAAAGGTTACCAACTGTATGTACAATCACTATAAATTATTGGATGTTGATTTCCTTTGCAGCAGTTTTGCTGTTTTCTTTTTTCGGTAATTCAAGGCTCAATACACCGTTTTCATATTTAGCATTGATATGCTCCATATCAATTTTATCATCGATGGTGAAGCTGCGGCTAAATGCCTTGTAGCTGAATTCCTTCCGGATCAGTTTTTCATTGGTAGATTGGGTTTCTTCTTTTTTCTCAGTACTGATACTGAGTAATTTTCCATCGAGCTTGATTTTAAAATCAGCTTTTTCAAAACCAGGTGCTGCCATTTCCAGCAAATAAGCAGTTTCCATTTCAGTGATATTTACCGGTGGAAAATGTAAAACATCTTCACGGAAGGTTTTGCTTAAGGCTGTAGGGAATTCGTTGAAAATTTCTTTCATCATTCCTTCGATCGACCTGTTGATGGGGTTGTTAACTTTTACGAGTGTCATGGCTTGTTTTTTTAGTTGATTAATTTGCTTTCCACAGGTAAATCAAATGTTAGTCCAATGCAATTTTTTATGTCAGTATTACGAATAGTTCAATTTAGTAGCGACAAAATGGCAAATATCTAAGGCCGAACAGACAATGTGTCGCTCTGCTCTTAAATTACATTGAATAATTTCGATTGAAAATTTTCAGGAAGGTTGTAATTTTGCCTATTCTCCAATTCTAAATAAATAAATATGTATCCCGAAGAGATTGTAATACCGTTTAAGGAAGAGCTTACCGACCATGGCTTTAAGGAATTGCTTACCGCAGATGAAGTAGAAACCGCATTGTCAGCACAAGGCACCACATTGGTGATGATCAATTCTGTTTGTGGATGTAGCGCCGGAACTGCAAGGCCGGGTGTGTTGATGGCGGTTTTGAATGGCAATAAAAAACCCGACTTCCTCACTACCAGCTTTGCCGGTTTTGATATTGAAGCAGTGAAGAAAGTAAGAGAACATATGTTGCCTTATCCACCATCTTCCCCAGCCATCGCTCTTTTTAAAGATGGACAATTGGTGCATCTGATCGAACGCCATAACATTGAAGGACGTTCTGCACAAATGATTGCCGACAACCTAACAGGTGCTTTTGAAGCCTATTGTAATTAATTACTGACGTAATTGAATATCCTTCCCCGAGGCAATGCTTTGGGTGGAGGATTTTTTATTGAGCGTATGAAAGAATATATTGCATGTTATTCATGAACTTGCCGGAAAACAATCGCTGATGTATCCCAATTTATTTTATGTTTTTAAAGACTGGTTTGGTGTAGAATGGAAAGCACTTGCTTTTTTAAATACATTCGGACTTATGGTTGCCCTTGCATTTATTGCTGCTGCATGGGTAATCACGATCGAACTTAAACGAAAGGAAAAACAAGGGTTGATGTTGCCACGCGAAGAATCCATCACTGTAGGGTTACCTGCCAGTTTGATGGATATCTTTTTAAATGCATTAGTTGGGTTTGTGTTTGGATATAAGCTTATAGGATTGTTATTTTCCAAACCGGAACAGATGAATGCGCAGGAATATATTTTTTCGTCCATGGGGAATGCTGCAGGAGGTATTCTTTTCGCCCTGGTGATGGGCGGTTTTAAATGGTATGATAAATACAAGCAAAAACTTAAAGAGCCAGAAAAACGAATCGTACGCATTTGGCCTCATGATCGGGTAGGCGATATCGTTATCCTCGGTCTGGTATTCGGTATCATCGGTGCCAAACTATTTGATAATTTTGAGCATTGGGATGAGTTCATTGCAGATCCTATTGGCCGGCTATTCTCACAAAGCGGACTGGCATTTTATGGTGGACTGATTCTTGCATCCATAGCTATCTGCTGGTATGCCTACAAAAAGGGCATCAAAGTGAAACACCTCACCGACGCTGCGGCACCGGCTTTGATGATTGCCTATGCCATCGGCCGAATAGGCTGCCAGGTTTCCGGAGATGGTGATTGGGGGGTTTATAATAGTGCCTATGTTAGCGATAATCAGGGTAAGGTTAGATTGGCAGAACCCGGCGAATTCGAAAAAGCACTTGAAAAAAATGCTTCCTATTTTCTGGAAGGCAGTGTTTCCGATAGTGGCCGATCGGTTTTTGTTACCGACAGAACCTATGCCAATCTTGCTCAGGTACCTCATCGCTCAGTGAAGGGCCCATCCTTCTTACCCGATTGGCTTTTCGCTTATAGTTACCCTCAAAATGTAAATAAAGATGGCATCCTGATGCCGGGTATCCGCGATGAACACAATAGGGTGCTGCCTCAACCTGTATTTCCAACACCACTATATGAAACCATTATCTGTTCGCTGCTCTTCCTGTTGATGTGGACGATGAGAAGATCAATCAAAACACCGCTCGTGATGTTTGGATTTTACTTGTTTTTAAATGGTGCTGAGCGATTTTTTATTGAAAGGATAAGGGTGAATATTGGCTACAATTATGCCGGTTTTATCACTACGCAGGCCGAACTGATTGCAATAATTCTGGCCATAGCCGGAGTGGTACTGATGATCGTGGCTAAAAAATGGGGTTCTGAAAAAAAATAATTTAGCTTAAAGTAATCAATATGCTTAGTGTAACTTTTAAAAAATAACCAATGCCTTCATTCGATATGGTCAGTAAAGTAGACCTTCAAACACTTGATAATGCAGTGAACGTAGTGAGCAAAGAAATCACCAACCGCTTCGATTTCAAAGGTTCTCATGTGCTAATTGAACTCAACAAAAAGGATTTTAAAGTAAATCTGGAAGCAGATAGTGATATGAAAATCCAGCAGATTGTTGATGTGCTGATCAGCCGGAGCATGAAACAAGGCCTTGCTGCCGAAGTGTACGACCTGAGTAAAGAACCTTTCATCAGCGGCAAAATCACTAAAAAGGAAGTACCTGTTCGGAATGGCATCAAACAGGAAGATGCCAAAAAAATAGTTAAGCTCATCAAAGACAGCGGACTAAAAGTTCAGGCGGCCATTATGGATGATATCATCCGTATCACCGGAAAGAAAATTGATGACCTGCAGGAAGTGATTCAAGCCAGTAAAACCTGGGATATCGGCATCGCCCTGCAAATGGTGAACATGAAAAGCTAGATTTTCCTTGTTTTGTAAGCCTTTTTCCTTAATTTTGCCTCCTTATTAAAAAACTATACGGCAAAATCCGTATTAAATTTAAAAAAATGAAACAAGGTATTCATCCAAACAATTACAAAACAGTGGTTTTCAAGGATATGAGTAATGGTACTACCTTTCTCAGCCGTTCAACCGCGCACAGTTCCGAAACTATCGTATGGGAAGCAGACGGTAAAGAATATCCGGTAATCAAACTGGAGATTTCAAATACCTCACATCCTTTCTATACCGGTAAAAACGTATTGGTGGATACAGCAGGACGTATCGACAAGTTCAATAAGCGCTACGAAAAGAAACAAAAATAATCGGCTACAAAGCTGTAATTTACTTTTTAAAGAAAAAAAATTGTCCCCCGGTTCGCCGGGGGATTTTTTTATCTCCGAAAAAGAACAGCCATTGTTCAATTAGTGCTTATTTTTAAACCTATGAATATCCATCTTACTGATCAGGAAAGCCGGGCCGGATTGCAACCTTTCACCTGTACCCGCTCGGTTGCTGATATCAGAATCGGAATTCTTACCATTAGGGAGAAATGGCAACATCTAATTCAAATCTATTCCGATTTTCCTGATTCCGTTTCAATGCCTGCCCATCTGATTCCTAATTTGGATAATGCATCAGCATTGGTATCGCTTGCTTCATCAGGGAAAGGATTTCATTCATCAACTGCATTTTCTTTACTCCATCCCTGGCAGATTTTTCAATATAATGATCAGGCTTTGAAGGATGATTTTTTATTACTCACCAAGGGACGGGTCTCTGAATCCATTTCATCAACCAACCGTTATTCCGGTAATCATAAGTTGTTTCTGGAACCCGGTGCTACTATGGAGCATTGTATCATCAATACTAATGAAGGGCCTGTTTATATCGGCAAGAATGCAACAGTGATGGAAGGTTGTTTAATCAGAGGTCCAGTAGCTATTGGCGAAAATGCTACGGTTAAGATGGGCACAAAAATTTATGGGGCAACAACCATTGGTCCGCATTGTGTGGTTGGAGGAGAAATTAAGAATGCAGTTCTTTTTGGGTACAGCAATAAGGCTCATGATGGTTATCTTGGAGATAGTGTAATAGGAGAGTGGTGTAATTTAGGAGCTGGTACCAGCAACAGCAATGTGAAAAACAATGCAGGTATGGTAAGTTACCGGATTGAAGAGGATGGGGAACGGTTTCCTGCGGGAACAAAGTGCGGACTGCTCATGGGCGATTACAGTCGAGCTGCCATCAACAGTTCTTTCAATACCGGATCAGTTGTTGGTGTTTGTTGCAATATATTTGGCGAAGTGCTGACACCTGCTTTTACTAATCATTTTACGTGGGGGCGTTCCCGCTATAACTTTGAAAATGCCATTCGCGATATCAATAAATGGATGGCCATGAAAGGGAAACAGCTCAATGAAAACGATATCCATATGCTGAAACAATTATTCGATCAAACAAATAATAGCTCAAATGCGTAAACAAATTGCTGCTGCCAACTGGAAAATGAACCTTAGCTTAGCAGAGGCTGAATCACTAACTAAAGAAATCATTAAAAGCGAAATTTCCGTTTCGAGTGATCAATTGGTGCTATTGGCAGTGCCATTCCCATATCTCGAAAAAGTACAAATCCTAACCGCTGGGAACCCGGCATTCGCAGTGGCTGCACAAAATTGTGCCGCTACAAAAAACGGAGCATATACCGGTGAAGTGAGTGCACAGATGCTAATGGGAATGAGCATCCCATATGTGCTTATCGGGCATAGTGAAAGAAGGGAGTATTTTCATGAAGACCATAACATTCTAACCAGTAAAGTTGATCTGGCACTGGAAAGCAATCTTAATATCATATTTTGCTGCGGCGAACCACTTTTTATAAGAGAAGCAGGTAACCAGAACAGTTATGTAGAAGCTCAGCTGAAGGAATCTCTTTTTCATCTTTCTGAACCGGCAATGAAGAACGTGATAATTGCTTATGAGCCAATCTGGGCAATCGGAACCGGTAAAACCGCAAGTAGCGAACAGGCTCAGGAAATTCATGCACATATCCGCCATGTGATCAGTAAACAGTATGGTGAAACAGTTGCACAATCCATATCTATCCTGTATGGAGGAAGTGTAAAAGCATCCAATGCTGCTGAAATATTTTCCAAACCCGATGTGGATGGTGGTCTGGTTGGAGGTGCAAGCCTTGTGGCAACTGAATTTACGGGCATCATCAACAGCCTTAAGCGGTAACCAACTCGGGTAACTCTACTTTTTCTGATGCATCAATTTTTGAGAGGTCGAGAATGGTGATGGCTTCTTTGGGATCGCTGTGAAACATCGGCAGAAACTTATATCCATATTTCAATTCATTAAAAGTATAAGAAGTTCGGGAAACCACCGTATTGCTGTACTTGTCGTCGAAGGCTTTGATGAACACGATGATCTCACCTGTGGATTTTTCAAAATCGGCCTGGCTGAACTGGTATAACGGACTGCTTTCATTCAGGGGATGAACAATCGTCCAACTCGTTGTTAACGCATTCACTTTTGTATATTCCAGGTCTAAAGGGAAAAACCGGTTAACGGATTTGCCATTCTCTTCCATCGTAATTCCTAAAGTAAGCTTGCATTCTGCATCGGTGAGAACAGTGTTCTTGAAAGGTGCCACCCTCAACATCAATGCCTGTGCGGAGTTGAAGGGAGTAATCAATGCATGGGTTGAAAACTTAAGATAAGCCTTGGGCAAGCTGAACCGCCCATACATCAGTCCGGTTGCCACTGCAAAACCCAATAACCCAATCAATGCCTGAAAAGAAGATATGGCACTGGTTAAAAATCCTGTTGGGCTTATTCGTCCATAACCAACAGTTGTAAAAGTTTGTGTGCTGAAGAAAAAAGCTTCTCCAAATTTTTGGAGTTCAGTTTCTGCATTCATTCCGGCAAGGTGTTCCACCCCAAGCAGATAATATATGATGGCGAAAAGGCTGTTGATAACGATGAAAGCAACCAGGATCGTGAGAAAAAATTGGGTACGCGACATCTCCAGCATACTATGAAACCAACTGTATCTTTCAAAAAAAGGTATCCCTGTTTTTCGGATATTCGGCAAACCGTCTTTGTTTACAAATCGTCCGCCAATACTATTCGCTACATTGCTAAATCCTGTGTCCTTAAGGGTTTTAGCCCTGCTGTTGATTTTCCTGAATACCATGTTAAGGTTTTTGGTTCATAAAATTAAGTCTTAATTGAACCGTTTAGGATTTTTGATTCTAAAAATGCCCAATACATGATAATACCATTACGTTCGTCTAACAATCGGTCGTGGAGCCAGGATTGATATTTCTGCAAATGCGGGTAATCGCTGCACTTTTTTTTCGGATTGCTTTTGATGAGGGTAAGCTGATGAGTTTTTTTAAATCTGGGCAACAATATTTTCGATATTTCATCATCGTTACAGTCGTGCAATTCAATGAGCAGGTTAGCACGAGTAAGATGGGCTATAGCGTGTTGATTAAACAGTTCCTTTTCATATCCTTCGCAATCGCAAATTACTGCGATAGATAGATTTGCCGGTAATAAACTAAAATCAATTTTCGTATTGGTTTTAATACTTGCTTGCTGATGATTAGCAATGGCATTCTGTTTACAGAGTTCAAGCGCATAAGTATCCGTATCTATCGCCCAAACTTCGGTTTCGGGTAAACGCAACGCCATTCCATTGGCATAGTAACCTTCTGCGCATCCAATGTCTATAACCATTTCAGGTTGTTGTGAAATCATCGTTTCTATGAACGGATGCAGTTCATCTTCATAAGTACCCGTAAGCTTTGGTAAAATGGCACTACCTGCAGCCAAAGCTCTGGCATACTTCATATCTTTAAAAGGCCCGAACTGTACTTTCAATTCCGGTGAAATTTTCCGGCAAAGTTTTTCATCCTGATAATGAACAGAAAAATGATGCATCATCCTGAAGAATTTCCTTGCCATTCCGAACATCAGCAACGGATAAGCCATAAAATATAGGATGCGCCTGATATTTCCTTTCATGATTTTCTTTTAAACAAAAAATAATAGCAGGTTTTAGCGGTTTCATAAAGCCAGGCAGGAAAGTGTGATGCTGTTCTGCTTAACCGGCTTACCTGTTTTTTAAGAGTGCCATTGGGTAAAAGACTGTAATAATAATCTTCATAAAATTTCAATATACTGCTAACAGGTAATGTACTCAATAACCCATTTTTTTTACCGTACCAGTGGATGAGAAAAGGGTAGGGTTGATGTTGTTTAAGTTTTGACAGGCTTATTGATTTCAGTTCCTTATCCCATCCCCAGCGGTGGAAAGGAATATTGCGGTAAGTTATGGAACCATGCGAAAGTTTCTCTGCAACAAGATAATTCAGCATCCCCTGTTCATGAAAAAAACAGTCGCGATGAACCGGTTCAGGATATTCTTTCCAAACCAGCAAATCGGTGAAATCACGCAATGAAAAAATGGATGGGTTGCATACAAAATGACCTACATTAAAGAAAAAACCCGGATACCGGTAATTTGGAAATTTCTGATTGAATGAGGGCTGCTTGAAATACCATCTTTCCATTTCTACTGTGCGATTTTCGGGATCATAGCCGTCGGCGATAAAATCTGCCGTTTCTGTTTTCAGCAATTCACAAATATCTCCGCACCAGCAGCAGTCGGCATCCATGATAAAAATGCTTTGCGATGAACTTCCTTCAATAAATGGAAGCAGTTTTGCATAGTAGCCCATGTTTTTCACTGATGATTCTGCAATGGTCACTTTCAATTTCTTTTCCAGTTCATGGGTATCGAAATGACCGTAGGTTTGATCTTTGATGAGGCTGATGGGGATAGATTCATTCCAGTAACGGATACTCGCAAGGGCTACTCTCGCAAAGTAGAAATCTTTTTTTGTGCACACCAGATAAATCCTGTCAATCGCCATGCAAGGGTTTGTATGTGAAAACTTAGCCTAACCTGAATCTTACAAATATAGGTTTATCAGATGCTATGGAGCATATCGGTTCAGGAATATACGGTTCTGTTGCTGCACATCAATCCGTAAGCATCAATGCAGTTTAGGCAAACTTCCGGTAGGTCTTCTGCCAGGCGGTGCTTGTTTCGGAACGATACGAAAGTTTGCGAACGGTAGATTTCCATTGGGTCGTCGAAAAGCACATTTCCAAAAACAACGGGTGGATTGGTAATGGTATCACCCATGAAAGTAAAGGGTGTGGTTACTGCCAGAAAATCGCAGGGCGAAACATTTCCGTTGTGGTTTACAAAAAAAGACTCCACACTCTGGCAACCTTTCAGTTTGGGTTTCAGTTGAGGTAATTCCAGCACCTGCTTATTTTTCTGCGCTATTGCAATCGCTTCCTTAAATATTTTTTCTGCTTCCGCATTTCCATCATTACTGTACAAAACCTGATCCTGATTATCTTTTGTAAATGAAAGCAGGTTACTCACATAAACCGATTTGATGCCATAATGGTTTATCAGGTTCAATACTTCTGGCAACTGATGAATATTCTTTTTATGTGCCACAAACGTAACCGTTACTTTAGCACTGATTTTACTATTTTGAAGTCGGCTTAGTGTTTCTAATAGCTTATCAAAATCAACACCGGTTTTAAAAGCCTCAACAACATCTTTGGTAGCTCCATCAAGAGAAATATTCAATTCAGATAGCGGATATTTTTCCAGCATTGCTATTTTTTCAGGAGTCAACTGCATGGCATTCGATAAAAAGGGAAACCGAATATTGGGGTTGATGTAGCCGGATAATCGGCATAGTATTTTTTTGCCCCAATTTTTAATCTGAATAAAAGTTCATTCCTGGGGATCCTTGATATTTTTTTATAAATAATTTTTACCTTATTGTTAATGCTTGTCATAATGCCAATTCCCCTATGGTTAAAGTAAAGTTACTAAAATGTGTTTTACTGTAGGATAACTTGATCAAGTTGAGCAAACATTGTTCAAAAAAAAGAACTTAGTAC